>DASVSP010000095.1:0-102737 GCA_036388065.1 Allosphingosinicella sp.
GAAAGCTCGACCGCCGCCTTGATCGCGTCGCTCGTGTACTTGACCTTGTGATGCTCCTCGAACGCCGTCCGAAGCCCCGCGAGAATCTTCACCGTATCCTCGATCGTCGGCTCGTTGACGTCGATCTTCTGGAAGCGCCGGAGAAGCGCCCGGTCCTTCTCGAAATGGTTGCGGAACTCCTTGTAGGTGGTCGATCCGATGCAGCGGATCGTCCCGCCCGAAAGCGCCGGCTTGAGCAGGTTCGAAGCATCCATGGCGCCGCCGGAAGTCGCGCCCGCGCCGATCACCGTATGGATCTCGTCGATGAAGAGGATGGCATCGGGAAGCTTCTCGAGCTCCGTCACCACCGCCTTCAGCCGCTCCTCGAAATCGCCGCGATAGCGGGTGCCGGCGAGAAGCGAGCCCATGTCGAGCGAGTAGATCACCGCGGGCTTCAGGACCTCGGGCACGTCCCCCTCGACGATCTTGCGGGCAAGGCCTTCGGCGATGGCGGTCTTGCCGACGCCCGGATCGCCCACATAGAGCGGGTTGTTCTTGGAGCGACGGCAGAGGATCTGGACCGTCCGGTCGACCTCGGGCCCGCGCCCGATCAGCGGGTCGACCCGGCCGCTCAGAGCCTTCTCGTTGAGGTTGACGGTGAACTGCTTGAGGGCGCTCTCGTTCTTCTTCTTGCCCTCCTCGGGCTTGGACTCCTCGGCGCCCTTCACCTCCTGCGGCTCGGACGCGGTCTCGCCCTTGCCGACTCCGTGGCTGATGTAGCTGACGGCATCGAGGCGGCTCATGTCCTGCTGCTGAAGGAAGTAGACGGCGTAGCTCTCGCGTTCGGAGAAGAGCGCGACGAGGACGTTGGCGCCGGTCACCTCGTCGCGGCCCGAGGACTGGACGTGGAGGATGGCGCGCTGGACGACCCGCTGGAAGCCGCTGGTCGGCGACGGGTCGGTCTGCCCGTCGACCTTCAAGGCCTCCAGCTCGCTGTCGAGATAGGCTCGGACGGCTTCCCGAAGCTCCTTCAGATCGACTCCGCAGGCGCTCATCACCTTGGAGGCGTGGGCGTCTTCGGTGAGCGCGAGAAGGAGGTGTTCGAGGGTCGCATATTCGTGCCGGCGGCCGCTGGCTTCCGCCAATGCGGTATGCAGGGTCTGTTCGAGTTCGCGGGCGAAGGAAGGCAAGTCTTTTACTCCTCAAAGCCCGCAAAGATTCACGGACTACACGGCCTCAATGTCGGGCGTCGGACTGCCGTCATCAAGCGCACCTCCAAAAAAGCTGGGGAAAAGGCCGAATGTTCCCGCAGCTTCCGTCATTTCTTGAATAATTGCTCCGCGCTTGCCCGGTGGTTAACCGCGGCATCGATCTTCGAGCGCACCCGGACGATCTCCGCTTCGAGCGCCTCGATCCGCGCGTGAAGCTCGTCGACCGACAGCGGATCCAGGTCCTGACGCCCGAGCAGGGTCAGCGGATCGTCGGGCTTGCTTGGAAAGAGCTCGTCCAGGTCCATGGCCGCGAGATTCTTCCTTCCGGGGCGCCGCGTCAAGCCGGAGGGCTTGCGCCGCCGAGCTTTCGGCGCGAGGCGTGACCGCATGGACGCAATCCCAGAGACGATGATCGCCATCGATCCAACCGGGCCGGGCGGGCCCGAGGTTCTTCAGCCGGTCGAACGGCCGGTGCCGGGCGCCGGGGCGGGCGAGGTTCTGATCCGCGTCGACGCGGCGGGCGTGAACCGGCCGGACGTGATGCAACGGCTCGGCTTCTATCCGCCGCCGCCGGGGGCGCCCTCGATACCGGGGCTGGAAGTGGCGGGCACGATCCTGGGCGGCCCTCGCGACGGCGAACGGGTCTGCGCCCTGGTCGCGGGCGGCGGCTATGCGCAATATTGCGTGGCGCCCGAAGGCCAGTGCCTGCCCGTCCCGGCCGGCTTCTCGATGGTCGAGGCGGCCGCCTTGCCGGAAACCTTCTTCACCGTCTGGAGCAACCTCTTCCAGCGCGGAGGCGCGAGGGTAGGCGACACTGTATTGGTGCACGGCGGCACAAGCGGAATCGGCACCACTGCAATCCTTCTCGGCAAGGTTTTCGGCCTGGAGGTCATCGTCACCGCCGGTTCCCCCGACAAATGCGTGCGGGCCGTGCAGATCGGGGCGGCGCACGCGATCGACTACAAGGCTCAGGATTTCGTCGAGGAGGTGAAGCGGGTGACCGGCGGGCGCGGAGTCGCGGTCGTGCTCGACATGGTCGGCGGCGATTATCTGCCGAGGAACCTCGCCTGCCTCGCCGAGGAGGGTCGCCACGTCTCGATCGCGGCGCAGCGAGGACCCAGCGTCGAGATTCCGATCTGGGACGTGATGCGAAAGCGCCTGACCCTGACCGGCTCGACGCTTCGAGCGCGCCCGGCCCAGTTCAAGGCCGCGCTCGCCGACGCGCTCCGGCGCGAGGTGTGGCCGCATCTGGAGGCGGGACGGATCCGGCCGGTGATCCATTCCACCTTCCCGCTGACCGATACACGGGGCGCCCACCGGCTGATGGAGAGCGGGGAGCATGTGGGGAAGATCGTGCTGGAGGTCGCGTGATGACGGAAGGGGTGGGAATGACGGAAGCGGCGGGAATGAACGGGAATTCGATCCTCCACGAATATTCGCAGTCGGGGAATTGCTACAAGATACGGCTGACCGCGGCGCTTCTCGGGCTTCGCATCGAGCGGCGGGAATACGACATCCTTGCAGGCGAGACTCGAACGGCGGAATTCCTCGCCGACGTCAATCCGAACGGCCGGATCCCGGTGCTCCAGGTCGGCGATCGCTTCATTCCCGAAAGCAACGCCGCCTGCTTCTACCTCGCCGACGGGACGGCTCTGGTTCCCGAGGACCGGTTCGACCGGGCCGACATGCTTCGCTGGATGTTCTTCGAGCAATATAATCACGAGCCCAACGTCGCGACCCTTCGATTCTGGCTCGCCTTCGTCGGCGAGGAGCGGCTGAGCGAGATGCAGCGCACCCTGCTGCCGGGCAAGCGCGAGGCGGGCGATGCGGCGCTGACGCTGATGGACGAGCATCTCGCCGGCCGCCCCTATTTCGTCGGCGGCCGCCTCAGCCTCGCCGACATCGCCCTCTACGCCTATACGCATGTCGCGGAAGACGGCGGCTTCGACCTCGGCCGCTACCCGGCGCTCACCGCGTGGATAGCCCGAATCGCCTCGACGCCCGGCTATCTGTCCATGGACGCCTGATCCGGCTCGGCCTCCGCCGTCGCTGCCGCGGGCGCGGCGAGTCGGCATTCGTCTTGCCCTCAGGCGCCCGCTGGACTAGATCGCTGGCAACGTACGGCCGCTCCGGGAAGGGGCGGCCCTTCTTGTTTTTGGAGACTCACGTGGTTCAGCCGCTCATGCCCCATGCCACCGCCGCCTGGCTGGTCGACAACACCTCGCTCACCTTCGAGCAGATCGCCGAATTCTGCGGCCTCCACATTCTCGAGATCCAGGCGATCGCGGACGATACGGCGGCGACGAAGCTGACCGGGCGCGACCCGATCCGGGCGGGCGAATTGAACCAGGACGAGATCGACCGCGGCCAGGCCGACCCCGCCTACAAGCTCAGGCTGCTGAAGGAGCCGGACCAGACCCGCCGGACCAAGGGCCCGCGCTACACGCCCGTCTCGAAGCGCCAGGACAAGCCGGACGGAATCGCCTGGATCATTCGAAACCACCCGGAAATCTCCGACGGCCAGATCGGCAAGCTGATCGGCACCACCCGCACCACCATCGCCGCGATCCGCGACCGGAGCCACTGGAACATCGCTAACATCCAGCCCAAGGACCCGGTCACGCTGGGCCTTTGCTCGCAGCGCGAGCTGGATGGGATCGTCGCCAAGGCGGCCAAGGCGGCCGGGATCGAGCCGGCTCCTCAGGACCACCGCCTCGCCGGCGACCGCGAGGCTCTGATCGAGGAGCTTCGCCGCGAGCGCGACAACGCCGCGCGCGAGGCCGAGGCCGCTTACGCCGCCGAGGAGGCGGTCGAAGCGGCGCCGCGCGAGCCGACGGCCGATGACCTCTTCAAGAGCTGAGCCCGCCAATCCGGACGTCTCCCTCACCGACCCCGACGCGGCCTTCGGCCAGGCTTATACGCATCGGGGCCTGACCTATCCGCTCGGCCGCCGGGGCCCGGAACCGGGAGAGCTCATCGCCCTCGCCGACGGGGTCGGCTGGGCCCGGCTTCCGATCCCGGGCTCGCTCAGGCATATCAACGTCTGGGTGATCGAGGATGGCGAGGGGGTCGCGCTGGTCGACACCGGCCTCGACATCGCGCCCTGCCGCGAGGGCTGGGAGGCGCTGTTCGACGGACCGCTGGCGGGCCGGACCGTCACCCGGGTGATCTGCACCCATTTCCATCCCGATCATCTCGGCCTCGCCGGCTGGCTGACCGACCGCTTCGCCGCGCCGTTGTGGATGACGCGGGGCGAATGGCTGTTCGGCCGGCTGCTTGCCGCGGACGTCCGCGACGCCCCGCCGCGGGAGGCCTTGTCCTATTGGCGCTCGGCGGGCTGGGACGAAGCCCGGATTGAGGCAGAGGCCGCGAAGGGCTGGGGGCGCTTCGCCTCGGTGGTCAGCCCGGTCCCGGTCGGCTTCGTCAGGATGGAGGACGGCGATCGCCTGACGATCGGCGGCCGGACCTGGCGGGTCCTCGTCGGCAACGGCCATTGCCCGGAACATGCCTGCCTGATCGACGATGAAGCCGGCATGATGATCGCGGGCGATCAGGTGCTTCCCAGGATCACGTCCAACGTCTCCCTCGGAGTCAGCGAGCCGCAGGCCGATCCCCTGGGAGACTGGCTCGGCTCGATCGAAAAACTGAAGGGCCTGCCCGACAGCCTTCTCATCCTTCCCTCGCACGGCGAGCCCTTCACCGGCCTCCACGCCCGCCTCGACGCGCTGGCCCACGGCCACCACGATCGCCTGGATGCGCTCCACGCGCATCTCGCCGAGCCGCGGCGGGCGGTGGACTGCTTTTCGATCCTGTTCGCGCGCAAGATCGAGGACGGCATGCTCGGCCTGGCCACCGGCGAGTCGCTGGCGCACCTCAGGCGGCTCGAGGTCGAAGGCCGGGCGGAGTGCGAGGTTCGGGAAAGCGTCCGCTGGTATTCGGCCTTACCCCGCCGATAGCGAGAGAGAGGGCGTTCGCCTCTTCGCCCGAAGTTGAAGGAGAATTGGACGCCCGACGGGTGTAGGTGTGTGTGGTCGCTCACTTGTCAACGTCTCTCGCGGAGCCGATACTTGGAGCGAATCGGGATTGAGCCGGGGGGCACAAATGATTCGAGCGTCGATTGGAAGTTGCGCCGTACAAGGCATATTGCGGCTGCTGATACTTGGGATGCTGATCCCGCTGGGCGCCTGTGCGTCGTTCGACGGGCAGCCGCGAGCGGTGATAACGCCCAACCGCCAGATCCCCGATCGCTATGAAGTGTCCACGGCTCTAGCGACCTATTACGGCATTAGCGACGCCGAGTCTCAGCGGCGCTTTCGCGATACTGTGATCGGTATCTACATGACGGCCGCGGACGCCAACTACATGGAGTTTCGTCGCCAGCTGTCCCGTCAGATGAAAGGATCCAATTTCGGGGTCGGCCTGGGGCTCGCGGCGCTGACGGGTGGAGCGTCCATCGCCGCCGAGCGGACAGCCAACATACTTTCGGCCGGCGCCACCGGGCTGAACAGCGCGCACGGCGCCCTGTCCAAGGAAGTTTATTTCGAGAAGGCCCTGCCGGCCTTGCTGGCCGGCATCGAGGTCAACCGGATACGGGTCCGAACCTCGATCATGCGCCAGATGTCGCAGACACCGCCGAGCTCCTACAGCCTGACCGACGCCTTCGCGGATCTCGCGGCCTATGAATCCGCGGCCTCGCTCGACAGCGCGATCGAGACGATTACGGCCGAGGCTTCCGAAGCCCGGGCGATCGAGCAGGCCAGGTTCGACACGCAAACCCGCTTCATCGTGGGCGCGCCTCAGCAGGGGCTGGCTGAGATCGGGGTGTCGATAAGGGCCAAGCTCGAGGCGCTCACCGACGATCAGTTGAACAAGGTTGCCGATGCGATCCCCGTGGCTCGAGGAGGCACCCGCGTGCGCACCTTGCTGAACATTCTGGACCTGTTCGGGCGCGAAACCGACCTTCAGAAGACCCAGGCTTTGGAGAAACAGGTCAATGACGCAATCGCAGGAGTCTGAAATGGCCGATGACGAAGACATCAGCACGATTGGCGCCGAGCCGGGACTGTCGCTCGAGGAGCTTAACGATTGGCTCGAGCACAAAGAGGGTCTGTACGGCCCGGTCATTGCGATCGGCATCAAGGCAGACCGGACGGCGACCTCGGCCAGCTTCCGGTACGAACCGGGGCAACCGACGAAGACCGCTCTAATCTATAGGAAAGACCAGGCGTCTAGCACCGTCCCGCCGGGGCAGGTTAAACAATGCGAAGGCGAGGCGCTTATCCTGAACGCCGAAACCGACGTCGTGATCTACCGGGCGCCGTAAGCGGCCCGGGGCTGCGCCGGTGGAGGCCGCGAGGCGGTCGACCAGCAGAGCGGACCGAGCTTGCGACCTGCTTGACCCGACATCACGCGGCGGCCAATGCTTTCAGCCATGTCAGCCCCCTCCGAACCCATTTCCGAGCTCAGCTTCGAAGCCGCGCTGAAGCGGCTCGAGGAGATCGTCCGCCGGCTCGAAAGCGGCGATGCGTCGCTCGACGAGTCCATCGAGCTTTACGGCGAGGGGGACAGGCTGCGCCAGCAGTGCGAGGCCCGACTCCAGGCGGCACAGGCGAAGATCGAGAAGATCCAGCTCGGCCGCGACGGCCAGCCCGGCGCCACAATTCCCTTCGACGCCGACTGAGCCGCCGCTGGTGGCGGACTTGTCGCTCCTTGGGCCCGCATTCGTCCAGGTCCGCGCGGAAGTGGACGACTTTCTCTCCGCCCGGCTCCTGGTCCCTCCCGATGCCAGGGCGGAGCTTTACCAGGCGATGCGCTATGCGGCGATCGGCGGCGGCAAAAGGCTTCGCCCGCTGCTCGTCGTCGCCGCCTCCGCCCTCTTTCACTTGTCCCGCCAGCGAGCCGTCCGGGTCGGCGCGGCGGTCGAATGCATCCACGTCTATTCGCTGATCCACGACGACCTGCCGGCGATGGACGACGACGACCTTCGCCGCGGCAAGCCGACCCTCCACAAGGCCTATGGCGAAGCCACCGCCGTCCTGGCCGGCGACGCGCTCCATGCACTGGCCTTCGAGATCCTCGCGGACGAGGCGACCCACGAGGATCCGTTCGTTCGAACCGAGCTGATCGCCGACCTGGCCCGGGCGGCGGGGCCGGCCGGGATGGCGGGCGGCCAGATGATGGACCTCGCGGCGGCCGGCGAGGGCCTCGACCTTGCCGCGGTCACCCGGCTCCAGCAGTTGAAGACCGGCGCCTTGATCGGATTCTGCCTGGAGTCCGGCGCGATCATGGCGCGCGTGCCTCCGGAAGGGCGGACCAGGCTGCGCGGCTATGCCCGCGACGTGGGTCTCGCCTTCCAGATTGCGGACGACCTCCTCGACGAGGAAGGCCAGGAAGCGAAGACCGGCAAGAAGGTCGGCAAGGACCGGGACAAGGGCAAGGCAACCTTCGTCACACTGCTGGGCCGCGAACGCGCGCGCCGGCAGGCGGAGCTGCTCGTCGCCCAGGCGGTCGAATATCTGAAGAGCTACGGCGCCGAAGCCGACCTGCTCCGCGCCCTGGCCCGCTTCGCGGTGGAGCGGGACCATTGACCCTCCCCGCCATTCCGGCGAAAGCCGGAACCTCGTCGACGAGAGCTCGGCGGGTCGGGCTGAGGTCGCGGCTTTCGCCGGGATGACGGGGGAACCATGAGGACAGGCGTCTATCCGGGCACTTTCGATCCGATCACGCTCGGCCATATGGATATCATCCGAAGGGGCGCGAAGCTGGTCGACCGGCTGGTCATCGGAGTCACGACCAACCCTTCCAAGTCGCCGATGTTCTCGGTCGAGGAGCGGATGGCGATGGTGCGCAGGGAGCTCGCCGGGCTCGGCGCGGAGATCGAGGTCGTTTCCTTCGACTCGCTGCTGATGGATTTCGCCGAACGCGAAGGCGCCTCGATGATCGTCCGGGGCCTCAGGGCCGTCGCCGACTTCGAATATGAGTATCAGATGGCGGGGATGAACCAGCAGCTCAACGATAGAATCGAGACGGTCTTCCTGATGGCTGACGTTTCCCTGCAGCCGATCGCTTCGCGCCTGGTCAAGGAAATCGCGCTGTACGGCGGGGACATCTCGAAGTTCGTTCCGGCGGCCGTGGTGGCCGACGTCGCCCGGCGGGTGGAGGCGCTGGGTCGTAAAGGCACTTGATCGGCCGAGCCAGCCGGGCGATATCGGCCCCGGGGGACGGATTTATCCGGGGAATTACAGAAACATGCGTATCACGACTTTGCTGGCCCTGCTGCTCGGCCTCTTCCTCGCGGGTTCCGCGGCGGCGCAGCTCGCGCCGCCCGCGACACCCGCCGTCGACCCGGAAAACACCCTTCTGCTGGACCTGTCGAGCGGCGGCCGGGTGGCGATCCAGCTTCGGCCCGACGTCGCCCCGGGCCATGTCGCCCGGATCAAGGAGCTGGCCCGCAAGGGCTTTTACAACGGCCTGACCTTCCACCGGGTGATCGACGGCTTCATGGCGCAGGGCGGCGATCCCGCCGGCGACGGCACCGGCGGCTCCCAGCTCCCCGACCTCAAGGCGGAGTTCAACGGCCTTCCCCACGTCCGCGGAGCGATCGCTGCCGCCCGCCAGGGGGCCCCCGAAGGCGCCGACGCAGCGACCGCGACCGCCGCGGAAAACAGCGCCAACAGCCAATTCTACATCATGCTGGGAACCCGGCTGTCGCTCGACCGGCGCTACACCGTGTTCGGCCGGGTCGTCAGCGGGATGAACTTCGTGGACGGAATCGAGAAGGGCGAGCCGCCGGCCAACCCCACCCGGATCCTCCAGGCCTCGATCGCCGCCGACAACAAGGCGCCGCCGGCGCCCGGACAAAGTTTCGCGACTCCGGTCAAGGCGGCGCCGCGGGCCTCGCAGGGCGGAATGGCCGCAGGCCCGGCGGTCCCGCGGCCGCCCTCCATCCGGCTCCCCGAAGCCAAGCCCAAGGCGCCGCCCAAGAAGAGCCGGTAAGCCGCGGGATGCGGGTCGACGAATTCGACTTCGCGCTTCCTTCCGACCGGATCGCGCTGAGGCCGGCGAGCCCGAGGGACTCGGCCCGGCTTCTGGTCCTGAGCGGGGGGAGCGGCCGCGAGGATCGAAGCGTGTCCGACCTGCCGCGGCTCCTTCGCCGCGGCGACGTCCTCGTCTTCAACGACACGAGGGTCATCCCCGCCCAGCTCGAGGGGCGGCGGGGAGACGCCCGGATCGGAGCGACCCTCCACAAGCGCGAGGGACCGCGCGAATGGCGCGCGTTCGTCCGCAACTCCAAGCGGGTCCGGGAAGGGGACCGGATCGAATTCGCAAGCGGAGTCGCCGCGCTCGCGGGATCCAAGGCCGAGGACGGAAGCCTCCTCCTCGCCTTCGAGGGCGACGAGCCGGTCGAGCTCCTGCTCGAACGGGCGGGGCGAATTCCGCTTCCCCCCTACATCGCCGGCAAGCGCGAGGCGGACGAGCGCGACTTCGAGGATTACCAGACCATGTTCGCCGCCCGCAAGGGAGCGGTGGCGGCGCCCACCGCTTCCCTCCACTTCACGCCTCGGCTGATGGAGGCTCTGGCGGCCGCCGGGATTGGCCACGAGATACTCACCCTTCATGTCGGAGCGGGCACCTTCCTTCCGGTCAAGGCCGACGACACGGCGGACCACAAGATGCATTCGGAATGGGGGCGGATCGACGCCGGCGTCGCCGACCGCCTGAACTCCGCCCGGGCCGCGGGCGGTCGGCTGATCCCGGTGGGAACCACCTCGCTCCGACTGCTCGAAAGCGCCGCCGACCAGGAGGGAAGGGTGCACCCGTTCGAGGGCGACACCGCCATCTTCATCACCCCCGGCTACCGCTTTCGGGCCACCGACGGCCTGATCACCAACTTCCACCTCCCCCGCTCGACCCTGTTCATGCTGGTCTCGGCGCTGATGGGTCTGGAGACCATGCAGGCGGCTTATGCGCATGCGATCAAGGCGGGGTATCGGTTCTATTCCTATGGGGACGGGAGCTTGTTGATGCCGAGGTGAGCGGGAGCGGCGGGCCCGAGAGCCGCCGAGCGCCATTCTCCTTGGCTTACTACGCTTGAAAAATGCTGCGGTCTCGTCACCTTAGCGCACTTTTAGCGCACTTTTGCGAACGGCAGGCTCGGCCGCATTGTAGACTCGGCTAGACGAGGAAAGCTGCCCTTGCTCTGCAACCGCAGCCACTCATCCGAATGTTATCGCACGGCTCGCTCTTCACCTTCCAAGTTCATCTCAATCGAGGGCTTCAAAGTCCCAACTGCAAGGGATGGCCGCTCCGACAACCCCTTCTGTCTGAAACCCAGCTTCTCCAAAACTCGGCCTGATGCAGGATTGTCGATGAAGTAGCCCGATTTGATCCAGGTCCGTCCGAAAAGTCCTATCCCATACGCGAGGATGACGGATCCGGCTTCGGTGGCAACGCCGCGCCCCCAATGTTCACGCGCGACGTAATAGCCAAGCTCAACTGCTCCAGAAGCATCCTCAAGCTGAGCTATACTGATTGATCCGACGACCAGGTTTGATGATCGCTCCACAATCATCCACACCAACTCGGCAGGCGCGATGGTGCTGAGAAAAAAGAGCGCGTCCGCCTCTCTGTAAGGATGAGGCATTCGAGTGAGCCGGCTTGCAACCTGCCAGTCGCCCGCGATGGCAACGATGGCTGGAATGTCCGGCTCTGCGGGCGCCCGGAGGATCAATCTGGGCGTATGTAACACCGGCTGATCAAGCAAAGCTTGCCTGTATCTCTGCATTCCCACTTCCCCCTGACGCCACTGCGAAAGAAAGCCTGTTCGTTTCCTATAAAGAATAGAGCTGCCTTAGCACGTTCCAGAGAGATCCCTCGGACGGACGGTGTAACCTTCCTCCATCACGGCGAGCGCAGGTCACGCACTTGTCTGGCTAGCTCGGGGCTGAGTCTCTTCTCCGGCCGAGCGGAGAAGGAGGATCGCGGCCACGGCTACCCAACCGAACATCACAGAGAAACTGATCCGCTGGGCTAATCCTGGCAGCAACAGCTCTGACGTACGGAGGATTATTGAGCCCACTGCCAGTACCAGCGCGATCCCTGCGACCAGCTTCAGTCCCCTGAGCGGTACATTGATCCAGACCAACCTGATCAGAGCCAGCGCCCAGAACAGGAACGCGGCGATCGATGCGACGATGTGAGCGGTGGAACCGGCCGAACGAAGGTTGTTCATATCAGCCGGTATCGCCGTCGCCGCAAAGGAGAGGCCGAACAGCATCAGGGACCACTTGGCCGCGCGATCATCGACACGGCCGCCGAGGCGCCATCCAAACAGGGCCAGCAGAACCCCCACAGCCAAGAAGCCAATCAAGTTCCAGCTCAGCTGGTTCGGGGCGCCAACGGAGCCCAATTCGCTGACGGCCTTGGTTGTATGGGAATATGCTGGATCGAGAGCGCCGAAGGCCGAGAGGGCGAGGAAAAAGAGGACACTTGCCGCGAGACCCAAAAAAGCCGTCGATCTATCGTGAGCCACGTTGCCAACTCCCAAATATAAGTTCATTAGATGAACTAACCACCTGAGAGGGTCAATGACCGATCGTACCGAGCTCGCGAATGAAGTGGTTATCGTCAGTGCGAAGCTCCTCCGTTGGCTCCGCGCGGCAGACCGCGCCGCCGCGTTGAGCGGACCACAAGCCTCTGCACTGGCTGTTATCCTTCACTCGGGTCGGATCCGAATGTCCGATCTTGCGCGTCTAGAGGAGGTAAGTCGCCCAAGCATCACAAACACGGCGGGGCAGCTTGAGGGACAGGGGCTCATACAAAGGGAGCCCGACGAGGAAGATGGCCGCGTTTCCTGGTTGCGGGTAACCAAGAGGGGACGAAAAGTCTTCGAAGAGGGGCAAGCACGCCGCACTGCTCCTCTGGCGGATGCACTCGGACAGCTAACAGAGGCAGACCGATTGCAGGTGCTGAGAGCGGCTCGGATCCTGGCCACGTGTCTGCCTCCCCCTCCCGAACTCGTGAGCGGTGATCGGAGCGATTGAAGGACTACGAAGAGGAGGCGAGTGCTATGGAACCGCACGTTGGTCGACTTTCGCCGCGGGTGCTTTCGTCATCGCGGTCATCCCAGGCCCCGGGGTGGCGGGTATCGTCGGTTTTGCATTCGCTTCAGGGCGGAAGACCGCTTTGGCGGCGGTAGCCGGGATGGCCATTGGCAATGCGACTGCCATGGCAGCGTCTTTGGCGGGTGGCGTCGTCGTTCTTGCCTCTTCGGCCGTTGCATTCACCATCCTGAAATGGGTTGCGCTGCCTACCGCATCGGCCTCGTGGTGACCTTCACCGTGATAGCGGCGTCAACTGATACGCTGTACGCGCTCGCTGCAACGCGGGCTTCTAGCCCATTGACCAGCGAACCAATCGGGCACTCCCGGGAAGTTAGGTCCGGCCCGGCCGTGCGGAATCGGAAAGCGGGCGAGGGGGTGGGATCAGCCCCAAAGCGCGGCGGGGGGCCGGTCGATCCATCCGTCGCGGTAGCGGAGCGCCGGGTTCACGTCCCCGGTTTGAAGCAAAGGGCCGTCGAGATCGAGGAAGGCGCAGAGCGGGGCAAGAACGAGCGATGGCGCCATGCACAGCGAGGAGCCGGCCATGCAGCCTGCCATGACCTGCAGGCCCAATCTGCGCGCCTCTTCGGCGAGCAGCAGGGCTTCCGTGAGGCCGCCGGTCTTGTCGAGCTTGATGTTGACGCAGGCGAACAGGCCGGAGGCCAGGGCCAGTTCCTTCCGGGTGCCGACCAGCTCGTCCGCGCACAGGGGGATCGGCGAACTCCAGTTCGCGAGCTCCGTTTCCGCGCCCACCGGCACCGGCTGCTCGATCAGAACGACGCCCTGGTCGGCGAGCGGAGGAGCGAAGCGCTTGAGATCGGCGGGCGTCCACGCCTGATTGGGGTCGACGATGAGCCCTGGGTCCGGGGCGCCTCGACGTACCGCCGCCACGGCCGGCAATGGATCCCCCGCCCCCACCTTGACCTTGAGCAACGGAAATCCGGAATGCGCCCGAGCTGCGGCCTCGTAAGCGTCGAGGCTCCGGATGCCGATGGTGAAGGCGGTCGGCTGGGGAAAGGCCAGCCCCTCGAACAGCGAGAAGCCGCACCTTTTGGCCTCCAGATCCCACAGCGCGCAGTCCACCGCATTTCGGGCGCCCCCGGCGGGAAGGAGATTCTGAAGTTCCGCCCTGGACAGGCCTCGCTCGATCGCCGCCCGGCATGCTTCGATCTCGCTCCGCATCGTGGCGACGGTCTCGCCATGATAATCGACTCCGCACGCCTCGCCTCGGCCGCGACGGCCGGACTCGTCCTCGATTCCGACCATGAGGGTGGGCTGCGCGGTCTGGGCGCCGCGCGCGATCACGAAAGGCTCGCGCAACTGCCATTCGAACCGATCGAGCGAGAGCTTCCAGAACGTCATCCGACCATGGAGTCGGCGAGGACCGCCGCTCCGCGGCGTATCGGATCGGTGGCCGGAAGGCCGGATTCCGACGCTGCGAAATCGATCGCCGCCGCGGCCTCATCGTCGCTCATTCCCCCGGTATTGAGGGAGAGAGCGACGATTCGGGCCGCCGGGTTGGTCAGGCCCGCAGCCTCCTCGTATCGGCGGATCGCAACGGCTAGCGGCGGAATCGGGAAATCGGGCAAGCCGTCGATCGCCAGTCGGCGCGGGTCGTGGCACAGCACCATGGCATCGGGCTGCGATCCGTGGACCAGCCCCAGCGTGACGGCGGCATAGGATGGGTGGAACAGGGAACCTTGGCCCTCGATCACGTCCCAATGATCGGGCGGGGCATCGGGCGACAGCGCCTCGGCCGCCCCTGCGACGAAGTCGGCCACCATCGAGTCGATCGGGATCCCGGCCCCGGCGATCATGATCCCGGTCTGCCCCGTTGCGCGAAAGGTCGCCGGCAGGCCCCGGGCGCGAAGCTCGGCGGCGATGCCGAGCGCCGTGTACTTCTTCCCCAAGGCACAGTCGGTGCCGACGGTCAGCAGGCGCTTGCCGGTTCGCTTGCGCCCGCTTCCCACCGGAAAGCTTTTTCCCGGATGCCGGACATTGACGAGCCGGATACCGGCCGCTTGCGCCGCGGCAACGATCGCAGGGTAGGCTTCGAGCCGCGTATGCAGCCCGCTCACGACATCCAGGCCCGCTGCCGCCGCCTCGGCAAGGGTGGGAATCCACGATTCCTTCAGCGTGCCTCCGTCGGGCGCAATCCCGATCACCAGTGAGCGGGCGCCCGCCTGCACGGCCTGCTTCGCCGTCAATTCGGGGAGACCGAGGTCCACTGCGCCGGCGGCCGTCCGGATTTGCCCGATCGAATCGTCCGGGCACCAATCGCGAAGACCGAAACCGGTCTTGGCCGAGGCGGGATCGTCGACGTCCCCCATGAAAATCACGTAGGGCTTACGCAGGCGCAGCTGACCGAGACCCGCCGCTTCGCTCACAGGCGCCTCATCGCGCCGCCCGGTCGCAGGTTGTCCGGGGGGCAGATCCGAGTCCAAGCGCGAAAGGCGGCGAAGGGCGCGTACGCTTTCCCGCGCACCGCGCCTATATCATCTTCGTGCATGTTCGGCTTCTGCCCGTCATGGCAATGGTTCGCAATGGGTGGTGACCCGTCCCCGGTGCACAGGGTCGCCTCGTTCCCCGGACCGGGCCGACAGTGCGGGCACGGGTCACCTGCGCATCCTCTCAAGGGAGAGGGTTTTCCGGAGGGGGGGATGGTGTAGGAGCGGCGGCCATGCCCGACGCGCCTCGCTTCGCCTTCTCGATCTCGGCCATCGACGGCGCCGCTCGGATCGGGACGATCGCGATGCGTCGCGGGGAGATTCGCACCCCGGCCTTCATGCCGGTGGGCACCGCTGCGACTGTCAAGGCGATGAAGCCGGCGGACGTTCGGGCGGCGGGCGCCGACATCATCCTGGGGAACACCTATCATCTCATGCTCCGGCCGGGCGCGGAGCGGGTGGCGAGGCTCGGCGGGCTTCACGCGTTCATGGGCTGGGAGCGGCCGATCCTGACCGACAGCGGCGGCTACCAGGTGATGAGCCTGTCCGATCTCGCAAGGGTCGGCGAGGAAGGGGTGGGGTTCAAGAGCCATCTCGACGGCTCGAGGCACATGATCAGCCCGGAGCGGTCGATCGAGATCCAGCGGCTGCTCGGCTCGGACATCGTCATGGCCTTCGACCAGCTCGTTCCGACGACCGCGCCCCGCGACGAGCAGGCGGCGGCGATGGAGCGATCGATGCGCTGGGCCCGGCGCTCGCGCGAGGCGTTCGACGCCGGCGGGGACCATGCGGCGGGCTCCGCGCTGTTCGGGATCCAGCAGGGCGCCCTCGACGAAGGGCTTCGCCGTTCGTCGGCCGAGGCCCTGACCGATATCGGCTTCGACGGCTATGCGGTCGGCGGCCTCGCCGTTGGGGAGGGGCAGGAGGCGATGTTCGACTGTCTCGATTTCGCCCCCGCTTTGCTTCCCCGGGACCGGCCCCGCTATCTGATGGGGGTCGGAAAGCCCGACGACATCGTTGGGGCGGTGGAGCGGGGGATCGACATGTTCGACTGCGTCCTGCCGACTCGCTCCGGCCGGACCGGCCAGGCCTTCACCCGTGCCGGACCGATCAACATCCGCAACGCGCGCTTCGGCGAGGACCAGGGGCCCATCGATTCGCAATGCCACTGCCCGGTCTGCCGGACATGGTCGCGGGCCTATCTGCACCACCTCGTCCGCTCCAACGAGATGTTGGGCGCAATGCTGATGACCGAGCACAATATCTGGTTTTATCAATGTCTTATGGCCGATCTGAGAGAGGCCATCGCGGACCGGCGGCTTGCCGTTTTCGCGGCCGGTTTCCGGGCCCTCTATGCCTCTGGCCGAACCGCTCCGGGTTGAAAATTTGAGGTTTCGCCCCATTTCGGGTAGAGACCGGCCTGGTGGATTTCCAAGATCTTCGGCGCGATGAGGGACCGGCTGGGCCGCCTCGCGCTTGCCTTGGATCGGCGGCCGCAATAGAGCGCCCGTCCTTTCCGGAGTGGTTGATGTCGTCGAACGAACTCGTACTGCGCCGTCCGTTCATGCCCCGGCTCCCGGGGCTAAGGCACTGGCTCGCCTCCGCCGTCCTTGCGACGATGGCCTGCCTGTACCTGGTCGCCGGGCTCAGCGTCGCCTGGCTCGAGCCGGCGAGCGCCACGCCCAACGCGCGCCTCGCGGGCACGGCACGCGGTATTCCCGGGCTCGGAATCCCGCCCCAGCCCGAGCCGCTCCAGTTCCGCGAAATCGCGCCGCAAGCCGCGGTCGAGATCAACGCCGCGGTGCCGGTCTCGACCCTTCCCAACCCCGCCGCTCGGCCCTTCGGAGCCGCCTTCGCGACCCCCGCCGATCGGCTTCGCGCGGTCGAATGCCTCACCGCGGCCGTCTATTACGAGGCGGCTGTCGAATCGACCGCGGGCCAGCAGGCCGTTGCGCAGGTCGTCCTGAACCGTGCCCGCCACCCCGCCTATCCGCGCACCGTGTGCGGAGTCGTCTTCCAGGGGCAGGAGAGGGCGACGGGCTGCCAGTTCACCTTCACCTGCGACGGAGCGCTTCGCCGGACGCCGTCCGCGTCGGGCTGGGCCCGCGCCCGCCGGGTCGCCGAGGAAGCGCTGGCCGGCAAGGTCTTCGCACCGGTGGGCTGGGCGACCCATTATCATACCAACTGGGTCGTGCCCTATTGGAGCTCGAGCCTGACGAAGCTCGCCAATATCGGAACCCACATCTTCTACCGCTGGGAAGGCGGCTGGGGCAAGCCGGCGGCGTTCCGGTTCTCACCCGGTCGGGTCGAGCCGCAGGTCGCCAAGATGCGGAGCCTGACCTCGGATCCGACCACGCTAGCGGACGCTCCGGCGATCGAGGATCCCGCTGCTTTGGCGGACGTCGACGCGGCCGCCGCCGCCGCGGCTGCCGCCGCCGCCGCGGAAGTCGGGACCAAGCCCCCGGGAAGCATCGACAGCTTCACCCGCGCCGTGCTCCGCCGCTACGAGCCGCCGAGCGCCGAGGCTTCCACCCAGGCCGTCCAGGTGCGTTCCGGCAAGCCGCTCTCAGCGAGCACGCATTGGGCGCTTTCGGGGGTCCCGTCGAAGGGTGAGCCGGGTGCCGCGGCCAAGCCGGCGGCTCCGGCCGCAGCGAAGCCTGCGACCCCGGCCACCGCGGAGACGGCGCCCAAATGCCTCGACGGAGTCCGCCGGGTGCTCAGCGGCAAGGCGGTTTCGGAGAAGACCCCGGGCTGCTGAGGTTCGTCATCCCGGCGAAAGCCGGGACCTCAGGACGGATAGTTCCGGTGGGTCTCCCCAAGGTCCCGGCTTTCGCCGGGATGACGGTTCGTCACCGCCTCAGCGCGAACCTCTGAAGCTTGCCGGTCGCGGTCTTGGGGAGGGCTTCGACGAACTCCACGTCGCGGGGATATTTGTAGGGGGCGATGACCGCCTTCACATGGTCCTGCAGCTTGCGAGCCAGCGTCTCGCACGGCTCCTGGCCAGGAGCGATGACGACGAAGGCCTTCACCCGCTGCCCCCGCTCCTCGCACGGCACGCCGATCACGGCGCATTCCTGGACCGCGGGATGGGCGTAGAGGGCGTTCTCGACCTCGGGAGCGGCGATGTTGTAGCCGGCCGAGACGATCATGTCGTCGGAGCGGGCGACGTACCAGAAATAGCCGTCCTCGTCGGCCCGGTAGGTGTCGCCGGTGACGTTCCAGCCTCCCTGCACATAGTCCGACTGGCGCTCGTCGTCGAAATAGCGGCAGCCCGTCGGACCTTTCACGGCGAGACGGCCGGTGCCGTGGGGAAGGGGCCTGCCCCCTTCGTCGAGGACGCAGGCCCGGTAGCCGGGGACCGCCTTGCCGGTGGCGCCTGGGCGGATGTCGTCGCCGGCCGCGGAGATGAAGATGTGCATCATCTCGGTCGCTCCGATCCCGTCGACGATCCTCAGGCCGGTCGCCTCGTGCCAGGCCCGCCAGGTGGCGGCGGGAAGGTGCTCGCCGGCCGAGACGCACGTCGTCAGAGAGGAGAGGTCGCTCCCCGGCGAAGGCCGGGGTCCAGCCTCGGCGCCACCCCGGGCCCCGGCCTTCGCCGGGGAGCCATCCACGGCCAATATCGCGAGCATCGCCTTATACGCCGTCGGCGCCGTGGCGAGGTGGGTCACTTCGAACCGGGCGATCGCATCGAGCAGCGGCTTCGGGCCCGGCTGCTCGATCGTCACCGCCGTTCCGCCGAAGCGCCAGGGGAAGATGAGGAGCATTCCAAGCCCGAAGGTGAAGGCGATCGGCGCCGAGCAGGCCCAGCGGCCGCCGGGCTCCGGGTTCAGCACCCGGCGCGCGAAGCAGTCGGCGGGGGCCAGGATGTCGCGATGGAAATGGACGCAGCCCTTGGGGCGGCCGGTCGTCCCGGAGGTGAAGGCGATCAAGGCGACGTCGTCCCGGCGGGTCTCGACGGGTGAGAAGCCGGGCCTCACCGTCTCAAGCCGGCGCTCGAGCACCCCCGCTCCGGTGTCGCCTCGGTAGGTGAGCAGCGAACGGATCAGTCCGGTCTGCTCCGCAGCCTTCATGAAGTCGTCGAGGAAGCGGTCGTCGACGATGGCGTGGCGGACCTGAGCCCGCTCGAGGATCGTCGCGACCTCGCCGGAACGCAGGACCGGCATGGTGGCGACGACGATTCCGCCGGCCTTGAGAACGCCGAGCCAGGAAGCGAACAGCATCGCCCCGTTCGGGCCGCGCAGGAGCACCCGGTCTCCCGGAAGGAGGTCCTCCTCCTCCGTCAGCAGTCGGGCGATCCGATCGCTGAGGTCGCGCATCTCGCCATAGGTCCAGCGGCCGTCGTCGTTTATCACGGCCAGGGCGTCCGGATCCCCCTTGTCGATCAGCTCGACCGCGGCGTTGAGCCGCTCCGGATATTGGAGCTCAGGGAGCTCGAAGAGGAATTCGGGCTGGGCCTCCGGCGGGGGGAGGCGATCGCGGACGAAGGTGTTCACGTGGGCGGTCACGTCAGGGCGGTCATTGCGAGGAGCGGAGCGACGAAGCAATCCAGGCCGGCGTTCTCGACAGGCTCCGCGCGGGACTGCTTCGCTTCGCTCGCAATGACGGTGCCTGTCACCATTCCGGCACGACCGCGGTGGTCTCGATCTCGATCCTCGCGCCGGGCTCGACCAGAGCCCCGACCTCGACGACCGCCATCGCCGGGAAGTGGCGGCCGATTACCTCCTTCCAGGCCGCGCCGATCCCGGCGAGTCCAAGGCGATATTCGTCTATATCGACGACATACCAGGTCATCCGGACGATATGCTCCGGCCCGGCCCCGTCCTCGGCGAGGATCGCCAGGGTGTTGACCAGGATCCGGCGGAGCTGGCCGGCGAGGTCGGGAGCGACGATCGTCCCGGTCTCGTCCCAGCCGATGATCCCGGCGGTGAAGATCGTCCGTCCCTTCGCGGAGATCGCGTTCGAAAAGCCGCTCGGGCGGGGCCAGCCGGGAGGGAGCAAGGCCCTCAAGTCCGATACTCCGCGAGATGGGCCCGGGCGATCACGACTTTCTGGACTTCCGAGGCCCCCTCGTAAATTCGGAGCGCCCTGATCTCCCGATAGAGCCGCTCGACCGGCACCCCGCGAGTCACTCCGAGACCCCCGAACATCTGTACGGCCTTGTCGATGACGCTCTGGGCGCCGTCGGTGGCGTGGAGCTTGGCGAGCGCCGCCTCGCGGCTGTTCCTCCGGCCCTTGACGTCGCGGAGCCAGGCGGCCCGGTAGATGAGCAATGCGGAGGTCTCGACGTCCAGCACCATCTCGGCGAGCTTCGACTGCGTGATGGCGTTATCGGCCAGCATCCCGGCCCCCAGCCGCCTCGTCAGGGCCCGCCGGGTCGCTTCGTCGAGGGCCCGCCGAGCGAATCCCAGGGCGGCAGCGCCCACGGTCGTCCGGAAGATGTCGAGGGTCGCCATCGCCTGAGCGAAGCCCCGCCCGCGCTCGCCGAGCAGGGCCGAGGCGGGGAGCCGGGCCTCGGTGAATCGAAGGGTCGCGAGCGGATGCGGGGCGATCACTTCGATCCGCTCGCTGTCGTCGAGCCCCGGAGTGTCGCGGTCGACGATGAAGGCGGAAATGCCCTTCGCCCCCGGCGCCTCGCCGGTACGGGCGAAGAGGATGTAGTAATCGGCGATCCCGCCGTTGGAGATGTAGGTCTTGGCGCCGTTCACCAGCCAGCCGTCGGCGGTCTCCTGGGCGGTCATGTCCATCGATGCGACGTCCGACCCCGAAGCCGGTTCGGTGAGCGCGAAGGCGGCGATCTTGTCGCCTCGGGCGACGGCGGGAAGATAGGCCGCCTTCTGGGCGTCCGATCCGAACAGGCTGATCGTGCCCGAGCCGAGCCCCTGCATCGCGAAGGCGAAGTCGGCGAGACCGGAATGGCGGGCGAGGGTCTCGCGGATGAGGGCGAGCGAGCGGACGTCGAGGCGACCGGCCTCGTCGGGGACGCAATGCTTCAGCCACCCGCCGTCGCCGAGCCGGCGGACCAGGTCGCGGCAGGCCAAATCGAGGTCTTCGGGCTCTTCGTCGGAAAGCTCGGCGTCGCACCAGCGTTCGAGGCTTTCCGCGAGCTCGCAGTGGCATTCGTCGAAAAATGGCCACTCAAGGAAGCTACGGTCGCCCATCAATCACCCTTGAACTCCGGAGTGCGCTTGGCCGCGAACGCCTCGAAGGCGCGCTTGAAGTCGTTGGTGGCCATGCAGATGGCCTGGGCCTGGGCCTCCATCTCGATCGCCGTCTCGAGGCTGACGTTCCATTCCTGGTTGAGCTGGGTCTTGGTGATCCCGTGAGCGAAGGTCGGGCCCGAGGCCAGATCCCGGGCAAGGGCCATCGCATCGTCCAGCAGGTCGTCCGGCTCCGAAAGCCGGTTATAGAAGCCCCAGCGTTCCCCTTCGTGAGCGGTCATGAAACGCCCGGTGTAGAGAAGGTCGGCGGCGCGGCCCTGGCCAATGATCCGAGGCAGGATCGCGCAGGCGCCCATGTCGCAGCCGGCGAGGCCGACCCGGGTGAACAGAAAGGCGGTCCTTGCCCGGGCGGTCGCAAGGCGCAGGTCCGAAGCCATCGCCACGATCGCGCCCGCGCCGGCGCAAACGCCGTCGATCGCGGCGACGACCGGCTGCGGGCAGGCACGCATCGCCTTGACGAGGTCGCCGGTCATTCGGGTGAAGTCGAGCAGGGCGGGCATCGTCATTCGGGTCAGCGGGCCGATGATTTCGTGGACGTCGCCGCCAGAGCTGAAATTGCCGCCCGCTCCGGCGACGACCACCGACTTCACCTCGCGCGCATAGACCAAGGCCCGGAACGTGTCGCGCAATTCGGCGTAGCTCTCGAAGGTCAGCGGATTCTTGCGCTCGGGGCGATTGAGGGTGATGACGGCGACACCCTGAGAGAAGCTCCACAGGAAATGCCCAGGCTCGAAGGTCTCAGGGTTCATGCGATCTCCAGGGCCTCGCCGTTCCGCTCCGACAAGACGAGGTCGAGCACCGCCGCTGCGACCTCCTCGGCGGAGATGAGCCGTCCCGACCTGTTCAGCCGCTCCAGCTCTTCGCGCGCCTTGTCTTCGCTTCGGCCGGTCTTGGCAACGATGTCGGAGACGGACCGGACCGTCATGTCGGTGTCGACGAAGCCGGGGCAGACCGCGTTCACCCGAAGATTCTTCTGCGCATATTCGGCGGCGAGCGCCCGGGTGAGACCGACCGCGGCGTGCTTGGCGGCTATGTACGGCGAGGCGTAGGCGAAGCCATGCAGTCCCGCCGTCGAGGCGATGGTGACGATCCGGCCCGCCCGGGCGGCGAGCAGGTCGGGCAAAGCCGACTGGCAGCAGTGGAACATGCCGTCGAGGTTGACCGCGAGCATGTCGCGCCAGATTTCGGGAGTGACCTTCGCGAAGGGAATCCCTGCGGCGGCGCCGGCATTGTTGATTAAAATGGTGATCGGGCCGTGCATCTGCCGCGCGACGTCGAAGGCGCCGTCGACCTCGGCGCGCACCGTGACGTCGGCCGGGGCGACCAGGGCGTCGATAAGCTCCGAGGCGACTTCCTCCAGGGGCTCGCGGCGGCGGCCGATTAGGGTGAGCTTTGCGCCTTCGAAGCCTAGCGCGCGAGCGATCGCGGCGCCGATGCCGGTGCCGGCTCCGGTAATGACGGCGTGATGGCCTTTCAGCCGAGTCACTTGCCCTCACCCTCCCACCGCTTCGCGGCGAGCCCCTTCCTCTCCCCTGAAGGGAGAGGGGTTTCATAGCCCCTCTCCGTGCAGGGGAGAGGGACAGGCGCGCAGCGCCAGGGTGAGGGCCTGTGGAGCCTCACGCCTTGAGCTCCGCCTCGCGGGCCAGGTTTCGAGCGAGCTGGCCCATTCCGCTGAGATATTGCGGCGGCACCTGCACTCCGCGGTAGTCGGCCGCAGCCGCGGCTCGGAGGGTCCACATCGGGTCGACGAGGTGTGGCCGGGCGAGCGCGACGAGGTCGGCTCGGCCCGCGGCGAGGATCGAGTTGACGTGGTCGCTTTCGTAGATGTTGCCGACCGCCATGGTCGCGACTCGTCCCTCGTTGCGGATCTGGTCGGCGAAGGGGGTCTGGAACATCCGGCCGTAGACCGGAGCGCAATCGGCCCAGGTCTGTCCCGCCGAGACGTCGATAAGGTCGGCGCCGGCTTCGGCGAAGGCCCGTCCGATCAGGACCGCCTCGTCCGGAGTGACGCCCCGGTCTCCCATCCAGTCGTTGGCGGAGATTCGGACCGACATCGGCCGGTCCGCCGGCCAGGCGGCGCGCATCGCCCGGAAGATTTCGAGCGGGAAGCGCAGGCGATTTTCGAGGCTGCCGCCATATTCGTCGGTCCGCCGGTTGGTCAGCGGGGTGATGAAGCTCGAGAGGAGGTAGCCGTGGGCGGCGTGGAGCTCGACCATGTCGAACCCGGCCTCGAGGCCCATGCGCACCGAGGCGACGAACTGCCCGAGGACTGCGTCCATGTCGGAGCGGCTCATCGGACGGGGAACCTGGTTACGCTCCGACCAGGGTACGTCCGAGGCGGCCATGATCGGCCAGTCGCCCGCCCCGAGCGGGACGTCATAGCCCTCCCAGCCGACCCTCGTGCTCCCCTTCGGGCCGGAATGGCCGATCTGCAGACAGAATTTGGCGGCGCCGTTCGAGTGGACGAAATCGACGATCCGCTTCCACGCCTCGACATGCTCCGGAGCATAGAGGCCCGCGCAGCCCGGAGTGATCCGCCCCTCGGCGGAAACGCAGGTCATCTCCGTGTAGAGGAGCCCGGCGCCGCCCTGGGCGCGGGTGCCGTAATGAACGAGATGGAAGTCGTTCGGAGTTCCGTCGCGGGCCGAATACATGGCCATCGGCGACACGACGACCCGGTTGGCGAGCGGAAGGCCGCGAAGCCGGTAGGGCGCGAACATCGGGGGCGCGGGATCGTTGACGGGGACCCCGAGCGCCTTCGACTGGAACCAGCGCTCCACCCCCTCGAGCCAGGGCCTGTCGCGGAGCCGCAGATTTTCGTGGCTGACCCGCTGCGATCGGGTGAGAAGCGAATAAGCGAACTGGATCGGCTCGAAATGGAGATAGCGCTCCACGGTCTCGAACCATTCGGTCGAGTTGCGGGCGCTGTTCTGGAGCTTCAGCACCTCGACCTGCCGCTCCTCGCGATATTCGCCCAGCGCGGCCTCGCGCGAGAGGCCGGGGCGGTTGAGGACCTCGGCGAGCTTGATCGAATCCTCGAGGGCGAGCTTGGTGCCCGAGCCGATCGAGAAATGGGCGGTGTGCGCCGCGTCGCCGAGCAGGACGAGGTTGCGGTACGACCAGCGCTCGCAGATTATGCGCCGGAAGCGGAGCCAGGCTTCCGGGCCCTTCAGATGGCCGGCGTTTGACATCAGGGCCCGGCCGTCGAGATATTTCGCGAAGATCCGCTCGCACCGCGCGATCGCTTGCGGCTGGTCCATTCGGTCGAAACCCAGCCGCTCCCAGGTGTCGGGGGCCATCTCGACGATGAAGGTGGAGAGCCCGGAATCGAAGCGGTAGGCGTGGGCCCAGACCCAGCCGGCCTCGGTCTCTTCGAAGGCGAAGGTGAAGGCTTCGAACACCTTCGTCGTTCCGAACCAGAAGAATTTGTTCTTCCGGACCTGCACGTCGACTCCGAAATGTCCGGAATAAGCGGTGCGGATACGGCTGTTGGCCCCGTCGGCGGCGATGACGAGGTCGAAGCCGGAATAGGAATCGAGATCCGCGCTCGCCTCATGCTCGAAATGAAGCCGGACCCCGAGCTGGCGGGCCCGGTCCTGGAGGATTCCGAGAAGGCGCTTGCGGCCGATTCCGATGAAGCCGTGGCCGGACGAACGCACGGTCTCGCCGTGGATATGGACTTCGATATCGTCCCAGTGCGCGAATTCGCCTTGGATGACGGCGCCCGAAACCGGATCGTTCGCCATCAGATTCCCGACCGTCTGGTCGGAGAAGACGACTCCCCAGCCGAACGTGTCGTCGGCCCGGTTGCGCTCATAGAGGTCGATGTCGTGCGCCGGATCGCGCAGCTTCATCGAGATCGCGAAATAGAGCCCGGCCGGTCCCCCGCCCAGGCATGCGATGCGCATCGTCACTCCTCCTGGCCGGGAGGGGGTAAAGCGGGCACGGCAGCGAGGCAAGGGCGCCTCATTCGTCAATCCGGCGAAGGCCGGAATCCAGGAACTCCGACTTCTGAGAGCAATCTCCTTGAGCCGTGCTCAGCGATCCGGCCTTCGCCGGGATGACGGCGAGCCGACTCAAAGAAAAAGCGCCCCGGCCGGAGCCGGAGCGCTTTCCTTTCGAGTGGCCGAGGCCGCCCGATATTACATGATGAAGTCGCTGACGGTGAGATTCGGCGAGTTCACGAACACGATGGCGAAGTCGGCATCGCCGCCGTCGACATTGCCGAACACGACCGACACCGGACCACCGAAGGGGCTCGCCCCGTCGACGCCGTCCAGCTCCATGCCCAGGGCCGCCTCGGCCGCGTTCATGTTGCCGAAGTGGCGGATCGAAAGCTCGCCGGCATTCTTCGGGTTGGCGCTATTGACCAGGGTGAAGGCCTGGTCGCCGGCGATTCCGGTGTTGGCGTCGATTCCGCTCAGGTCGAGGAGATCGCCCTTGGAGAAGTCGAGGATGACATCGAGCGAGATCGGACCGTTCTTGCTCGCCACCTTCGTCGCATTGATCTCTCCGACGAAGACGTCGTTGCCGGCGCCGCCCGTGAGGAAATCGACGCCGTCGCCGCCGATCAGCCGATCGTTGCCCGCTCCGCCGTTGAGGCGGTTGGAGCCGGCATTGCCGGTGAGGACGTTGTCGCCCGCGTTGCCGTTGGCGTCACCCGACGATCCGGTGAGGATCAGGTTCTCGACGTTGTCGCCCAGCGTGTAGCCGCTGAGGCCGGTGGACACCGTGTCGTTATTGCCTCCGCCGGCCTGCTCCGTCACCGTATCGCCGGCATTGTCGACGAAGTAGAGGTCGTTGCCGGCCCCACCGATCATCGAGTCCGCTCCGAGGCCGCCGTTGAGGACGTTGTCGGACGCGTTTCCGGTGATGACGTTGTCCAGACCGTTGCCGGTGCCGTTGGTCGCCGATCCGGTGAGGATCAGGTTCTCGACATTGTCGCCCAGGGTGTAGCTCATCGAGCTGGACACCGTGTCGGTGCCTTCGCCGACGAGTTCGGCCACCAGGTCGCCGCTGACGTCGACGAAGTAGAAGTCGTTGCCGGCTCCGCCGTTCATCGCATCGGCGCCGACTCCGCCGTTCAGCGTATCGTTCCCGATGCCGCCGTTCAGGGTGTCGATCCCGAGACCGCCGTTCAGAGTGTCGTCGCCGCCGTTGCCGTTCAGGACGTCGTCGCCGGCGTTGCCGCTGAGGACGTTGGCGACTTCGTTGCCATGGATGGTGTCGAAGCCGCTTCCGCCGACCGCGTTCTCGATGGTCACGCCGTAGGCGATTCCGAAGTTGTCGGTCAGACGGCCGATGGTCGGGTTGGCCTTAAGCGCCGCCATGTTGGCGTCGTAGGTGGCCTGAGCGACCGGACCGATGCCTTCGGCGGCGCGGTTGGCATTGACCTGGGCGAGAGTCGGAGCGGTGTCGAACGTGACTCCGCCGATGCTCGAGAGCGAACCGGCCCGAAGGTCGATAAGCTGGGTCGTCGCGAAGCCCGAGGTGTCGAGCGTGTCGATCCCGCCGGCATCCCAGATGGCGCCGATCGGAGCCGGGGTCTTCACGAAGTCGAACGCGTCACGGCCGGCATTGCTGTTGAAGCCGTAGACGGTATCGCCGGTCCGAGTGGTCATGTCGGCGCCGTAGATGCGCTGGGCCGCGGCGATGCCGTGGATCAAAGGAGCGCCGGCGTAAGCGGTCGTCGACATGTGGAAGTCGAAGTGACGGGCGCCGAGGCTGCTCGCTTCGAAATAGGACATGATCGAGTAGGCGCGCGTGTCCTGGGCATATTCGGCGTTGACGCCGTAGGTGATCGAGAGGCCCGGAGCGGCGTTGTAGGCACCCGGGTGCGAGATGCCGAGCGCGTGGCCGATCTCGTGGGCCATCGTCTGCATTCCGTAACGGCCTTCGTCGAGCTGGAAGTTGCTCGGCTGGCTCATCGAGATCCAGACGTCGCCGCCCAGGTCGAGGATCTGGGCGTTGATTGCCGGGTTCGAGGTCAGGACCGGACGCGGCACATAGGCATAAGCCTGGGTGGTCGGAGCGCTGGCCAGGTTGCCGAAGGCGATGTCGGCGTCATTGATGTTGGACTCGACGATGCTGACGGCGATGACGTCGTCCCAGCTCTGAAGCGCCTCGCGGGCGGCATCCTTCTGCGCGTTGTTGAACTGCGCGAAGTTGAAATATTCGGAGAAGGCGAAACCGTTCGCGCCGACGAAATAGACGTAGCCGTTCGCCTGGAGTGTCGCCTGGCTGGTGTGGAAGCCGAACTTGATGACCGAGAGGTCGGCGTCGCTCTGCGGGCCGCTCTGCGGTCCGCCGGAGAAGCCGCCGCCGGTGCGGTTCAGGTAGGCCGCGATCTGCTCGGGGGTCCAGATCGGCTTGCCGTTGGGGTGGGTGGTGCCGCCCTGCGGGTCGAGGGAGACGTCGACCGCGGTGACGTAATCGGAACCGGAGCCGGTGCCCGCGGTGCAGGCGGCGCACTCGCAGCCGGCGACATTGGTATGCGAAACGGTTACTTCAGACATGTAATCCCCCTCCTAAAGGCGATTTGGGTTTAGCGAATAGATCGTGCACCGGCCGGGCGGCTGAGCCATGGCAGGGTCTCGGACAAGGCTGCGTCGAGCGCGGCCTCTAATTCTTTTGCGGCTCCCGCCGAAGCGGCGAGCGGCACCGCCCGCGGAGCCGCGGTGAACAGCATCGGCGCGTCGTTTGTGCGGTAAGGGCGGATCGAGAAAGCGAGCAGGCCGCGCTGGGCCGACGCCTGGACGAGCAGGGTGACGCTGTCGGGCGAAAGCACCGCCGGATCGCCGATGGCGATGATCCCGACCGGCGCCGGGGCGCCGCGAGCGGCGGTGTCGCGGACGCTGTTGCAAATCCGGTTGTGGAGCGCGCCGGTCTCGACGCCGGACTCGGTCTTAACCAGGCAAAGGACGTTGACCCGGGCCAGGTCGCTCCAGATGAGCGCGGGCGTCGAAGCGGTCGCCGTCGTCACCGGTGCGCTGCCGCAAAGGGTGAGCGCGACGAGCGCGGCGCTGACGCGCCCAACTGATCCCGAAAATCGCATGGTGTTGCCCCACGGCTCAGGAGAGATCGGCCTAATTGCCCGGGCCGCTCTCCGCTAAGTGGTTCGACTAGTTAGAGTTTTTTGATTCGTCAATTCCTGATTCACGCACTCTTGATATTTATCCTCCGCTTATCCGGGAAATGGGTCAATCCGCCGCAACCGGCCTGCCGTCCTGCGGCCGGACACCCGCGGCAGGTCTTGGCGAGGGTCTGCGGCGTGGAGGAATGGCTTGCGCGGCGCCCTCCATCGGCGCTAGTCCGCGCGGCCATGGGCCTTCTCAAAAAGCTCTTCACCTGGTGGGACGGGGCGACCCTGACGACCTTGCTCCACCTGCGCCGCCACGGCCGCCAGGTCGGAAGCGATTCGAGCGGCAATATCTATTACGCCTCGAAGAAGGGCGGCCGCCGCTTCGTCTCCTATAACGGCGCCAACGACCCGAGCCGGATCCCCCCCGAATGGTATAGTTGGCTCCATCATCAGATAGACGGCGTGCCCGACGAGTCGCTTCCGCCTCCTCCCAAGTTCCTCAGGGAGCCGGAGCCCAATCGCACCGGCACCGCGCTGGCCTACCGCCCCTCCGGCGCGCTGGAGCTGGGCGCGCAGCGTCCTGCGGCCAGCGGCGACTATGAGGCCTGGACTCCGGACCAGGCATGAGTCGTTCGCTCGGCGCCGTACTCGTCCTCGCGGCCGCGCTCGCCGGCTGCGACCGGGGCTCGGAGCAGAAAACGGAGGGAAATCGCCAGGCCGTCGGCGAGCCTCGGACCGTCGACATTCCGCAAACCGTGACTGCCGTCGCCCCGGGGACTACTCCGATGGCGGAACGGGTCGCGGTGATCGGTCTGCTCAACAAGCGCAACGGCATCTCGCGGCAGATCACTCTCAAGCCGGGCCAGGCGGTGAGGGTCGGAGACGCGACCCTCCGGCTTCGCGCCTGCGAGACGACCGCGCCCTGGGAGGTGCAGACCCTGACCGGCGCCTTCGTCCAGCTCGACGTTCGCAACCCGCAGGGCCGCTGGCAGCGTGTCTTTTCGGGCTGGCTCTACAAGGAGACTCCGTCGCTCAACGTCGTCGAGCACCCGATCTACGACGTCTGGCCCAAGAGCTGCGCGATGACGCACCCGGAAGCGGGCGAGTCGACCGTTCGGGCCGCGTCCGCCGCCAGCAACCGGTCGAGTGCGCCGAACTCGGCTCCGACGCCGCGCCGCTCTAGACCCTCCGCTCCGGCCGCCGCGCCCGAACCGTCCGGAGCGCCGGCCGAAAGCGCCGAATCCAACAGCGCCAGATAGTCTTCCTGAGTGACCTCGACCGCTCCGAGGCTTCGCAAATGGTCGGTCATGAACTGGCAGTCGAGCAGCCGGTAGCCGCCGACCTTCAGCCGGGCGACCAGCCAGGCCAGCGCCACCTTGGATGAGTCGGTCCGGCTCGAGAACATGCTCTCCCCGAAAAAGGCGGCGCCCAGGCTCACTCCGTAAAGTCCGCCGACGAGGTCTTCGCCATGCCAGCATTCGATCGAGTGGGCGTGGCCGCGTAGATGGAGCAGACCGTAGCTTTCCTCGATATCCGAGTTGATCCAGGTCTCGTCGCGCTGGGCACATCGCCGGACGACTTCCGCGAAGGCCGAATCGCGGGTGACCCGATACTCGCCCGAACGGATCGTCTTCCTGAGCGAGCGCGACAGCCGGAACCGGTCGAGCGGCAGGATCGCCCGCCGGCGGGGCTCGACCCAGAAGACGTCCGCGGCGTCCCGGCTGTCCGACATCGGGAACACGCCGATCGCGTAGGCGCGAAGCAGGAGGTCCGGATCGATCGCAGCCATTTCGCGGGCTCTAGGGTCTCTCCGGTGGAACGGGAAGCCCGTTCCCGGCTTCCCTCCTCATTCCGGCGAAGGCCGGAATCCATGAACGCGGCCGGGCGCGAAACTGCTGCGAACCGTGTTCATGGCCCGGGTCAAGCCCGGAATGACGGTTGTTTCAGAGGATTTCGCGGACCTTGTCCTGAGGCCGGCACAGCCGGACGCCCTTCTCGGTCTCCACCAGCGGACGCTCGATCAGGCGGGGATTGCCGATCATCGCGTCGAGCACCGCCTCGTCCCCGGCCTCTGCGACGTCTGCCGCGCCCTGTTCCTTGAGCCTCAGTCCTTCGGCGGGAGCGAGTCCGGCACGTTCATAAAGGGCCCGAAGCTCGTCGCGCGCGGGAGGCGACTTGAGATACTCGACGACGGTCACGTCGGCCCCGCTCTCCCGAAGGATGTCGAGCGTCTTGCGCGAGGTGCCGCAATCGGGGTTGTGCCAGATCGTGGCCTTGACGTTCGTCACTTCGCGGCCTCCCGCGCCAGCCACTCCTCCAGCCACTTGATCGTGTAATCGCCGGCCAGGAAATCCGGCTCGTTGATCAGCTTCTGATGGAGCGGGATGGTCGTCTTCACTCCGTCTATGACGATTTCCTCCAGGGCCCGCCTCAGGCGCATGATGCAGCGTTCGCGGCTCGAGCCGTAGACGATCAGCTTGGCGATCATGGAATCGTAATAAGGCGGCACCTTGTAGCCCACATAGAGCCCGCTATCGACCCGCACGTGCATTCCGCCGGGGGCGTGGAAGCCCTTGATCGTGCCGGGGGAGGGGGCGAAGGTTTCCGGATCCTCCGCGTTGATCCGGCATTCGATGGCATGGCCGCGGAACTGGACCTGGTCCTGGGTGCAGGAGAGCGGCTCGCCGGCGGCGATCCGGATCTGCTCGCGGACGAGATCGATCCCGGTGATATATTCGGTGACCGGATGCTCGACCTGCAGCCGGGTGTTCATCTCGATGAAGAAGAACTCGCCGTTCTCGTAGAGGAACTCGATCGTCCCGGCGCCGCGATAGCCCATGTCGGCCATCGCCCTTGCGACGATCCCGCCCATCCGGTCGCGCTCTTCGGGAGTGATTACGGGGGAGCCTGCTTCCTCCAGCACCTTCTGGTGCCGGCGCTGAAGCGAGCAGTCGCGCTCGCCCAGGTGGATGGCATGCCCCTTGCCGTCGCCGAAGACCTGGAACTCGATGTGGCGCGGGTCGCCGAGATATTTCTCGATATAGACGGTGTCGTCGCCGAACGCGTTCTTGGCCTCGGAGCGCGCCTGGCTGAGCTGGCTGTCCAGCTCCTCCTCGTGGCGAACGATCTTCATCCCCCGGCCGCCTCCGCCCGAAGCCGCCTTGACGAGCAGCGGGTAGCCCGTCGCGGCGGCCACCTCGCGGGCTTCCTCGGGCCCCTCGACCGGCCCGTCCGAGCCGGGGACCAACGGCAGCCCGAGCTTTGCGGCGGTGCGCTTGGCCTCGACCTTGTCGCCCATCACCCGGATATGCTCGGGCTTGGGGCCGATCCAGATGATGTTGTGGAGCTCCACGATCTCGGCGAAGCGGGCGTTCTCGGAGAGGAAGCCGTAGCCCGGATGGATCGCGTCGGCGTGGCTGATCTCGGCCGCGGAGATGATCGCCGGGATGTTGAGGTAGGAATCCGCGGCGGCGGGCGGGCCGATGCAGATCGCCTCGTCGGCCAGGCGCACGTGCATCGCATCGGTGTCCGCGGTCGAATGGACCGCCACCGTCTTTATTCCCATTTCGTGACACGCGCGATGGATTCGAAGCGCGATCTCGCCGCGATTGGCGATGAGGACCTTCTTGATCATAAAGCCGTCATCCCGGCGAAAGCCGGGACCTTAGGTCGGAAGGGCGCTGCACATCCGCCGGCGCGGACTCTCTCTGGGGTCCAGGCTTTAGCCGGGATGACGGGGAAGGGGGCCATCTTTATTCCAGGATCACCAGCGGCTGGTCATATTCGACCGGCTGGGCGTCGAGGACGAGCACCTGGCTGATCGTGCCCGAGCGAGGGGCGACGATCGGGTTCATCACCTTCATCGCCTCGATGATCAGCAGGGTGTCGCCCTCCCTGACCGGCTGGCCCGGGGTCACGAACGGCTTGGCGCCGGGCTCGCCCGCCAGGAAGACGGTGCCGACCATCGGCGACTTCACCGCGCCGGGATGGTTGGCCGGGGAAACCGCCGGAGCCGACGCCGGCGGAGGTGCGGGAGCCGCGGCGGGCGCGGCGGGCGCGGCTGCGGTAACCGGAGCGGCCGCCGCGACGACGACGCTTCGCCTGACGACGATCTTGCGGTCGCCGTCCTCGACCTCGATTTCGCTCAGATCGTTCTGGGTGAGGAGCTCGGCCAGCTGGCGCACGAGATCGGCCTCGATCCGCATGCCGCCATTCATGGCGCCTTCTTCATCGCTCATTTCGAAAGTCTCTTTCCCTGTTCCGGAACCTCGGCCCCGAAGCGCGGCTTCCTGTCAGAGACGGGCCGCCGCGTCCAGAGCCAGCAAATAGGAGAGGGCGCCGAAGCCGGCGATGGTTCCCCTTGCGGCGGGCGCGATCAGGCTGCGCCGGCGAAAGCTCTCCCGCGCCTGCGGGTTGGACAGGTGGACCTCGATCACGGGGGTCGAGACGGCCTTGACCGCGTCGAGCAGCGCGATCGAGCTGTGGGTGAAACCGGCGGCATTGAGGATCACGGCCTTGGCCCCTTCGGCCTGAGCTTCGTGCAGCCAGTCGATCAGATGGCCTTCATGGTTCGACTGGCGGATGTCGACGGCGACTCCAAGCTCCCTCGACCGGTCCTCGAGCTGCCCGGCGATCTCGTCGAGCGTGTCGGAACCGTAGATTTCGGGCTCACGGGTCCCGAGCAGGTTGAGATTGGGGCCGTTCAGTACATAGATGATGGGTGGCTTGGCCATGGACAGGCCTATAAAGCGAGGCCGCAAGGAGCGCAAAGGTGGACGAGACGGCAGCGATCACGGTCAACGGCGAGCCCCGGCGGGTCCCCAGAGGCATAAGCGTCGCCGACCTCGCGCTCGAGCTCGGCCTCGAGCCGACCCGGGTCGCGGTCGAACGCAACCTCGAGATCGTGCCCCGCTCGACGCTCGGCCAGGTCGTGGTCGAGGACGGCGACGATTACGAGATCGTAACGTTCGTCGGCGGCGGCTGAAGGTTTCAGGCATCAGGCCTTAAAAACCCTCTCCCGCGAAAAGCGGGAGAGGGTCGATAAGCCGACGCCACGGCTTACGCCGGGCGCGTTCGGCACTATATCCTTCATTCCACATCGCAACCGAGCGGATACAGCAAAGTGAATGCAGAAAGCCGAGTTACGACGATGCCCGCAGACGGCTGGACCGTCGCCGGGCGGACCTTCACCTCCAGGCTGATCGTGGGCACCGGCAAGTATAAGGACTTTGCCCAGAACGCCGCGGCGGTCGAGGCTTCGGGGGCGCAGATCGTCACCGTGGCGGTGCGCCGGGTCAACATCTCCGATCCCAAGCAGCCCATGCTGATGGACTTCATCGATCCCCGGAAGGTCACCTACCTGCCCAACACCGCCGGCTGCTTCACCGCCGACGAGGCCGTCCGGACCCTCAGGCTGGCTCGGGAAGCGGGGGGCTGGAACCTGGTGAAGCTTGAAGTGCTGGGCGAGGCGAAGACGCTCTATCCCGACATGCGCGAGACTCTCCGGGCGACCGAGACGCTGGCCAATGAGGGCTTCGAGCCGATGGTCTATTGCGTCGACGACCCGATCGCCGCGAGGCAGCTGGAGGAGGCCGGGGCGGTCGCTGTCATGCCGCTGGGCGCCCCCATCGGCTCGGGCCTCGGGATCCAGAACCGGGTGACGATCCGGCTCATCGTCGAGGGCGCCAAGGTGCCGGTGCTGGTCGACGCCGGAGTCGGGACGGCCTCCGATGCGGCCGTCGCGATGGAGCTCGGCTGCGACGGAGTGCTGATGAACACCGCCATCGCCGAAGCGAAGGATCCGGTGGCGATGGCGCGGGCGATGCGGCTTGCCGTCGAGTCCGGCCGGCTGGCCTATCGCGCCGGCCGGATGGGGCAGCGCCGGTACGCCGACCCGTCAAGCCCGCTGGCCGGACTTATCTGATCGTTTCGGGGGCGGGAACCTAACCCAGGTTATCACGTTCCACAGGGCAGTCGAGCTTTCACCGGTCACGCGGGGCTCCCATCGACGCCTCGGCTCCACGTCGCCGGGGCGTCCTTTTGTCGGACCGAAAAAACAGAGGGGACAAGATCATGAAGTTCATGTTGAAAGCCGCGCTCGGCGCGGGACTGATCGCGCTGGCAGCCTGCGGCGGCAAGGGCGACGACAGCCTCGGCGACAATGTCGCCGACAAGGCCGACGCCGAAGCCTCGAACATCGAGGCGGTGGGCGAGGCCAGCGGCAACGATTCGGTCGAAGACGCCGCCGAGGACAAGGCCGAGGTCGTCCGCGAAGTGGGCGAGGCCAAGGAAGAGGCCATCGACGATGCCGACGTCAATGCGGCGGCGGTCAACATCCAGTAAGATCGCGACTTCTCCTTTCGCGCGATCGGGCGCTCCGGGGGCGTATTTCCCGGGGCGCCATTTTTTTGGCTTTTCCTCTTGGAACGAGGGATTTCGTCATTGTGAGCGAAGCGAAGCAATCCAGCTACCGCGCCCGGCGCGACCGCAGCCACTGGATTGCTTCGTCGCTACGCTCCTCGCAATGACGAGGTGCGCCGCGCCTCGTCATTTCAGCCGCTCGATCCTTTGCGCGGCTTCGTCGAGGATGGCGGCGATCTCGTGCAGGCGCTCCTCGCTGGTATCGTCGGCGGTAACCCGGTGCCACAGGGCCGAGAGCAGGTTGCCGACGGCGCGCTGGATCGGACGTCCTCCGGCGCGGCGCTTGCCTTCGCCCGCGCCGGTCAGCCGCTCGAATAGGGCCTCGACCTCTTCGCAGCGCTCGGCGAGATGCGCCGCGCCTTCGGGCGTGACGGCAAAGGCCTTGCGGGTCCCGTCCGCTGCTGCCTCCTGGATGAGGCCCATGTCCTGGAGCATGGTGAGCGTCGGATAGACGACTCCCGGGCTCGGCGCGTAGCTGCCGTGGGTGAGCTCCTCGATCGCGCGGATGAGGTCGTAGCCGTGGCGCGGCTGGTCGGCGATCAGCTTGAGGAGGACGAGCCGGAGCTCGCCCGACTCGAACATCCTGCGCCTGCCTCGTCCGCCCCGGCCGCGGCTGAACTCGGCGCCCCAGTCGCCGCCCTCCCAGCCGCCGCCTCCGCCCCAGCCCCGGGGGCCGAAACCCATGGCGATCAGGCCGGGCGGGATCTCGCGGAAGGTGAAGCGGGGTCCACAGCCAATCCTCATGTCATGTCTCCGGTTTATCTGGAGATAGCTGAGATATATCTTAGACGCATCGGAGTCAATCCGTCGCGAAGCGGTGGGAGGTGAGGGTCTGTACCGCCGAGTCGGCAAGACCCTCACCCCCCAAGCCTTCGGCTTGGGTCCCCCCTCTCCCGCGAAAAGCGGGAGAGGAAGGCTTCTGCTGAATCCCAATTCCGATTAAGGCCCCCCGAATGGCCGATCTGTTCGCCGGCGATCCGCCGACTCCTCCGCCGCCCGCGGCGACCCCGGACAGCGCTCCGCTCGCCGACCGCCTTCGCCCGCAGGCGCTGGACGAAGTCGTCGGTCAGGACCATCTCACCGGGCCCGAAGGCGCGATCGGCCGCATGGTGGCGGCGGGCAAGCTCGCCTCGATGGTGCTGTGGGGGCCACCTGGGACCGGGAAGACCACCATCGCCCGGCTTCTCGCCGACGCGGTCGGAATGCGATTCGTTGCGATCTCGGCGGTCTTCTCGGGAGTCGCGGACCTCAAGAAAGTGTTCGCGGAGGCGCGAGAGCATGTGAAGCTCGGAAGCCAGACCCTTTTGTTCGTGGACGAGATCCACCGCTTCAACCGCGCCCAGCAGGACGGATTCCTGCCGTATGTGGAGGACGGCACCGTCGTCCTCGTCGGAGCGACGACCGAGAATCCGAGCTTCGAGCTCAACGCGGCCCTGCTCTCGCGCGCCCAGGTGCTGATCCTCAACCGGCTCGACCATAAGGCGCTGTGCAAGCTGCTCGACCGCGCGGAGGCGATCATGGACCGGCCGCTGCCGCTGACCGCGGAGGCCCGCGACGCCCTGGTGGCGACCGCCGACGGCGACGGCCGGTTCCTGCTCAACCAGGCCGAGACGCTCTTCTCCGTCGACCTGCCCGAGCCGCTCGATCCCGCCGGCCTCTCCGCTCTCCTGCACCGCCGGGTCGCCGTCTACGACAAGGACCGCGAGGGCCATTACAACCTCATCTCCGCGCTCCACAAAGCGATAAGGGGGTCCGACCCGCAGGCGGCGCTCTATTACCTGGCCCGGATGCTGACCGCCGGCGAGGAGCCGCTCTATTTGCTTCGGCGGCTGGTCCGCACCGCGGTCGAGGATATCGGCCTCGCCGACCCCCAGGCGCTGGTCCAGTGCATCGCGGCGAAGGACACCTACGACTTCCTCGGCTCGCCCGAAGGCGAGCTCGCCATCGCCCAGGCCTGCCTCTATCTCGCCACCGCGCCCAAATCGAACGCCGTCTACGTCGCCCAGAAGGCGGCCTGGCGATCGGCGCGCGACACCGGCTCGCTGATGCCGCCCAAGAACATCCTCAACGCCCCGACCAAGCTGATGAAGCAGGTCGGCTACGGCAAGGGCTATCGATACGATCACGACTCCGAAGGCGGCTTTTCCGGCGACAATTACTGGCCCGAGGAGATGGAGCCCCAGACCTTCTATTCGCCCACGGACCGGGGCTTCGAGAAGCGGGTCGCGGAGCGGCTCGCCTGGTGGGACGAGCAACGCAAGGCGAGGCGGGATGAGTAAGCCGATCGGCAGCTGGGACGAGGCCGTCGCCTTCGCTCTGACGCTCCCCGGCACGGAGCTCTCGACGAGCTATGGCAAGCCGGCCATCAAGGTGAACGGCCGGGCCTTCCTTTTCACCGGCCGCGAGGCGGGGACCTCGTTCGGGCTCGCCATCGATCTCGATTCGGTGGAGATGCTGAAGGAAACCGACCCCGATACCTTCTGGCAGACCCCGCATTACGAAGGCTGGACGGCGGTGCTCGTGCGCTACGGAAGCAGCGATCCCGAGCGTGTCCGGGACGTCATCTCGCGCTCGCACGCCTGGACGGCCGCCAAGCCGAAGCCGAGGCCGAGGAAAGGGAAGTGATCATGGCCGACCGCGTCGTCCCGCCGAAGACCGGGACCCGAAGGGGTGAAGATCGCCGGCGCCTTTCGCCCCCCGGGGCTCCAGCCTTCGCCGGGGCGACGAAGATGTTGCTTGCCGCGCTGCTGCTCTCCGCCCCGGCTTCCGCCCAGGTCGACCGGCCCGAATATGTCCGGGCTCTCGCCGCCGGGTACAAGGCGTCCTTCCTGTGCAGCGACATCTTCAACGCGGGGCAGAGCGAGGCGCAAGTCGATGAGGATGATCTCAAGCGCATCTACCCCGAGCTCGAGCCGCTCATCCCGGGCCTGAAAGCGACGATCGACCGGAAGGCGAAGTCGGTCAGGGTCAAGTTCGACGACAAACTGCCGCCTCGGATCGCGGCGTGGCGCCCCCACCTCGGCTGCGCCCAGCTGCCGATCGGCGCGGGCCTCGATTCGGTGCGCCTGCTTCCGCGGCTCGCCGCAAGCCTGGCGGTCGACCGAAACGACCGGCTGCCCTGGCCGAACGGCGACCGCGACGCGACGTCCCGCCCGCGAGGCGATGCCAGGGCTCTGGCTCGATTCGTCGGCGCGGCCTTCGACCGCCGCACCTACGGGCAGGGCAGCGAGACCACGGCCGTGATCGTCGTTCAGGACGGGAGGATCGTCGCCGAGCGTTACCGGGACGATTTCGACATGCACATGTCGCAGCGCACCTGGTCGGTCGCCAAGAGCCTCGCCGGCACCCTTATCGGAGCCGCGGTCCAGCAGGGACTGATCGACCCGAATGCCCCGGCGCCGGTGCCGGAATGGCGGCGTCCCGGCGACCCGCGCTCGGCGATCACCACCGACAGCCTGCTTCGAATGGCGAGCGGCCTCCACTCGGACGCCGCCGGCAACCGCACCGACGCGACCTATTTCGGCGGAAGCTCGGTCACCGAGAATGCGACGCAATGGCCGCTAGAGGCCGCGCCGGGCACGCGCTTCCGCTACTCCAACAACGACATTTTGCTCGCCGTCCGCGGGCTTCGGGCAAAGCTGGGCGACGGCGATCGGGCGCTCACCTTCCCGTTCGAATCCCTGCTCTGGAAGATCGGAATGACCCGCACCGTCCCCGAGACCGACTGGCAGGGCAATTTCATCCTTTCCAGCCAGGTCTGGACCACCGCGCGCGACCTCGCCCGGCTTGGCCTTCTCTATCAGAACGACGGGGTCTGGAACGGGGAGCGGATCCTGCCGAAGGGCTGGAGCGGCTACGTCGCGAGCCGCGGCCCCGCCCAGCCGGGGTCCGGCTACGGCTACGGGGCCACCTTCTGGACCTTCCCGCCGGCCGCCGGCCTCCCTGCCGACGCCTATGTCGCCCAGGGCAATCGCGGCCAGTATCTGGCGATAATCCCGTCACTTCGGATCCTCGTCGTCCGGCGCGGCTATGACGGGCCCGGCACCGCCTTCGACCCCGGTCCGTTCGTCAGGGACGTGCTTTCCGCCTTACGCTCACGGAACCCCTGAGGGCGCCCGTCATTATGGCTGAGAGCGGCGCGCGGCCGCTCTTCAGCAAGGGGACGAGCGCATGTACCGCAACGAGGCCGGAGACGGCGATTACTGGCAGGCCCAGCTCATGCACTGGGGGCCGAGGATCCTCGCCGCCATCGCCATTCTCGTCATCGCCTGGCTGCTGGCTCGAGCCGCCAAGTGGGCGATCGCCAAGGTCGTGGACAAGATGCCCGCGCTGCAGAAGCATTATGAAGCGGAGCCGGGCCGGACGCTCGGAAGCCTGATCGGCGACATCGTCTTCTGGCTCATCATCCTCGTCGGGATCATGCTCGCCGTCCAGCCGCTAGAGCTCGGCGGAGTGCTCGATCCGGTGCGGCAGCTTACCACCAACGCCTTTGCCTTCATCCCGCATGTGATCGGCGCCGGGCTCATCTTCTTCATCGGCCTGATCGTCGCCCGGATCGTCCGGCGGCTGGTCGAAGGCTCCCTTCTGGCCGCCAATGCGGACGGATGGCTCCGCAAGGCCGGAATCTCCGAGAGCGCCGGCACCGCCCCGGCAAGCCCGCAGGGCGGCGCCCCCAGCGTCGGCGCAAGCCGAGCGTCGATCAGCAAATCGGTCGGGATGGTCGTGTTCTTCCTGATCATGATCCCGGTGACCATCTCGGCGCTGGACGCCCTCAAGATCGAGGCCATTTCCGGCCCGGCCACCCAGATGCTCCGGACCATCCTCGATTCGATCCCGCTGGTGATCGGAGCGCTGATCCTGCTCGCCATCGGCTTCCTCCTCGGCAAGCTCGCCAAGCAGGCGATCGAGCAATTGCTTCCGTCCATGGGCTTCGACCGCTCGGTGAGCGCCGTCGGAATCTCCACGGAGGGCGGCGCTCCGTCGCGCGCGGTGGGTACCGCGGTGATGCTCGCCATCGTCATCTTCTTCGCGATCAAGGCGGCCGAGCTGCTGCAGTCGCCGCTCATCGCGGCGATGCTCGCGCAGGTGCTCGAGCTTGGAAGCAAGGTCCTGTTCGGAGCGGTCATCATCCTCGGCGGAGTCGCGATCGCGCGGATCGTCTCCGGCCTGGTCAGCGGCGCCGGGACCGAAGGATGGCTCCCGGCCGTCCTGAGATGGGCGATCATCGCCCTGGCGGTGGCCATCGGCCTGAGGTTCATGGGCCTCGCCAACGAGATCGTGATCATCGCCTTCGCCTCGATCATCGGCTCGGCGGCGATCGCCTGCGCGCTCGCCTTCGGGCTGGGCGGGCGGCCGACAGCCCACAAGCTGCTCGAGCAGTGGACCGACGCCAATGCGATTCCGGCGCCGCCTTCCGCGCCGCGGGCTCCGGCGCCGCCGGTTCCCCCGGCTCCGCCAGCGCCGCCGTCGGACGATCTGCCGCCGCTGGTGTGACGGAAAAGCGCTTCAGCCGCTTCGCCGCGATCGACTGGTCCGGCGCCAAGGGCAAGCGCCACAAGGGTATCGCGGTCGCCGTCGCCGAGGCGGGGACCGCGGCCCCCCGCCTCATCCGGCCCGATCACGTCTGGTCGCGCACCGAAGTGCTCGAATGGCTTCTTGCGGAGGCGGCCGCCTCCCCGACCCTGTTCGGCTTCGACTTCAGCTTCGCCCCTCCGATCGCGGAACGCGGCGAGTATCTGCCCGGAGAGAAGGACCTGCCCAGGACGGCCCGGGAATTCTGGGCCTATGTCGAAAGCCGGTGCGGCGATGCCGACCTCGGCGCCGCCAGCTTCCTCGAACAGGCCCATCGCCGGCACTTCTATTTCGGGATCGCGGACGGCGAGAAGGCGCGCTTCATGCATTTCCGCCAGTGCGACGCCCGCCTGAACGCCCAGGGCGGCCGGAAGACCGCGAGCGCCTACGACGCGATCGGTGCCGCCCAGGTCGCCAAGGCGAGCTTCTCGGGAATGCGGCTGCTTCACCATCTCGGCGGAAGGGTCGCGGTCTGGCCGATTGACGATCTGCCCGAGCGAGGCAGCGCCGTCGTCGAAATCTACACGCGAATCTACCTTAGGCGGGCGGGCCTTCGCGGGACCAAGCTGCGGAGCCGAGCCGATCTCGATTCCGCTTTGGCCGGACTTGGCAGCCGCCCGGCCCGGCTCAGCTTCGAGCCCAACGACCACCAGACCGACGCTCTGGTCACCGCCGCGGGGATGCGGGCGCTGGCGACCGCGGAGCCGCGCGCGTTCGCCCCCGATGGCCTCACCCCCGAACTGGCACGCACCGAAGGCTGGACGTTCGGGATCCTTTAGCAGGCCGGCAGGCGGATAGCAGGCGGGGAGGCGGACGCCGCCTCCTGTCCCGGACTTGATCCGGGATCCATGAACACGGCCGTGGCACAGCATGCTAGACGCGTTCATGGATTCCGGCCTTCGCCGGAATGACGGACGGCTCCACCCCCGTCCCGGTTCAGGCTCGCCGTCCAGGGGGGCTGGACCTCGGCCCGCTTATGACCCATTTGGGCGTCTGGCCGGGTTAGCTCAGCTGGTAGAGCAACCGCCTTGTAAGCGGTAGGTCGTCCGTTCGAGTCGGACACTCGGCACCGTCCCGGTCGCCCGGCGCGGCGGCATCGGGATTCTTCCGGAATGGATGCGGACCTTTGGCCATAGCCTTTGGTTTGACTGCTATAGCTCTTCATCCTATCCATCGGACGGGTTTCGTCGATCCAAAATGGAGTGAATTTCCCCGGTGTCCCTCGTCAGCGACCTGAAAGCTGCGCAGCGGCACGACGGACTTGCCGTCGTGCAGGATTTCGTGACCGCCGCTCCGAAGGCTGCCAGCATGGCCGATTTGAGGGCGATCATCGAATCCGCCGTTCACCAGCTGGGGTTCGATTATTTCGCGATCGTGCACCATGTCCTGTTCGGGCGTCCCGAGGACGAGCATGTCCGACTGACCAACTATCCTCTCGAATGGGTCGGCTATGTCCGGGAGATGCCGAAGCTCACCGATCCGGTGGTGAGGGCGGCCGAGCGGATGTCGAGCGGCTTCAAATGGGACCAGCTCGACTCGCTCCTCAGCGTCACTCCCGCCGAAGCGGATTATATGCGCGAGGCGGCCCGCCACGGTATCTGCCAGGGCTATACCGTACCCAATCACGTTCCGGGCGAGACCTTCGGCTCATGCAGCTTTTCCGTCCGGGACGGAAAGCCCTTTCCCGACGCCAGCATCTCGGCCGCCCAGGCGCTCGGAAGTTTCGCCTTCGAGGCCGCCCGCAAGCTGGTCAGGCAGCGCCCCGGCGAGATCTATTTTCAGCCGGCGCCGCTCTCCGACCGGCAGCGCGAATGCCTGCTCTTCGTTGCCCGCGGCAAGAGCGATTCCGTGATCGCCGATCTCCTCGCCATCCGGCCGAAGACCGTCAACGAGCATATCGAGGCGGCCAAGCGGCGCTATTCCGTCGCGACTCGCTCGCAGCTCTTGGTCCGGGCGCTGTTCAGGAGCGAGATCTGCTTCTCCGAGGTGATCGACTGAAGCTCGTCATTGCGAGCGTAGCGAAGCAATCCAGTGCAGCTTCAGAAGGCCGGCTGGATTGCTTCGTCGCTACGCTCCTCGCAAAGACGAGCGCCTGCGCAGCTCGATCCGCAACGGCCCGCGCGGGCGGCAGTTCGGCCAATGATACCAGCGCGGCGGAGGCCCGGAAGCGGGGACCAGTTCGTGCCCCTCGAGCAATGACCTTAGCAAAGCCCTGACCTGCAGATAGGCGAAATTGGCCCCGAGGCAGCCGTGCGCGCCGCCACCGAACGGAATGAAGGCGAATCGATGGCGCCCGAGCGAGCGCTCGGGTGAGAACCGGCCCGGGTCGAAGCGGCCCGGATCCTCCCAGATTTCCGGCAGCAAATGGGTCAGCATCGGATTGACGCCGGTGATCGTGCCTTCCGGAAAGGCGTGGCCGCCGAATTCGAACGGCTTCACCGCCCGCCGCCACAGGACCGGCGCGGCGGCGTTGAGGCGCAAGGCCTCCTTCACGGCCCATTCGGCCCTCTGGCAGCCCGCGAGGTCGGTCAGAGCGATCCGCCGGCGGTCCGCCACCTTCACGCAAAGCTCCGCCCGGACGGTGGACTGCCACTTCGGATTTGCAGCGAGATAGTAAAGCGTCGAGACGGTTGCCGAAGACAGGGCATCGAAGGACGCCGCGATCGTGAAAGTCAGGTGGGCGATGATCTCGCGCTCGTCCAGCAGCCCGGAATCGCGCATCCTGCAGAGCATGGCCAGAAGATCGGTGCGATGCGGCGCCACCGCCTCGGCAAGCATCGGACGGATCAGCCCCTCGACGTGGCGGGTCGCCCAGGCCGCGCGCGATTCCGCGGTGCCCGGCAGCGGGGCCGCGATGAGGGACGTCGCCGAGCGCATCAGGTAACGGAAGGCGAGCAGGTCCTCGCGCGTGGCGAGTCCCGGATCGCGGCCCAGGAAGGCGGCGAAACCGTTGGCGAAGGTGAGGCGCTGGGCAAGCTCGTACACGTCGAGCGAGCGGCCCGACCACTGGCCGAGGACCGAGTCGTTGTTGCCGGCGAAGATGTCGAGATAGGATTGCAGCTGCTCCGCCTTGAAGGCTGTGGCGACGAGCTTGCGGTGCCACTGATGGTTGGCGCCGTCGCGAAGCAGAAGCCCGCCGTCGAAATGCCGGCCGAAGACGGGCTTCCATCCCCCTTCCGCGGAGAAGTTGCGAGCCTCGTCGAACAGCACGAACTCGTTGGCCTCGGGGCCGACGAGCTGGACGTTCCAATTGCCGCAGGCGCGGAACCGGTGGATCGGCCCGTAAGTCTCGTTCATCCGCCGCGCGAAGGCGAGGGGATCGAGGACCGCCTCGGGCAGGATCCCGAGGAAGGGCAGGCCGCGCTTGCCCGGGACGGATTGGAGCTGGCGGCCCCGAACGCGCGGAAAGTCGCGGCGGAGCACCGGTGGCTTCTCGCGATGGGCGATGGGGGGCAAGAAAGGCGCGGTCACGGGGGCTCCTGTGGCCGGGGACCCTACACACGCCCGCGCCCGCGCCCCCACCCGGTAACTACCGGGGTGTGAATCGGCGGGCCGATGGTCGATCTAAGCGGCGTCGGAGGCTGAAGCATGATTGATTTGGTTCTTCCGGAAGGTCGTCTCGGCTTCGCCGCGGCGCTCATGGAAATGCACCATGACCGGAAGCAGGTTTTCGTAGATCGTTTCGGATGGCGTCTGCCGGCAAAGGGTAGCTGGCTGGAGGTCGATCAATTCGACGACGATTATGCGATCTACCTGCTCGCCAGATCACCCGAAGGCCACCACCAGGGATCAGTGAGGCTTCTCCCGTCCTCACGTCCCCACATGCTGGACACTCTCTTCAGTCATCTCTGCCCGGCCGGGGTTCCGAGCGGAGATGACTGCTGGGAAATATCACGTCTCGTGACCTGCCCGGCTGACGCCTCCGGCACCAGCGTCCTTCGAGTCCACCGGCTGCTTGCGCTGGCGCTTGTCGAATTCGCCCAGTCGAACGGCATTCGCCGCTACACGCTCGTCGCCGAGGCGCACCGGGTTCCGGCTCTGCTTTCGGTCGGCTGGCCGGTCACTCCGCTGGGTTTGCCGACCTTGGTCGACGGGCAGCAGCTTCAGGCCTTGCAGATCGACCTGCCGCGGGGCACACTGCAGGAAATGCGCAGCCGCTTACGGATTAGGGCTCCGGTGCTGCGCATAGTGGAACCCGTTCGGAGAGCCGCATAATGGTCGCACAGCCGACAGGGAGGCATGGGCCGGAGGATGCGAGCAATCTCGCGACCGAGACCGAGCGAATCATCCTCGAGATCGAATCGCGCCTTCATCGGCTGATCGAGACGTCGCGCCGGGAGGCGGGGCCGGCGGCCCAGTCCTCGGTGCTGGCCGCGGCGGCGGAAGCCTGCGCGGCGCGCCGAAGGCTCTACGCCTTGTTCGGACGCCGATTGTTCTGCGATCCGTCCTGGGACATATTGCTCGAATTGTTCGTGAGCACCTTGGAGGGCCGCAAGGTCACCGTCTCGACCGCCTGCATGGCGGCCTGCGCTCCGACGACGACGGCTCTGCGCCACATCGCCTATCTCGTCCAGGAAGCGCTGGTCGTCCGCCGGCCGCACCCGGCCGACGCGCGAAGCACCTATCTCGAGCTCACGCCCCAGGCGGTCACTCGACTCACTCAATATTTCAACGAGTCGAACTGATCCCGGGAAAATCCCGCTGAATCGAATCGAGGGCCATCGAGACGTAGGCGGCCGCGCCGTGAAGCTCCGCTTTGTCGAGCGATTCGAGCAGGTCGTTCAGCTTGGCGTGCAAGCCCTCGACCTTTTGATTAGAGGCTCTCGCTTCCGATAGCTTCGAGTCCATCCATGGGCCTCCCTTTCGGTGCGCCGATGCTCCGGGCCGTGCCGGAAGCGCACCCTTCGCCCGAAACGCGTCCCATCACGCGTCCAGGCCAGAAGCCCCTGGCGCTTCTTTACGCTAACGTAAGCCGCGCGAAAAGGGGGTCGGTGAAACTAGTCGATCCGTTTTGAACGAAGTTTCCGGTCAATCGGCATGCGCCGAGACTTCGTCGAGCCGCTCGAGCTGCGCGGGCGTCAGGTCCAGCTCCATCGCGCCGATCAGCTCTTCCAGCTGGTCGAGGGTCCTGGCGCTGGCGATGGGCGCGGCGACGGCCGGCTGAGCCGCGACCCAGGCGAGTGCGATCTGCCCCTGCGTCGCCCCGGTTTCCGCCGAAATCTCATCCAGGACGGACAGAACGGCCGGACCGCGACCCTCAAGATATTTCGACATGCGGTCGCCGCGGATGCTTTTGCCATAGTCCGCCGGGCTCCGATATTTGCCGGTGAGGTAGCCCGAGGCGAGGCCGTAGAAAGGCAGCACGGCGATATCTTCCGCAAGGCAGAGCCGTTGCAGGTCTCCCTCCAGCTTCCCGCGCTCGAGCAGATGGAATTCGTTCTGCAGCACTTCGTAGCGGCTGGTCCCCATTTCGCCGGCCAGGGAAAGCGCCTGTGACAGCCGCTCCGAGCTGAAGTTGGAGGCGCCCAGGGCGCGGACCTTGCCGGCCTTCACGAGACGGTCGAATGCCTCGATCACCTCCTCCATCGGAGTCTCCGGATCGTCCTGGTGGGCGTAGTAGAGGTCGATCGTCTCCACTCCCAGGCGCTTCAGCGAGGCCTCGGCGGCCTTCTCGATCCGCCACGGCTCGAGCTTCCCTCCGCCATGGCGATGGAGCATTCCCACCTTGCTGGCGATGAGGATTCCGTCGCGCGATCCGCGCCGCTTCAGCCATTCCCCGATCAGGTTTTCGGATTCGCCGCCCTCGTGGCCGGGGACCCAGGCGGAATAGACGTCGGCGGTGTCGATCATGGTTCCGCCCGACTCGACGAAGCGGTCGAGGATTCGGAACGCTTCTTCCCCCCGCGCCGTCCAGCCGAAGACGTTGCCGCCCAGAACCAGCCGTGGAGTCGCCAGACCGCTGCGCCCGAGCGGACGAAGGTCAGCCATTCTTTTCCTCCTTCGACGCTGCCTCGGCCCGGACGCGCCGGGCTTCGAGCGCCTCGATCGCCTCGCGGACCCGCTGGGTCGCTCCGCGCGGAACGACCAGAACGGCGCGTTCGGTGGCGACGATGACCAGGTCCTCGACCCCGAGCGCCACGACCACCGGCCCGTCCGAACGAACCAGGCAGTTTCGGCTGTCCGGGGCGACGACGTCGCCGGTCAGCAGGTTGCCGTCTGCGTCCACCGGCCCGAGCGCGTGAAGCGCCTCCCAGCTGCCGATGTCCGTCCAGCCCATGGCCGTCGGCACCACCGCCACCTTCTCCGCTTTCTCCATCACGGCCGTGTCGATCGAGGCGCTCGGCCCGGATTCGAAATCGCCCTGCACCGCGGTGAGCACCGACGGCGCGTGCAGCCGGAACGCGTCGAGGAGGGCTTCGCGCTCGAACAGGAAGATGCCCGCATTCCAGCTCCAGCCGCCCTCGGCCAGCCAGGCTTGCGCCGTCGGGCGATCCGGCTTCTCGGCGAACCGGTCGACCTGGAAGGCCCCGTCGGCGAGGTCCCCGCCGCGCTTTATGTAGCCGTATCCGGTCTCCGCCCGGTCGGGTTCGATCCCGAAGGTCACCAGCCAGCCTTGGGCGGCAAGCGGCGCCGCGACCGCGACCGCGGCTCGGAAGGCGGCCTCGTCCTCGATATGATGGTCGCTCGGCATGACCAGCAGGAGCTCGCCCGGCTCCGCCGCGAGCGCCGCGAGCGCCACCGCCGCCGCCGTGCCCCGAGCGCAGGGTTCGAGCACCAGCCGGGCGTCCGCCACCTCCGAGCGCACCGCCGGCGCCTGATCGAGCGCGGCGACCACGAGGGGAGGGCCCCAGCCCGCCGCCCGGATTGCCGTCGCCTTGAGTAGGCTCTGGGCTCCGGCCAGCGCCAGGAACTGCTTGGGCCGCCCCGAGCGCGAAAGCGGCCAAAGCCGAGTCCCCGCGCCTCCGGAAAGGATGACGGGCCTGATCGGGGGGAGGGTCATGGGGACGGCTGTAGCAGAGGCGCGGCTCGAAGCCACCGTCTGGCGTCATGCCGGGCTTGGTCCGGCGCCCGTGAACACGAGGGCTTGCCGATCTCGCGAGGCCGCGTTCATGAACCCCGCATCAACTCCGGCGCGACCGAACGAAGGCGGCCGAGCCGAGGCCGGCTTCAGGTCCGGACGATCGCCTCGCCCATTTCGAGCATCTTGCCGCGGGTGACGATGACGACGTCGCCGAGCTTCGAAGCGGCGAACAGCTTCTTCGCGAAGGCGACGGGCACCGCGACGCAGCCGTGGGTGGCGAAGCCCGGAGCGACGCTGTCGCTGCCGTGGATCGAGATCCCGTCGTTGGTCATCCGCATCATGTAGGGCATCGGAGAGCCGTAGAGGTTGGAGACGTGCTTCGCGTTCTTCTGGGTGATCGGGAAGGCGCCGAGCGGAGTGGGCTTGTCGTCGCGGCCGTAGAGGATCGCCGAGGCTCCGATCTCGTAGCCGCCGCGGAAGATGGAGAGGACCTGCGCCTCGAGGTCGACGGTGATCACGATCGGCCCGTCGGCGGGGGCTCCGCCTTCGTCCCAGTGATGCTCGCCCATCTTGAGCGGTCCCGGAATGTCGAGGATCCGACGGACGGTGAACTCCGGGTCGACGGCCGCCAGAGCGGGCGCCGAGGCCGCGACCACCGGCGGGCTCGCGGACGGAGCCTGCGCCGAGGCCGGTGCCCGGGCGGGCTCGTCGGCGACCTCGAAGCCGACGACGAGCATTGCCGCCGCCGCCAGCAGGGCCGATCCCATCCGCGCCGCCAAAGTCTTTCCCGCCATCGCCTTCACCTTTGAAAACTGCCTCTTCGAGCCTCGTAAAAGCTCCAATGCGAGCGCCGATCCCGACCCGCCACCCCCCGTTTGGGCCTGTGCCGGCGAGGGACGGCGGGGCGGCAATCGCTAACAGGCCCGAGAAGCGGCGGCTCGGGCGCCCCACCCCGGCGGGAGGCCGAGGGCCCGGAAAGCGGGGTCGATCCGAAAACGGAGGTTTCCGTAGGGTCAGTCCAGCGGCCGCGACCCCGGCTCTTCCCTTTGTAATCGTTAGAAAATCTTTCGAGTCCGGACTCCTCGCATCTTGACTTAACTTCGATCAGTGGTATATTGGGTGCTACCGAGAGTTTGGAATGGCTTCCTCTCACGGTGGGGGCTGGGGGGTTTGCTTCCACGGGCCGTCCGGCCCCCTTACGTCCGTTCCCGAGTCCCTCCGCTCCACGGGGGAGGCGAGCCGAGGTCCTTCGGCTCCGGACGCGTTATCTCCCAATTGGCTCTCTGGAAATGCTCCGCGATATGATCGGCGACGGCGCCGTGCACCTGGGGTTCGCCGTCCGGGTCCTGCCGCTTCTCGAGCGCCGCCAGCTGATACTTCTCGAGCGCCCGCCAGACCGGCCTTGGCATGACTCGAAGCCAGACCCGGATCGCCCGGGCGAGTTCCGCGGAAGTGACTGCGATTCGCTTGTCCATATGAGAACAAATAGAGAACAATTGGGCTGGGTCGCAATCGGTTTTTGGATTTGCCAAGCCGCCAAATGCGGTTTTCGACTGCCTTATAAGGCAAGTGCCTTATAAGGCAGGAAGGCGTCGAGAGTCGCTTGGCGGGGCGGGGCGCCCTCTGCTAGCTGCCCGAGTGCCCGAGTGCCCGAGTGCCCGAGTGCCCGAGTCCCCGACTGGCCCGAGTGCACGACTGCACGACTGCCTGACCTCCGCGACGGCCTACCTCCCCGACTGCCTACCTGCGCCGTGGTCGCCAATCCGTCGCGCTCGATCCGAGACCTTCCATCGTTTGCGCGCCGGCTTCCCCTCGATCGCGGCTCGACGTAATCCTCGCCTCATGTGCAACCTCTACCGCCAGCGAAGCACCGAGGATCTCGGCCGGCTGTTCGACGCCCGGCCGCTCGACCTTGCGTTCGAGTGCAAGCCCGAAATCTATCCCAAATACGAGGCCGTCGTGGTCCGCAAGGAGGGCGGCGAGCGCCGCCTCGACTGCATGGCCTGGGGGATCGTCCGGACGATGCCCGGCAAGAGCGGCAAGCCGGTCAAGAAGGCGATCACCAACGTCCGAAACCTCGCAAGCCCGTTCTGGCGCTCGACCATCGCCGACCCGGCCCAGCGCTGTCTCGTCCCGTTCACAAGCTTCGCCGAGCCCCGCCCAGGCAAGGACCCCGAGACCGGGCGCCCCGCCAACTGGTGGTTCACGATCGAAGGCGAGGAATGCTGCGCCTTCGCGGGCATCTGGCGCTGGAGCGAGGGCCGGGCCCGCTTCGCCTTCCTCACCTGCGACCCCAACCCTCTGGTCGCCCCGCTCCACCCCAAGGCGATGCCGGTCATCCTCCAGCGCGAGGATTACGATTCGTGGCTCGACGGCGAGGCGGCCGACGCCTGCTCGCTTGCCCAGCCCTTCCCGAGCCAGCTGATGCGGGTGGCCTGACCGACGGGCGCGCCGGCGCGCCTGCAACTTCCGAAACGGATGCAAGTGAAGGAGATTCCGGGGCTCGCCGTCGGTAATTTGCACTGATGCCGGCACGAGTCCGGCTGGGCTCTTTGACATCGTGAACGAAAATGATTTCCCCGCCCCGGCAGGGGGAGGGCGGCCGCGCGCAACTGGGGCGGAGGGGCTCTTGCGACTCCAGGAGGGCCCCTCCGCCCCGTTTGGCGGCCGGCGATCGGCGGCCGCTTCGGGGTCGGCGAACTCCCGCCTTGCCGACGCGCGCTCAGCCGAAGGGTTCGGGTTCACACAAAGGGCACGAAGGGCACAAAGGCACCAAGGCGGAGCGGGGACCCTTTGCCGCAGGCGATTCCCGGCGCGGTCGAGGCGGGCCTCGCTGAAGAAGGAGCGCTCCGCGCTCGTCGCCTGCGCGGCGCCTCGGTGCCTTCGTGGTCTTTGTGTGACAAAAAGGCTTCCCCCCTTCCAGGATCTCCGGCGAGCTGCAGCGCGAGGTAGTTCGGGCAGGGGTGAGAGAGCCACAGGCCTGCGCAGCCCAGGCAGGGCGGTACAGGGCAGTACAGGGCAGGGCGGCGCGGCGGCCCAAACGCGAGCGGGTGGGTTCTTGCGGGATTGGAAAACAACCCCTTCGCCCGGCTCCGGCAGGCGGCGCTTGCGGCCGTTTGTCGGGACGGCGATAGTGCGGCCGTGACTGCGCTGTTTCGCCTCGCCTGCGTCGCCGCTGCGGCGTTCGGCCTCTGCGGCCTCGGCCCGACGAAGGCGTGCTCGCCTGTTCCGCCGCCCTCGCCACCGCCTCAGGCCGCCGCCGAAAGCGACTCGCAATTTGCCGCCCGGAGCGACGAATGGTATCGCGACCTATACGAACGGGAATGGGAGGCGGGTCGTCCGGGGCGGATCGCCCATGAGCAGCGCCTCTGGGCGACGGCCGGGCGGGTCGTCCTCGCCCGGATCGCAAAGGTCGGATCGATCCGCCTGCGTGGGAGCGAGGGGCAATTGTACCGATCTCCGCTCGTAACCCTTCGGGCGGTCGAATGGCTCAAGGGCAAGCCGTCCCGAGTCGCGCTGAAAGTCCATTATCTCTCGGACGACTCTTGCGATCACGGCGGCGGCGACGTGATCGGCGGCGCGGTCGGCGACCGGTTTCTGCTCTTCTACCGGCCGGGGCCAATCGACCCCCGCAACGTCATCGAAACTCTTGGCAGACGAAGAGCGTCGACGACCCCGAGCCTGGACGCTCTGACTCTCGCCCGATTTATCCGGGCCGCCCCCTCCGGGGGCCGCACCGCGTCTCATGGGCGACCGCTCCGGCAAAGCGACTGACGATGGACACGCAGACCGAGGCCCTGATCGGGCCGGAGCCGATGGTCGACCCGGCCGAGGCCGAAACGCTGCGGCGCAAGGTCGAGGCGGAGGACACCGAACTCCGGATCCGGATCGCCGGCCGGGCGATGTACGTCGTCGCCGCGCTGGTCTTTGTCACCCTGTTCCTCTTCGCCCCTCTGCTGGAGCGCATCGGTCGCTCCGGCCAGCTGCTCCTCTGGATCGCCGTCAACCTCCCCCTCATCCCCTTCGCCCTCCGAGCCCGTAGCCGCTCCCGCTTACCGCTCGGAATGGGCCACGCCCTGGAGGGGGACCGGGCGCGCACGGTTGCGATGGGACTGCTTCTGCTCAGCTTCGCCGTTTTCTTTTGGGCGGGGTTGGCGGGGGAGGCTTGGGAGTGGTTGGTGGGAGGGGAGGGTGAACAGTAAGGCTGAAAGCGCACCTGCTCGGGCTCGAGAGGAGGCGAAGGATGGGCGACGGGCAGCATAAGCTGTCGCGGGGCGCGCTGCCACGCTGGGTGCGCGGCGCCCCTGGTTCGTCGTTCCGGCTCCTCGGTGCCGACCCAGTCTGAAGATACTGGTTTCGCACAAAGACCACGAAGGTCACGAAGGGTCCGTTCCGGCCCGTGCGCCGCAGGCAGTTCCGGCCGCCGGGTTCGACGGCGCACCGGCTGCACGATGAGCGCTCCGCGCCGGTCGCTCGCACGGCCCCTTCGTGCCTTTGTGATCTTTGTGCGAACAAAAACACGGACGCCCCGCCACCGCCATGGCCTCCGCGCCAGTCTCCCATGGCGGGGGCAACCGCCGGCATGAGACCCGATGCCCCGCACATGAATCCCGAGTCACCTCACGCACGCCTCGCGGCTCGCACTCAGTCGGAAGGGTTTGGGTTCACACAAAGACCTGAAGGCGCGAAGGGTCCGTGCAAAGCGCTGCCGCCGGAGGCAAACAAATCCGGCCTTGCCTCCGGTGCGGAGGTATCCGGCAAGGCGGCTGCATGGGTGGAGAGAGTGGTGTCACGGGCCGTGTTCATGGATCCCGGATCAAGTCCGGGATGACGGCCGTGGGGCAGCGGCCGTCGGGTCGCTTCCAGCCGCTTCGGCCTGCCCTGGTGCGCAGCGCGAAACAGGGGGGCGGGCCGCCCGCGCCGGAAAATCGACGCTTTTCACGCTTTCTTTGTCAATTTGAGCGACACTAAGGGCCTGTCGGTAGAACTTACAGTCCGCGAGGCGTCCGCCCCTTGATCCGCTTGTTCAAGCATTACCTCCCCCACAGCGTCCTCCTGCTGGGCGTGATCGACTTCCTGCTGCTGTTCGCGGCCGGGGAGGCGGGGTGGCTTCTGCGCCTGTGGCAGGTCGAGGGCGACGCCGATCCTGACGCCCAGCGGCTGCCTCACCTGCTGACCTTCGCGGTGGTGCTTCAGCTCGCCATGGTCGGGGTCGGGGCCTACGGCGTCGACGCGCTCCGATCGATGCGGCTGGCGGCGGCCCGGCTCATGGTTTCGGTCTCGCTCGGGGTGCTACTGCTCGCCCTCATCTTCTTCTTCTTCCCGGCGGTGACCTTCTGGAGGTCGAACCTGCTCTACGCGATGGGCTTCGCGCTCCTCCTCCTGTTCGTCGCGAGGCTGATTTTCGGCCGGGCGCTCGGCAACGAGGCGTTCAAGCGGCGGATCCTGGTGCTCGGAGCGGGTCCGCGGGCCGCGCGGCTCGAGGCCCTGGCCCGGACCGAGGGCGCCGGCTTCGCAATCGCCGGCTATGTCGGGATGAACGACGGCGGCCAGGCGGTTCCGCACGCCGTCAATCGCGACGACATCGCCAACCTCACCGCCCATGTCGTCCGGCTCCGGGTGACGGAGGTGGTGCTTGCGCTCGAGGAAAGGCGGAACGCGCTTCCGCTCGCCGACCTGCTGCGGATCAAGACGACGGGAGTCTACGTCAACGAATTCTCCTCCTTCATCGAGCGCGAGACCGGGCGGGTCGACCTGGACAGCGTCAACCCGAGCTTCCTGATCTTCTCCGACGGCTTCAATTCGGGGCGGCGGCTTTCCGCCGCGGGCAAGAGATTGTTCGACATCGTCGTCTCGGGCGCGATCCTGGTCGTCTTCGCTCCGCTCATCCTCCTGACCGCCCTGGCGGTGAAGCTGGAGAGCAAGGGGCCGGCCTTCTTCCGCCAGCGCCGGGTCGGGCTCTACGGCGAGAGCTTCGAGCTGGTGAAGCTTCGCTCGATGCGCGAGGACGCTGAGGTCGGGGGCAAGGCGGTCTGGGCCCAGAAAGACGATCCGAGGGTGACCCGCGTCGGGTCGGTGATCCGCAAGTTGAGGATCGACGAACTTCCCCAGGCCTGGACGGTTCTGACCGGCAAGATGAGCCTCGTCGGCCCGAGGCCCGAGCGGCCCCAATTCGTCGCCGACCTCGAGGCGCGGCTTCCTTATTATGCCGAGCGGCACGTGGTGAAGCCCGGGATCACCGGCTGGGCCCAGATCAACTTCCCCTACGGCGCGAGCGTCGAGGACGCTCGCCAGAAGCTCGAATACGACCTCTATTACGCCAAGAATTATACCCCGTTCTTGGACCTCCTGATCCTCCTCCAGACGGTTCGGGTGGTGCTGTTTCCGGAAGGGGCCGGGGCGCGATGATCGTCCTTCTCGGCTTCTGGACCCACGCGCTCGCCGCCTTGCTCTACGGAGCGCTCGCGTTGTGGCAGCTTCGCCGGTGGAACGAGGACCGCGGCAACCGCCGGCTGGTCGCGGCCTTCGCCGTTACTTCGGCCTGGGCGATCTTCATCGCCCTCCAGGGCCCCTACAGCCTGGGCGCCGGGGTCGCGGAAGCGGCTCGCAACTTCGCCTTCCTCGGCTTCATGTACGCGATCGTCAGCCGGGCCGCGGAGGAACGCGGTCAGCAGGGCGTGAAGCTCGTCTATACCGTGGTCGCCGCGGTGATCGGGCTTCAGCTCACCCTCGCCGGGGTCGCTCCGCAATTCACCGCAAAGCCGATGCTCCACGACGCGCTCGCCTCGACCGGCCAGGTGATCGGACTGACCATCGCGGCGGGTTCGCTGGTCCTCGTCCATAACCTCTACGGCCAGGCGGCGCACGAGAGCCGCTGGGGGATCCGGCTGCCGATGATCGCACTGGCGGGAATGTGGGCCTACGATCTTCACCTCTACACCGTGTCCTGGCTGACCCGAGGCCCGGTCGAGGATCTCTACGCCATGCGCGGTGCGATCCTGTCGATGCTCGTTCCCCTGTTCGCCCTCGCCAGCCGGCGCAACGCGCGTTGGCGGATGCACCTGTCGCGAGCGGCCACCTTCCAGTCGCTGTCGCTGATCGCGATCCTCGGCTATCTCATCCTGATGATGACCGCGAGCCGGGCGCTCGAGGCGGTCGGCGGCAATTGGGTCAGGATCGGCCAGGTCGGCCTGGTCTTCGCGATCACGGTCGCCGCGGTGATCCTGCTGCCCTCCGGGCGGATGCGGGCGTGGTCGCGGGTGGTTGTCGCAAAGCACTTCTTCGAGCATCGCTACGACTATCGAGAGGAATGGCTCCGCTTCACCCGGACCGTCGGAGGCGACGCCCCGCTCGGCGAGCGGATCATCAAGGCGATCGCCGACATCGCGCAGTCGCCCTCGGGCCTCCTGCTCGTGCCCGACGGCGGCCGGCTGAGCGTCGCCGCGCGGTGGAACTGGCGCGAGGACCTTCCCGAGGCGAGCCCGGACGATTCCGGCCTGATCGGCTTCGTCGAGAGGACCGGCCATGTGCTGGACTTCACGGGCCTCAGCTCGGGGCTGCTCCGAATCGAGCAGGCCGAGGTGCGGGTGCCGGCGCCGCTGGCCGGCCTTGACGGCCTGTGGGCAGGCGTTCCCCTCATCCATGGCGATCGGCTCGTCGGGCTCGTCCTGCTCGAGCATCCCCTCGTCCGAAGGCCGCTCGACTGGGAGGATTTCGACCTGTTCCGGACGGTCGGCATCCAGGCGGCCAGCTACCTTGCGGAGGCCCACACGCAGGACGCGCTCGCCGACGCCCGGCGGTTCGACGAATTCAACCGCCGATTCGCGTTCATCATCCACGATATCAAGAATTTGATCAGCCAATTGAGCCTGGTCGTCCGAAATGCCGAGCGCCACGCCGACAAGCCCGAGTTCCGCGAGGACATGATCGCCACCCTGCACAGCTCGGTGAAGAAGATGAGCGACCTCCTCGCCCGCCTCCACCGCGGCGGCGCCAACGTCGAGGCGGAGCCCGTCCGGGCGATCCCGCTGGGCCAGGCGGTCGCGGCGGTGGCGGAGGTGAAGAGGCGGGTCCACCCGGTCGAGGTCGAAGGCGACACGACGGTCGCCGCGGCCGCCGATCCGCTTCGGCTCGAGCAGGCCCTGGCCCATCTCGTCCAGAACGCGATCGACGCGAGCCCGAGCGGAGCGGCCGTGACGATCCGCTGCGGCCGCCGGGGCGCCGAAGCCGCGATCGAGATCGCCGACCGCGGCGAAGGCATGTCTTCGGACTTCATCCGGACCCGGCTGTTCCAGCCCTTCGCCTCGACCAAGGAGAACGGCTTCGGAGTCGGCGCCTTCGAGGCGCGGAGCCTGATCGCGGCCATGGGGGGCCGGATCGAGGTCGACAGCCGGGAGGGCGAGGGCAGCCGCTTCACCCTGTTTTTACCGCTGGGCGACACCGGCGGATACGAGATCGAACGGATTCGGGCATGAGCGTGGACACCAGGGCGAAATTGCTGATCGTCGAGGACGACGAAGGGCTTCAGCGGCAGCTTCGCTGGGCCTATGACGATTACGAGGTTCTGGTCGCCTCCAACCGCGACATGGCGATCAACCTGCTTCGCTCCGAGGAGCCGCCCGTGGTCACGCTCGACCTCGGCCTTCCGCCCGATCCCAACGGAGTCACCGAGGGCTTCGCGACCTTGGAGACGATCCTCTCCTTGAAGCCCGAGACCAAGGTGATCGTCGCCTCCGGCCACGGCGCCCGGGAGAGCGCGTTGAGGGCGATCGCATCGGGCGCCTACGATTTCTACCAGAAGCCCGTCGACATCGACCAGCTCGGACTCATCGTCCGCCGCGCCTTCCAGCTGCACGGGATCGAGACCGAGAACCGAAAGCTCGAGGAGAAAGCGGGCGAGGACCAGACGGTGCTCGGAACGATGATCACGTCCGCGCCGGAGATGCTCAAGGTCGCCCGGACCATCGAGCGGGTCGCCAACACCGGCGTCTCGGTGATGCTGCTGGGCGCCAGCGGCACCGGCAAGGAGCTTCTCGCCCGCGGACTCCACGAGGCCAGCAACCGCTCCAACGGGGGGTTCGTCGCGATCAACTGCGCGGCCATTCCGGAAAACCTGCTCGAGGCCGAGCTTTTCGGCTACGAGAAAGGGGCTTTCACCGGGGCGATCAAGACGACCGAAGGCAAGATCGAGCTCGCCCATGGCGGAACGCTCTTCCTCGACGAGGTGGGCGACATCCCGCTACCGCTCCAGGTCAAGCTCCTTCGCTTCATCCAGGAGAGGGTGATCGAGCGGATCGGCGGAAGAAAGCCGATCGCCGTCGACACGAGGATCGTCAGCGCGACCCACCAGGACCTGCCGCAGATGATCAAGGCCGGCAGCTTCCGCGAGGACCTCTACTACCGCCTTGCCGAGATCGTCGTGCGGATCCCGAGCCTGGCCGAACGGCACGGGGATTCGGTGCTTCTCGCCAAGCATTTCCTGCACCGCTTCGCGCGCGAGATGAACCCGCAGGTCAAGGGCTTCAGCCCCGGCGCGCTGGCGGCGATCGACGAGTGGCCGTGGCCCGGCAACGTCCGCGAGCTCGAGAACCGGATGAAGCGGGCGGTGATCATGGCCGACGGCAAGCTGTTGACCGCCGAGGATCTCGATCTCGAGGCGCGGACGGAAGCGTCGCTCCCGGTCAATCTCAAGTCGGCTCGCGAGCTGGCCGACCGCCGCGCCATCCGGCAGGCGCTGGCCCGGACCGAGAACAACATCTCGAACGCCGCCAAGCTGCTCGGGATCAGCCGGCCGACGCTCTACGACCTCATGAAGCAATACGACCTTCAGCCGTGACCGCCCGGGCCGCCTTGACCGCCTTGCTCCTGCTCGGCGCCGCCGCCTGCTCCAACGCGGGACCGCAATCAGCCGACCAGGCCTATCGCCGCGGGCTCCAGGCCCTGGCTGAGGGGCAGCCGCGCACGGCGCGGATCGAATTCCTGAACGCGATCAAGGCTAAGCCCGACGACAAGGCGCTAAGGCTCGTCCAGGCGCGGACCTATCTTCTGCTCGGCGACGGCGCCTCGGCCGAGGCGGAGCTCAAGCGGGCGAGGGCGCTCGGAGTCGCCGAGAGCGAGACCGGGCATCTCATGGCGCACGCTTTGCTCCTGCAGGGCCAGGCGGAGCGCGCGGTCGCCGAAGCGCGCAAGGCAGGCCCCGCTCATTCGGCTTATGCGGACCGGATGCTCGGCCGCGCCTACCAGCTGACGAACAAGCTCGAGGAGGCGGCCGCCGCCTTCGACCGGGCTCTCGCCGCGGCTCCGGCCGACGGGGCGCTGTGGACCGACATCGCCGACTTCCGCCGGGCAACCGGCGAGACCGCCGGGGCCATCGAGGCCGCGGATCGCGCCGTCGCCGCCGATCCGCGCAACGTCGAGGCGTTGCGGCTCCGAGGCGAGCTCACTCGAAGCCAATACGGACTCGCCGCCGCAATGCCGTGGTTCGACCGGGCGCTGGAAATCGATCCCGCCAACACCGCGGCCCTTATCGAGCGCGCCGCCACCCTCGGCGATCTCGGCCGAACCCGCGAGATGCTTGCCGACACCCGGCGCATCCTCAGCGTGTCGTCGAACAATCCGTCCGCTTATTACCTGCAGGCGATGCTCGCGGCGCGCGGCCGGGACTATGCGCTCGCTCGAAGCCTCTACCGGCGCACCGGCGGGGCGTTCGACAACCGGCCGGCGGCGATGCTCCTCGCCGGAACCATCGAGCTCGGGACGGGCAATGCGTCGCTAGCCATGGGGCCGCTGAAGCGGCTGCTCAAGCTTCAGCCGGGCAACGTCAAGGCCCGGCGCCTGCTCGGCTCCGCGCAATGGCAGAGCGGCGACGCCAGGGCCGCCATCTTCACTCTGAGGCCGCTGGCCGATCGCGCCGACGCGGACGCCTATACGCTCAGCCTCGTCGGCAAGGCCTTTGCCCGGCTCGGCGACGAGACCTCGGCCGCGCGCTATCTCGGCCGAGCCGCGGCGCCGAGGCCTTCCGCGACCGGGCCGCTCGACGACCCGCTCGGCGACGGCCAGCTGGCCGCCATCCGGCGCGACGCCGCCGCCTGGCCGAATTCGGCGGCTCCCCAGGTCGTCCTGATCCGGGCGCTGCTCGGCCGAGGTCTCGGGCCCGAGGCGCTCGAGCGGGCGAGGCGGCTGCAGGCCGCGGCCCCCGGCGCTCCCGACGCCCACGTCCTGGTCGGCGACGCGCTCGCCATCCAGGGCGATTATGCAGCGGCCGCCGGCGCCTATCGCAGGGCCGCCAATCTCGCCTTCAACGAGCCGGTGGCGCTCCGGCTGATCGAGGCCTTGCGCAATTCGGGAGACGATGACGGGGCGGCCAAGGTGCTGACCCTGTTCCTCCAGCAGAATCCGCAGAACGTCTCGGCCCAGACGATGGCGGCCAACGCCTATATGCAGGCCAGGCGCTGGCCGGAGGCGATCGCCCATTACGAAGCGGTTCGAAAGCGCATCGGAAACAACGACTCGACTTTGCTCAACAATCTCGCATGGGCCTATGCGGAGAGCGGCGATTTCGACCGCGCCATTCCGCTCGCCCAGCGGGCGGTGGCCCTGGAGCCGCGCAACCCGGTGACCGCCGATACGCTCGGCTGGCTTTTGTTCAGGAGCGGCAAGGACCGGGTGAGGGGACTTGCGCTGCTCGAGCAGGCGGCAAGGGGCGCCCCGACGGACGAGGACATAAAAGCGCATCTGAAGGACGCGCGGGGCGGGTGAAAATCCTCCCCCGGATTTCCGGGGGAGGGGGACCATGCGAAGCATGGTGGAGGGGCCTTGCCGAGTCCGTAGAACCCCTCCACCGCGCTTCGCGCGGTCCCCCTCCCCGGCAAATGCCGGGGAGGATTATTCTAAGGCAAGGCCACCAGCAGGAAGAAGCCGTTCAAGGTGAGCAGCGCCCCAAGCGCACCGGCAGCCGCCGACAGGATCAGGATCCACCGGTTCAGCGTCAGGATCGCGACCGATCCGAGGACGAGCGCCAGCTGCAGCAGGACCTCGGCGAAATCGAAATTATTGTCGCGTTCCGACGCCTGCTCGAAGCCGGCCTCGAAGGCCTGGGCTCGGGCCTTGATCTCCTTCTTTCCCTCGCCCTTCAGAAGATCGCCCGGATTCGCGCGGTCGGGCTCGCTGTCGTAGCGGGCGATCGTCGCCTTGTATTTGGCGAGCCTCTTCTGAGCCGACTCGCGCGCGACGGGAGCGATAACGCCGGCGGCGAGCCGCTCCTCGAGCTGCTCGGCGGCAAGCTCGTACATCGTCTGACGGACGTTCTTGGCCTGGTAGAAGGCCCAGCTGTCGCTCGCCTTGATGTTGTTTCCGACCATGTCGTCGGTGGCGTTGCCGCCCCCCAGCCCGCCGATGGCGAGGATCGCGGCGAGGACCGCGATCAGCAGGGCCGACCGGTTGCGAAAGGTCTCGTGGGCCTCGTTCTCGGCCCTCTCCTCGTGAATCTCGGCGATCAGATCGGCGGCGTCCGTCGAATCCATATTTCCCCCCTTTTGTTCGGTTGGCTCGCAAATTTTGCGGAGCAAGTCGAGGGCCCACATCCCGTCGGTGCGAGCCCTTCGACGCCGCCTGCGGCGGCGCTCAGGGTAGCCCGCGGCTTCGCGGCACGACGCGGCAATCCAGTGGGCCTCTGTAAGCCGCTCTGGATTGCTTCGCTTCGCTCGCAATGACGGATCGGGGGGCCTTGCTCCACGGCGCGGCTGATGTAGAGCGTCGTCACGACCACAAGGGGGAATGCTGATGAAACTCGCCCGGCTCGCCGCTCTCCTCGTCATTCCCCTCGCGGCCGGCACGGCCCCCGCCCAACCCGCGCAAAAGCCCAGGCTGATCGTCGCAATCTCGGTAGACCAGTTCTCGGCGGATCTGTTCGCCCAATATCGCCAGCATTTCGACGGAGGCCTGCAGCGCCTGTCCGAAGGGGTGGTCTTTCCCAACGGCTATCAGGGCCACAACGCGACCGAGACCTGCCCCGGCCACTCGACCATCCTGACCGGCTCGAGGCCGGCGCGGACCGGGATCATCGCCAACAATTGGTTCAACCTCGGCCTGCCGCGCGAGGACAAGGGGGTCTATTGCTCCGAGGATCCGCGGGTTCCCGGAAGCAGCTCGAAGGGAGGGCAATATACCGTCTCCTCCTACCACCTGAAGGTCCCCGCGCTCGGCGACCATATGAAGCGGGCGGATTCGCGCAGCCGGGTCGCCGTGGTCTCGGGCAAGGATCGGGCCGCGATCATGATGGGCGGCTACCGGCCCGACGAACGCTGGTGGTGGGATCACGACGCCAAGGCCTTCGTCAATCCGGGCGCTCCCGCCAAGCCGCGGGCGGTCGCCTCGGCCAACGACGCCGTGAAGGACGCACTCTCCCGTGCCCGCTCCGCCCGCGATCTTCCAAGGGTCTGCGAGCCGCACAGCCGGGCGGTCCCGGTCGCAGGCGGCGGCAAGCCGGTGGGAGCCGGGCGCTTCGCCCGCGAGGCCGACGACAAGAACGGCTTCCGGGCCTCGCCCGACTTCGACCGGGCGACCCTCGACGTCGGAGAGGCGCTTCGCCGCGACATGAAGCTCGGCGAGGGCCAGGCGACGGACCTGCTCATCCTGGGACTTTCGGCGACCGATTATGTCGGCCACACCTTCGGAACCCAGGGCAGCGAGATGTGCATCCAGCTGATGGCTCTGGACGAGGCGCTCGGCGGCTTCTTCCGCAACCTCGATTCGAGCGGGATCGACTATCTGGTCATGCTCACTGCCGACCATGGCGGCCACGACATTCCCGAGCGCCACCGCGACCACGCCGCCATGGACGCGATTCGCGTCGATCCGGCGCTCAATGCCGGGAGCATGGCCAAGTCTCTCGCTTCGAAGCTGAAGCTGAGCGGCGACGTCCTCTACGGCGACGGCGCGTTCGGCGACATGTATATCGACCGCAAGCTGACGGCGGCGCAGCGGGCGCGGGTGCTTCGCGAGGCCGTCGCGGCCTACAGGCGGCACCCGCAGGTGGCCGCGGTGTTCACCAAGGCCGAGCTGGCGGCCGCGGCCGGGCCCTCGGGGTCGCCCGACAATTGGAGCCTGATCCAGCGCGCCAAGGCGAGCTTCGACCCGGAGCGCTCGGGCGACTTCATCGTTCTGCTCAAGCCGCGGGTGACCCCGATCTTCGACACCAGCCGGGGCTATGTCTCGACCCACGGCAGCCCCTGGGATTACGATCGCAAGGTGCCGATCCTGTTCTGGCGCAAGGGCATGACTTCGTTCGAGCAGTCGTTGGCGGTGGAAACCGCGGACATATTGCCGACCCTCGCGGCGACGATCGGAGTGACGATTCCGATGGGCTCGATCGACGGGCGATGCCTCGACCTCGACGAAGGGCCGCGGACGAGCTGCCGATAACCGTCATTGCGAGCGAAGCGAAGAAATCTAGTTCGGCGTCCGGGCTGACTGGATCGCTTCGTCGCTTCGCTCGTCGCAATGACGAGCTTAGCCCGTCAGGGCCTCCAGCCTCTCGGCCAACTCCAGCCACCGCTCCTCGGCCGCATCGCGTTCCCCCCGAGCCTTATCGATCGCGGCGGTCAGCGCCGCGAAGCGGTCCGGGTCACGGGCGTACAAGTCCGGATCGTGAAGCGCTTCCTCATCACGGGCGATCTGCGCCTCGATCACTTCGATCCGCCCGGGGAGCAGGTCGTAGTCGCGCTGGTCCTTGTAGGTCAGCTTGGTCTGGACCTTCGGTGGGGCCTGAACCGCTTTCGGCGCTGCCGAAGGCTTCGCCGCCGCTGCCGGCTCGCGCCTTTTCTGCCAGTCCTCATAGCCTCCCGCGACGATGTCGACCTTGCCCGAGCCGTCGAGCCCGAGGGTGATGGTGACGGTCCGGTCAAGGAAGTCGCGGTCGTGGCTGACGATGAGGACGGTGCCGTCATAGTCGGCGATCACCTCCTGCAGGAGGTCCAGCGTCTCGAGGTCGAGGTCGTTGGTCGGCTCGTCCAGGACCAGCAGGTTGGAGCGGCGGGCGAATTCGCGCGCGAGCAGCAGGCGGGAGCGCTCGCCGCCGGAGAGGGTGGCGATCTTGGCGTCGACGAGGGTCGGCTCGAACAGGAATTCCTTGAGATAGCCCTGGACGTGCTTCTTGACGCCGCGGACCTCGATCCAGTCGCCGCCGTCGGCGAGGATGTCGCGCACCTTCTTGTCGGGGTCGAGCAGCCGGCGCTGCTGGTCGATCATGATCCCCTCGAGGGTCTTGGCGCGGGCGATCGTGCCTTCGTCCGGATCGAGCTCGCCGGTCAGCAGCCTGAGCAGGGTGGTCTTGCCGGCCCCGTTGGCGCCGACCACTCCGATCCGGTCGCCGCGCTGTATCCGGAGGGTGAAGTCGCGGATGACGGTCCGCTCGCCGAAGCTCTTCGCGACCTTCTGGGCGTCGATCACCATCTTGGTCTTCGCGTCGTTATTCTCGAGTCCGAGCTTCGCGGCTCCGGCCGGTCCAAGCATCGCGGCGCGAGCTGCGCGCATCTCGCCGAGCTTGGCCAGCCGGCCCTGGTTGCGCTTGCGCCGGGCGGTCACCCCGCGCTGGAGCCAGTGAAGCTCCAGCTTAAGCCTGGCGTCGAGCTTCTCGGCCGCCCGAGCCTCTTCCGCGTAGACCGCCTCGGTCCAGGCGTCGAATCCTCCGAAGCCGATCTCGGCCCGGCGAAGGCTGCCGCGCTCGAGCCAAAGCGACGAGCGGGTCAGGCGCTTCAGGAAGGTCCGGTCGTGGCTGATCGCGATGAACGCGCCGGCATAGCGGCTCAGCCAGTCTTCGAGCCATTCGATGGCTGCGAGATCGAGATGGTTGGTCGGCTCGTCGAGCAGTAGGACGTCGGGACCCTGAGCGAGGGCGCGAGCGATCGCGGCCCGGCGGCGCTCGCCTCCGCTTGCGGTCGCGGCCGGGCGGTCGAGGTCGATCCCGAGCTGGTCGGCGATTGAGTCGACTTCGTGGGCGGCGGGGCCGTCCGGGCCGTCGAGCGCGAACTCGCGCAATGTTTCGAAGCGGTCGACCTTCGGATCCTGCTCGAGGAGGATCACCTTGGTCCCGGGCTGGATGGTGCGCCGCCCCTCGTCGGTGTCGATCAGGCCGCCGAGGCATTTGAGAAGGGTCGTCTTGCCGGCGCCGTTGCGGCCGATCAGCGCCAGGCGGTCGCGGGCGCCGACGAACAGGTCGATCCCCCGGAACAGCCAGCCTGAGCCCTGGATCAGGCCGAGATTTTCGAAGGCGAGGACTGGGGCGGCCATGATGAGGGCGAGATAGGGAGGAAGGAGCGATTCGTCACCCCGGCGAAAAGGGGGGGCTCGCGGAGACCCGCCGTGCCGCTTTCTCCCTGAGGTCCCGGCTTTCGCCGGGATGACGGATGGCATCGAGACCCAGTTTCTGGCAGCCTTCGCGCATGGCGCGGACGATTTTCCTCTACGCGGCGGCACTGGCAGTGGGGGCCGGACTCCTTCAGTGGCTCGAATATCGCTACGTGACCCGGGCTTATTCGACCGAAGTCTATGTCGGCCTGGTCGCCGCCGGCTTCGTCGGCCTCGGAATCTGGGTCGGCCGAAAGCTGACCCCCGCGGCTGCCGCGGGCGAGGGCTTCGTCCGCAACGAGGCCGCGATCCGTTCGCTCGGCCTGTCCCCGCGCGAATGCGAGATATTGGCGCTTCTCGCTTCGGGCCAGTCCAACAAGGAGATGGCGCGCACGCTCGCCATCTCGCCGAACACGATCAAGACCCACTTGGCCCGGGTCTACGAGAAGCTCGAAGTGGCGCGGCGGGTTCAGGCGATCGAGAAGGCGCGGTGGCTCAGCCTCATTCCCTAGGCGGATCCGGGCCCGATCACCCTTTCGGGCGATAGGTTCACCCGGATCCAGGGACTAGACCGGGGACTCAAAGAACGGGGAGACTTCGAATGAAATACGCGCTCATCTACGGCGCAATCGCCGGGGCCGTCGCGATCATTCTGATGAGTGGGACGATCGCCATGGACCTGACCGGACACGGCTCCGGCGCGATGCTGGTCGGCTACCTGATCATGCTCGCGGCGCTCTCGCTGATCTTCGTGGGAGTGAAGCGCTACCGGGACGTCGAATGCGGCGGGGTCGTCCGCTTCGGCCGGGCCTTCCTGCTCGGCCTCGGGATCGCAGTCGTGGCGAGCCTCATCTACGCGATCGGCTGGGAGGTCTATCTCGCCGTATCGGGCCGGGACTTCATGGCGGACTACAGCGCCGCGATCCTGAAGGACATGCGCGCCGAGGGCGCACCGGCGGCGGCGATCGAGGCAACCGCGGCCGACATGCGCGACCTGACCGAAAGCTATCGCAACCCGCTTTTCCGGTTTCCACTGACGTTCGTGGAGATCTTCCCCGTCGGGCTGCTGGTGTCGCTGGTTTCCGCGGGGCTGCTCCGCAACCCGAAGCTGTTCCCGGCGAGGAGGTGAGAAGTCGGCCGGGGTCCCCGTTGCGTCACCCTGAAATTGTTTCAAGGTCCAGGTCATCACTCGCCCGGGAGTCGGTCGAGTGGATGCTGAAACAAGTTCAGAATGACGGCGGATCAGGCGGCGCGCGGGACGATCCGATCCAACTCGCCGTTCAAGGCGCGCTTCGCTTCGAGCAGCTCATGGCTCGTCTGCAAGCGTAGAAAAAAGCCCTCGGACATTCCGAAATAGCGGCCCAGCCTCAGGTCCAGCTCTGCGTCCATCGGCTGCGCACCCGCAACCACCGCCTCCACATGCTCCGCCCTCGCATCGATGGCGCTCGCCAATGCCGCCGCGTCCAGGCCGAGTGGCTCCATGAACTCGCTGGCCAGCATCTCGCCGGCGTGCGGATTATGGAGCCAATCCGTGTTAGTGATAGTCCGTGATCTCGACACCATCGACGCCTCCGTCGCGCCATAGGAAGCATATACGCCATTGCATGTTAATTGAAATGCTGTGCTGCCCTTCGCGGTCTCCCGTCAGCGCATGCAGGCGATTCCCAGGCGGGTTGCGAAGTCGTGGAGAATTTCGGCCTCATTCAGCATCCGGAGGCGAATGAGCGCGCGGTCCTGGATGTCGCTGGGTAGCTTACGGCTTCGATCGCCGTTCCAAATTCTTTCCGTTTTCCTCATCGGCAAAACTGCGAATCATGGTTTGGCCTTTCACCACAATTCGTACCGGTCCCAAATTTCGGATTGAATCGCCCGCTGTTGTATAAGCCGATGGCAACAGCAGGAGAGGCGTCCGCTGGCGGTCGGGGGGAATACGCGGGTCGGAAGCCAAAGGCTCGTCCCCTTTACTCTCTCAGGGTTTACCCGACCTCCCATCCGGAAGGCGGATAATCTGATGCTGAACAGTCCAGCACGGCCCGCTGGATGGGTTTTACCGCCGCGCGCCCATCTTCTTCCCCATCCGCATCGCCTGCTGCTTTCCGAAGCGGGTCTTTCGCGTCCCCGGCTTGCCCTCGGTCGAATGACCAAGGAGCGGCGCCTTCTTCTCGTGGTCCGGGATTCCGAGCTCGTCCGCTTCGAGGCGGCGGATCTCGTCGCGGAGCCTTCCGGCTTCCTCGAATTCGAGGTCGCCCGCGGCCTTGCGCATCCGGGCCTCGAGGTCGGCGATATAGGCCTTGAGGTTGTGGCCGACGAGGTGGGGGCGGTCCTCGTCGCCGGTGTCGACCATGACCGAGTCCCGGTTGCTGACGTGGGCGAGGATGTCCTGGATGTTGCGCTTGATCGTCGTCGGAGTGATTGCGTGCTCGGCATTGTATTCGAGCTGCTTCTGGCGGCGGCGGTCGGTCTCGCGGAGCGCCCGCTCCATCGAGCCGGTGGTTCGGTCGGCGTAGAGGATGACCCGGCCCTCGACGTTTCGGGCGGCTCGGCCGATCGTCTGGATGAGCGAGGTCTCGGAGCGCAGGAATCCCTCCTTGTCGGCGTCGAGGATCGCGACGAGGCCGCATTCGGGGATGTCGAGGCCCTCGCGGAGCAGGTTGATCCCGACGAGGACGTCATAGACTCCGAGCCTCAGGTCGCGGATCAACTCGATCCGCTCGAGCGTCTCCACGTCGCTGTGCATGTAGCGGACCTTGAGCCCGGCTTCGTGCATGAACTCGGTCAGATCCTCGGCCATCCGCTTGGTGAGCGTGGTGACGAGCGTGCGGTAGCCGTTCCGCGCGGTGATCCGGGCCTCGTTGATGAGGTCGTCGACCTGGTCCTCGACGGGCTTGATCTCGACCGGCGGGTCGATCAGGCCGGTCGGCCGGATGACCTGCTCGGCGAAGACTCCGCCGGTCTGCTCCATCTCCCAGCCGCCGGGAGTCGCCGAGACGGCGATCGTCTGGGGGCGCATCGCGTCCCATTCGTTGAATCGAAGCGGCCGATTGTCGATGCACGAGGGCAGCCGGAAACCGTATTCGGCGAGGGTGATCTTGCGGCGGTGGTCGCCTCGAGCCATCGCTCCGATCTGCGGCACCGTCTGGTGGCTCTCGTCGACGAACAGGAGCGCGTTTTCGGGGAGATATTCGAACAGGGTGGGCGGCGGCTCGCCGGGAAGCCGGCCGGTGAGGAATCGGCTGTAATTCTCGATCCCCGCGCACGAGCCGGTCGCTGCGATCATCTCGAGGTCGAAATTCGTGCGCTGCTCCAAGCGCTGGGCCTCGAGCAGCTTGCCCTCGGCCGTGAGCTCCTTGAGCCGCTCGGTGAGCTCGTGGCGGATCGCTCCCATCGCCTGCTTCAGAGTCGGGCCGGGCGTGACGTAGTGGCTGTTGGCGTAGACCTTGACGTAATCGAGCGCCCCAATCTTCTTTCCGGTCAGCGGATCGAACTCGACGATCTCCTCGATCTCGTCGCCGAAGAAGGCGATCCGCCACGCCATGTCCTCATAGTGGGAGGGGAACACCTCCAGGCTGTCGCCGCGAACCCGGAAGTTGCCGCGGCCGAAGCCCTGGTCGTTGCGCTTGTACTGCAGCGCGACCAGCTTGCGCACGATCTCGCGCTGGTCGACCGTGTCGCCCTTCTTCAGGGTGAAGGTCATCGCGCTGTACGTCTCGACCGAGCCGATTCCGTAGAGGCAGGAAACCGAGGCGACGATGATGACGTCGTCCCGCTCGAGAAGCGCCCTCGTCGCGGAGTGGCGCATCCGGTCGATCGCCTCGTTCACCGAGCTTTCCTTCTCGATGTAGGTGTCCGACCGGGGGACGTAGGCCTCCGGCTGGTAATAATCGTAATAGGAGACGAAATATTCGACCGCGTTGTCCGGGAAGAAGCTCTTGAACTCGCCGTAGAGCTGCGCGGCGAGGATCTTGTTCGGAGCGAGAACCAGGGCCGGACGCTGCAGCGCCTCGATGACCTTGGCCATGGTGAAGGTCTTGCCCGAGCCGGTGACTCCGAGCAGAACCTGGGTCTGCTCCTCCTGGCGCGCGGCCTCGACCAGCTCGGAGATCGCCGTTGGCTGGTCGCCGGCCGGCTCGTAGTCGGAAACGATCCTGAGCGCTCTGCCGCCTTCCGCCTTTTCCGGCCGCTTGGGACGGTGGGGGACGAAGGACTGCCCCGTGTCCGGCTCTTCGAGGCCGGTCCTGATCATTATCGACATGGCCGCTATATGGTCATTCCACCGCTTTCGCGCTAGCTTCCCCGCCACAACAAAAAGGGGGAGACGGGATATGCGTGGACTGATCGTCGGGCCTTTGTTCCTGCTTGCCGCCTGCTCGGGCGGAGGCGAGGAAAAGGCGGCGGAGGCCCCTGACTCGTTGCAGGCCGGCCAGTGGGAAATGACCTCGGAGGTCAGCGATTTCCGGTCGACCGACAAGGCGACTCCGGCCCTCAAGGCGGCGGCGGGCGACAAGACCGCCGCGCAGGCCTGCATAGAGGCCGGCAAGGAGGACAAGCCGCCGGCCGAGATCTTCGCCGGGGTGGGATATGAGTGCGAATATAAGGACCGCTATATCAGCGGCGGCCGCCTGAACCTGTCGCTCGAGTGCGAGCGCGAGGCCCTGGAGGGCAAGGTCATGGTCTCGGTCCAGGGGACCTACAAGGCCGACAGCTTCGAAGGCACTGCGACGGCGACCTCCTTCCTGCCCGGCGACGGCGACTTCGTGATGAACAGCAAGGTCAGCGGACGCCGCACCGGTCCGAGCTGCGCCGCGCCCGCGGCGGACGGCGGGGCGAATGCAGCGGAGCCGGAGGCCGCGCCGCGACCGATCGTGGGCAAGAGCGGAAAGGGCGCCGGCTGATTCCGACCATCCCCTGTCAGCGCGCTCTGTTCGATATACCGGAGGGGACGGCCTATCTCGACTGCGCCAAGATGTCGCCGCTGAGCCGGGCCGCGATCGAGGCCGGGCGGCGGGGGCTGGAGCGAAAGGCGCATCCGTGGGACGTCCGGGCCGAGCATTTCTTCGATGAATCCGAAGAAGTGCGGGGACTGTTCGCTCGCCTGATCGGAGCGGAGTGCGACGACGTCGCGATCGTCCCCTCGGTCAGCTACGCAATGGCCACCGTGATGGCCAACGTGTCGGTGGCTGCGGGCCAGAAGATCGTCACCCTGGCCGACGACTTCCCGTCCGGAATCCTCGCTTGTCGCGCGCTGGCCCGGAGGGCGGAGGCGCGCGTGGTGAGAGTGGACCGGCCGGATTCTGAAGACTGGAGCGCGGCGATCCTCGAAGCGATCGACGGGGATACCGCCCTGGTCGTCGCCCCGCATACCCATTGGGTGTGCGGTACCCTGATCGACCTGGAGGCGATCGGCCGCCGCTGCCGTTCGGTGGGTGCGGCTCTGATCCTCGACACCACCCAGTCGACCGGAGCCCTGCCGCTCGACCTCGCCGCGGTCGATCCCGATTATCTGATCGCAACCGCGTACAAATGGCTGATGGGGCCATACAGCCTGGGCTTCCTCTACGTCGCCCCTCGCCGCCAGCAGGGCCGGCCGCTCGAAGAAGCGTGGATCGTCCGGCGCAACGCCCGCGATTTCAGGAGCCTGTCCCGGTATGAGGAGGAATTCGACTCCGGCGCGCGCCGCTTCGACATGGGCGAACGGGCGAATTTCGCGCTTCTGCCGGTGGCAGGGGCGGCGATCGGGCAGCTGCTTCAATGGGGGGTCGGCAATATCGCGGAGACGCTCGGGGCGATGACCGGCCGGATCGAGGCTCGCCTCGGCGAGCGCGGGGTAACCGGGCAGAAGGGGAGGGCGCCGCATTTCCTTTCCGTGCGCTTTCCGGGCGGACCGCCGAAGGGGATAGAGGAGAGGCTAGCCGCCGCGGACGTCCATGTCTCCATCCGCGGGGAGCGGATGCGTATCACGCCGCACCTGTACAACGACCAGGGCGATGTGGAGCGATTGTTCGAGGTGTTGTGGGCCAAGTAAATCCTCCCCGAGATTTCTCGGGGAGGGGGACCAGGCGAAGCCTGGTGGAGGGGTTCTTTCGGAGTCCAAAAAGAACCCCTCCACCGCGCTTCGCGCGGTCCCCCTCCCCCGGAAACCCGGGGAGGATTTAGGTAGCCGTTGCCGCTGATGTTCTCGGACCTTAGGCTAGACGCAAATCCGGAGGTTTCCAATGCGCCTTAAGTTCCTGTTGCTTGCCTGCACCCTGGCCGCCGCGCCCGCCACGGCGGCCGAATTCACCGACTCGATCAAGGCCGATTACGACAAGCGGCTGGGCGCGATGTTCGTGGATTTCCACCGCAATCCGGAGCTCAGCTTCAAGGAGAGCCGGACCGCCAGGATCCTCGCCAAGGCGCTTCGCTCCGAAGGGGCGACGGTGACCGAAGGGGTCGGCGGAACGGGGGTGGTCGCGGTGATGAGGAACGGGGAGGGGCCGACGGTCCTGGTCCGGGCCGACATGGACGGCCTTCCGGTCGAGGAGAAGAGCGGAGTCGCTTATTCCTCCAGGGCGCGTCAGGTCGGGGTCGACGGCGTGGAGATGCCCGTGATGCACGCCTGCGGCCACGACGTTCACATCACTTCGCTGGTCGGCACCGCCCGCCAGCTGGCGGCGGCGAAGGACAGGTGGCGCGGAACCGTCGTCTTCATCGCCCAGCCGGCCGAGGAGAGGGTCGGCGGAGCCAAGGCGATGCTTGCCGACGGCCTCTATACCCGCTTTCCCAAGCCCGATTACGCTCTGGGCTTCCATGTCAATTCCGGGATGCGCACGGGGACGGTGAGCGGCGCGGACGCCTTGATGTACAGCTCCGCGGACAGCGTCGACATCCTTGTCCACGGGGTAGGCGCGCACGGGGCGGCGCCGCATACCGGCAAGGACCCCGTCTATATCGGCGCTCAGATCGTCACCGCCTTGCAGTCGATCGTCAGCCGCGAGGTCGGGCCGCTTTCGCCGGCGGTGATCACGGTGGGCTCGTTCCACGCGGGCACCAAGCACAACATCATCTCCGACCGCGCCGATCTCCAGATCACGGTACGCGCCAATGACGAGGCTACGAGGAAGCAGCTGCTGACCGCCATCGACCGGATGGCGAAAGGCATCGGCCGAGCCAACGGGGTCGCCGAAAACCGGCTTCCGGAGGTCAAGGTCTCCGAAGGCACGCCCACGACCAGCAACACTCCGGCCCTCGCCCAGCGAGTCCGGGCGGCCTGGGCCCAGGCGCTTCCCGCGGGAACGGTGGTGCCCTTCGCCCAGGAGAGCATGGGCGCGGAGGACTTCACCTATTTCGTCCAGCCCGAGCTCGACGTCGCAGGTTTCTATTTCTCGGTCGGCGGCACTCCGCAGTCGGCCTTCGAGGCCGCCCGCTCGGGAGGGCCGCCGGTGCCGTCGCACCATTCGCCGCTGTTCAGGATCGATCCCGAGCCCTCGATCCGGCTCGGCACCGAAGCGATGACGATAGCGGTGCTCGACCTGCTCGGGCCCGGCGCAAGCGCGCCTGGAAATTGACCACAAGAAGGGGGAGACGAAAATGAAGACCCATTTGATCCTGAGCGCCGCGGCGCTTGCGCTGGCGGCGTGCGGAAGCTCCGGCGGCGACAAGGAAGCAAGCGGCGGCAACGGCTCCGCGGCCGCGGCCCAGGACGGCGGCGGCTCCGCGGCGACGGGGCAGGGCGACGGCGCGCCGGCGGGCGGGGGGCCTTCCGGGTCCGCGGTGAGCCTGCAGCCGGGCGAATGGGAGATCAAGATGGAGGTCGTCGACATCGAGGTGGCCGGCCTTCCCGAGGGCGTGGCGGAGGGCATGAAGAGCCAGGCCGGCGGGGGCACCAACCGAACCTGCATGACTCCCGAGGATGCGAAGGGGCCGAGCGCCGACATGTTCGGCAAGAACGATCCGGCGAATTGCAAATCGGAAGGCTTCGCCTGGTCCGGCGGCCGGATCCAGGGCAAGACCACCTGCGATGGCGCGAACGGCCAGGGCAAGACGGTGATGACCATGGACGGGCGCTACACGCCCCAGAGCATGGACATGACCATGAAGACCGATACCGACATGATGGGCAAAAGCATGACGATGGAGATGCGCGTGTCGGGCCGCCGGGTCGGCGAATGCACCGCCGCGACCAGGAAGGGGTAGGCGCTCAATCCTCCCCGAGATTTCTCGGGGAGGGGGACCATGCGAAGCATGGTGGACGGGTTCTTGTGGAGTCCGAAGAACCCCTCCGCCGCCCTGACGGGTGGTCCCCCTCCCCGCGAAATCGCGGGGAGGATCTAGGGGACCTTGAAGCTTCGCCCGACTTCGGTCGTGACGAACCTTTCCGCCGCGATCCCGCGCGCCTTCCTCGCCGCGGCGAGGCGCCTGGGCGGGTCGTCGATTCCTTCGAAGGTGAGCTGGAAGGTGCCCCAGTGCATGCCCAGCGCCGTCCCCGGCTTCAGCGTCTCGAACACCCGGACCGCCTCGTCGGGGTCCATGTGGTTGGACTTCATGACGTCGCGCGGCGCGTAGGCCCCGACCGGAAGGATGGCGAGGCGGAAGGGGCCGTTCCTCGCCGCCTCGTCCGCCCAGCTTCCGTCGCCATAACCGGTGTCGCCGGCGAAGAAGAGGTTGCCCCCCGGCAGCCGGACCGTGAAGGCGGACCATAAGGCGCGATTGCGATCCGTGCCCCAGCGCGAGCCCCAATGGTGGTTGCGCTCGATCCGGACGTCGATCCCGGCGCAGGGGGTCTCCGGCGGGCAGAGCGGCGAGACCGACCCGCCGCCGCCCCAGTCCAGGGCGATCGAGCTTATGCCTTCGCGCTTGAGGATCGAGTCGTTGCCGAGGCTGGTGAAGATCTTCGGCCGGTCCCGCTCCCACAGACGCTTGAGAGTCGGCAGGTCCATATGGTCGTAATGGTTGTGGCTGACGAGGACGAGGTCGATCTTGGGCAGGTCCTCGAAGCGTACGCCGGGCGCCCGCACCCGCTTGGGGCCGGCGAAGGCGAAAGGCGAGGCGCGCTCCGACCAGATCGGGTCGGTGAGGATGTTGAGGCCCTGGGTCTGGACCAGCACGGTGGCGTGGCCGATCCAGGTGACGAGCATCTCACCGCCATTCACCCGTCGCGGCGGAACGGTGGGGGCGACCGGAACATGCACCGGCCATTTCGCCCGCTCGTTCGAGCCGATGAAGCGGTTGAGGAATCGGGCGGGGCCGCCATGGGCGCCGCTGCGCTGCGCCGGGCCCGGGTTGAAGAAGCGCTCACCGTCGAAATGGCCCGAGCTCGGGCCTTCGTAGTAGATCCGGTCGAGGAAGGGCGGGATCAGGGACGGCGCGAAGCACAGGGCGACGGCGAGGAAAAGGAGGAGGGTGCCGAGGCGCCGGAGCCAGGTTCGCATTCTTGGTTCCTAGGACGCGAGGGCTGCCGGTTGAACCCCGTCATTGCGAGGAGCGAAGCGACGAAGCAATCCAGCGCCGGGGTTCGAGCCGCTGGATTGCTTCGCTTCGCTCGCAATGACGGTTAGCGTGCCACGATGAACCCGGCGGCCGGCCGGGTCTCGACATGCTCCTGGTGGTAGAAATCGAAGGCGAGCGCGACTCGGCCCGGCGCGGCAGTGCCGCAGTCGAGTGCAAAGCGCTCGGTGAGAGTGCCGTAGGCGCCGACTCCGCCGGAGCTTCGCTGCCCCACCTGCGGGCTCGACCCGTCGGCGCAGCGAAGCCGGGCGATATAGGCGCGGGCGCCTTCCGGACCACCGACCCGCACCGGATTCTTCTCGGTTCCGAGGGGGTAGGCGGCGGCCGCCGCGGCGATCTGCTCCGCCTCCGCCATCGGATCGGCCGCCGATTCCGCGCCGAGCACCTGGTCCGGGCTCGAGGTTCGCGCTCCGATCTTCTGGGCGGCGGCTGGAGCGGCAAGCAAGGCGGCCGCGGCGAGGAAGGGAAGGATGCGCATGGATTTGCCGCTAAGGCCTTAGGAGAGAAAAGGAAAGTGGGACTCCCCCGTCATTGCGAGCGCAGCGAAGCAATCCAGCGCGCCGAAGTGGATGCCGCGTCGCTACGCTCCTCGCAATGACGGGGAGGGGCGGAACCTATTCCAGCTCGAACGAGACCGACAGGCTGACCGCGACGCTCTGCTCGCCCGGATCGACGGAGGTGGAATCGGCCGCTCTGCCGACCGCCGCCTGGCGCATCATGACCATCGGCGGAGCGTAATTGGCGCCCGCTTCGCTGATCGAGAGGATCCGGCCGACCCTCTTGCCGAGGGCCCGGGCGTAGAGCTGGGCTCGGGCCCGGGCGTTGGCGAGGGCCTGGGTTCGCGCTTCGTCGAGCGCCGCTTCGGGCTTGTCGATCGAGAGCATCGGGCCGTTGATCTGGTTGGCGCCCTGGGCGACCAGGACGTCGAGGATCCGGCCGGTAGCGGCGATGTCGCGAAACCTGATCGAGACGTCGTTGCTCGCTCGGTAGCCGACGATCTGCGGATTGTTTCCCTGCTGGTCCTGCCGGTAGTCGGGATAGAGGTTGATCGAGCTGGTCTGGATGTCGCGGTCGGCGATCCCCGCGCGCTTCAGCGCGGCCCTGACCGAGGCCATCTGGGTCGCGTTCTGGGCGAGCGCGGCGGTGGCGGTGGGAGCGACGGTGACGACTCCGGCGGTGATCCGGGCGACGTCCGGAACCCGGGCGACCTCGCCGGTGGCCACCACGTCGAGGCGGGTGCCTTCGAGGAGGATTCCGGCGACCGCAGGCTGGGACTGAGCCGAGGCTGCGGCGAGCGGGAGCGCCGTGGCGGCCAGGGCGACGGCGAGGATCAGGTTACGCATTCAAGACTACTCCGGTATGTTTCGCTTCCGGTCCGTTCAACGCCGGAGCGCCTGCACCGTTGCTGAACGCACCCGTCATCCCGGCGAAAGCCGGGACCCCGAGACGAGAAGTCTCGGCGGGTCTCCCCGAGGTCCCGGCTTTCGCCGGGATGACGGAAACGGGTTGACTTGTAGGGCTTTAGCTGGGAATTGGGCCGGGATGACGACCTTGGCGACCCGCACCGGCTCCGCTCGCGCCTTTTCCGCGCCGGCCGCCGCGCACGCCTGGCATTGGTGGTGGGACATATCCTCCGCCGCGGCGCGCGACCATCGATGGTGAACCGGATCCTCTAAGCATCCGAAGTCTCCTTGAAAGGCCCGCCGCTCCCGGCGGGCTTTTTCTTTTGCGCCCAGATCCCAGGAAAATCGCCATGTCCACCCAGCCGAAACATGTATTGCCCGCCGCCGATGCCTCCTCCGCCGAGCCGGCGCTCGCCCGCCTCTATACCGGCGAATCGCTCCCCGAAGCCGAAGCGGAGGCTCTGTTCGCCGAGCTGGTCGCCGGCAGGCTCGCCGAGCCCGCCATAGCCGCGATGCTGATCGCGCTCCGCCTCAAGGGAGAGACGGCCGAGGAGCTGACCGGAGCCGCCCGGGCGCTTCGAGCCGCCGACTCCGATTTCCCCCGTCCCGATTATCTCTTCGCCGACAGCTGCGGCACCGGGGGCGACGGCTCCGCCTCGATCAACGTGTCGACCGCGGTCGCCTTCACCGCCGCGGCCGCCGGACTTCCGATCGCCAAGCACGGCAACCGTTCGGTCACTTCGCGCTGCGGATCGGCCGACGTGCTCGAGCAGCTCGGGGCCAAGCTCGACGCCAGCGCCGAGGTCTCGCGCAAGGCGCTGGACGAAACCGGGGTCTGCTTCCTGTTCGCTCCGCTCTATCATCCGGGCCTTCGCCATGCCGGGCCTGTGCGCCGGATGCTCAAGGTCCGGACGATCATGAACATGCTCGGCCCCTGCCTCAATCCGGCGGAGCCCGGCGTTCAGCTGCTCGGGGTCGCGGATCCGGCGCTCCTGCATCCTGTGGCGAGCACCCTTGCCGCCCTCGGCGTTCGCCGGGCGCTCGTGGTCCATGGTTCGGGCCTGGACGAGATCGCGCTTCACGGCGAGACCGAGGCCATCCGGGTGCGCTTCGGAGCGCTCGAGCCGGTGACGATGCGCCCCGAAGACGCCGGGCTGGAGCGGCGGCCCGTCCAGGTCCTTCGCGGCGGAGGCCCGGAGGAGAATGCCGAGCGGCTCAAGGCCTTGCTGATGGGCTACGGAGTCGCAGCGGAGACCGAGGTGGTCGCGCTCAACACCGGAGCGCTGCTCCTCACCGCCGGCCTCGCCGCCGACCTTCGGGACGGAGTCGCGATGTCGCTTCAGGCGCTGTCCTCGGGCGAGGCCTATCGCCGGCTCAAATTGTTCATCGAGGCGAGTCATGGCTGAAGTGAGCGGGATTCTCGCCGAGATCGTCGCGAGAAAGCGGGTCGACGTCGCGGCGCGTCTCGGCGGCTCAGGACTCGATTCGGCCGAGCCGACCCGGCGAAGCCTCAAGGCGGCCCTGGCGCGCCCCGGCACCCGGTTCATCATGGAGGTGAAGCGCGGCTCTCCGTCCGGCGGAGCGATCCGCCCCGGGGCCGACGCCGCCGGGCTGGCCCGCGCCTATCGAGGCGCGGCCGATGCGATGAGCGTCCTGACCGACGCGCCTTATTTCGGCGGGTCGCTGGAGGACCTGCGGGCAGTACGCCGCGAGTTCCTCGGGCCGATCCTGGCCAAGGACTTCATCATCGATCCGCGCCAGGTGGCCGAGGCCCGGCTCCACGGCGCCGACGCGGTTCTGGTCATCCTGGCCGTGCTTGCCGACGAGGAGGCCGCTGCGGTGATGGCGGCGGCCCGGAGGCTCGGCATGGACGTTCTCGTCGAGGCCCACACCGCCGACGAGGTGGAGCGCGCGGTCCGGCTCGGCGCCGAGATCGTCGGAATCAACAATCGGAACCTCGACACGCTCGAGATCGACCTTGCGACGACCGAGCGGCTGGCCGGCCTAGTCCCCGCCGGAACCCTGGTGGTCGCCGAATCCGGGATTTCGAGCCCGGCCGACGTGCAGCGGCTTGCGCCCTTCGCCGACGCCTTCCTGGTCGGCTCGTCCCTGATGCGCTCCAAGGATCCCGCCGAGGCGGCGCGGGCGCTTGCTTTCGGCCGGGTCAAGGTCTGCGGAATCACGGACGGCCACGATTCGGCGATGGCCGCCGACCACGGCGCCGCCTTTGCCGGGATCGTCATGGTTCCCAACACGCCGAGGGCCGTCACCCTGTCGCGGGCGGTGGCGATCGCCGAGGAGTCGCCGATCCCGCTCGTCGGGGTCTATCGCAACGAAAAGCCCGAGCGGATCGCCGAGGGCGCCCGCGCTCTCGGTCTTCGAGCGGTCCAGCTCCACGGCGAGGAGGATGCGCTCTACATAAGGGCGCTTCGAAACCTGCTTCCGGAAGAAACCGAGATCTGGGCCGCGGCCGCGGTCGGCCGGGAGGTTCCCCAGCCGCGTCTCGGGGCGGACCGGACCTTGTTCGACACCCAGGTCGGCGGCCGCTCGGGCGGCACCGGCACCGCCTTCGACTGGTCGCGCCTCCAGGGCCGGCCGGACCTCGGCCGGTCGGTGCTCGCGGGAGGCCTCAGGCCCTCCAACGCCAGGGCCGCGTCCCAGGTCGGCGCGTTCGCCCTGGACGTGGGTTCCGGAGTCGAGATGGCGCCGGGCCGAAAGGACGCGGGCCGGCTCTACGCTTTCTTCGAAGCGCTTCGGCGGCCGGCGCGCGGCGACGAGGCGTGAGGCTCGCCGGACGCTTCGGCGCCTATGGCGGCGTTTATGTGCCGGAGATCCTGGTCCCGGCCGTGGAACAGCTCGAGGCCGCCTTTCTCGACGCCTCGGAGGATTCGGCCTTCCGGGCGGAGCTCGACTCGCTCCTCGCCAAATATGCCGGGCGTCCGACGCCGCTCACCCTCTGCCGAAACCTCGGGTCGGAGCGGTCGAGGATATACCTGAAGCGCGAGGACCTGCTCCACGGCGGCGCCCACAAGACCAACCAGGTGCTCGGCCAGGCGCTACTCGCCCGCCGAATGGGCAAATCGCGGCTGATCGCGGAGACGGGCGCCGGCCAGCACGGGGTCGCGACCGCGCTCGCCGGAGCACTGTTCGGGCTGAAGACCCGGATCTACATGGGCGCCCACGACGTCGAGCGGCAGAAGCTCAACGTCTTCCGGATGGAGCTGATGGGCGCCGAGGTGGTGCCGGTGGAGAGCGGAGCCCGGACCTTGAAGGACGCGATCAACGAGGCGCTCAGGGACTGGGCCGCGAGCTTCGACGATACGCATTACCTGCTCGGCACGGTGGCCGGACCGCATCCCTTCCCGCTGATGGTCCGCGAATTTCAACGGGTGATCGGCAAGGAGGCGCGGGGGCAGATCCTCGAGGAGGAGGGCCGCCTTCCCGACGCCTGCATCGCCGCGGTGGGGGGCGGATCCAACGCGATCGGGCTGTTCGCCGACTTCGTCGAAGACGGCGGCGTGAGGCTGATCGGAGTCGAAGCGGCGGGCCGCGGGCTCGACGGAAGCGAGCACGGCGCAACCCTTCTTCGAGGCCGCCCGGGAATCCTCCACGGCGCCGAGACCTACGTCCTCCAGGACGAGGACGGGCAGATCGACGAGAGCTGGTCGGTTTCCGCCGGGCTCGACTATCCGGCGGTCGGGCCGGAGCACGCCCATCTGAAGGACAGCGGCCGGGCCGAATATGTCGGGGTCACCGACCAGGAGGCGCTGGCCGCCTTCGCCCTGCTCGCCCGCTCGGAGGGGATCATCTGCGCGTTCGAATCGGCCCATGCGCTTGCCCAGGCGCTGAAGATGGCGGAGGCCGCCACGCAGGAGACGCTGCTCGTGGTCAATCTCTCGGGCCGAGGCGACAAGGACATGGAGCAGGCCCGAAGGCTGCTCGGGGCGACCCGATGAACCGCTATTCCGCGATGTTCGACCGGCTTCGGCAGCGGGGCGAGGGCGCGTTCGGCGCCTTCGTCATGCTAGGCGATCCGGATCCGGCGACGAGCGCCTCGATCCTCGACTCGCTGGTCGAGGGCGGGGCGGACATGCTGGAGGTCGGGATCCCCTTTTCGGATCCGGTGGCCGACGGCCCGGTCGTCCAGGCCGCGGCCGTCCGGGCGCTGGCCGCCGGCACCAGGACGGCGGATTGCTTTCGGCTCCTGAGCGAGTTCCGCAGCCGCCATCCGCAGGTTCCGGTCGGGATCCTGACCTACGCCAACCTGGCGATGGCGAGGGGCCTCGAGGCCTTCTACGCTGCTTCGGCCGGAGCCGGGGTCGACAGCGTTCTGGTCGCCGACGTGCCCTTGATCGAGGCCCGGCCCTTTCTCGCGGCGGCCCGCTCGGCAGGCGTCGCGCCGGTGCTGATCGCAGCGCCGAACACGCCGCCCGAGCGGCTGGCCCTGATCGCCGCGGAAGGCGAGGGCTATACCTATTGCGTCGCCCGGGCCGGAGTCACCGGAGCGGATTCCAAGGTGCGCTTCGCGGGCGAGGTGATCGTCGCCCTCGTCGAGGCCGGTGCTCCGCCGCCGGTGCTCGGCTTCGGGATATCGGAGCCGGAGCATGTGCGCCTCGCCCTGAGCGCGGGCGCCGCGGGAGTGATCTCGGGCTCTGCGATCGTCGATCGGGTTTCCAGGGGCGAGGACGTGCGGGGTTTCGTCGCGGCGATGAAGGCTGCGACTCTTCCCTAATCCTCCCTGTCGCCGGAGGCGATGGGGAGGGGGACCATGCGAAGCATGGTGGAGGGGGAATCTGGAACAGGCCGCGCCAATACCCCTCCACCACACTTCGTGTGGTCCCCCTCCCCATCTTCGATGGGGAGGCAAAGAGACGCTACCGCCGCCGGTTGATCAGGCGGTAGATGAAGAGGATGACGATCGCTCCGATGGTGGCGGCGATGAATCCGGCGCCGGTGTTGCCGCGGTCCCAGCCGAGCTGGTGGGCGACGAAGCCGGCGAGCAGAGCGCCTCCGACTCCCAGAAGGATGGTGACGATGCATCCGCCCGGATCCCGGCCCGGCATGATGAGCTTCGCGAGCCCGCCCGCCAGTGCTCCGATCAGGATCCACCCGAAGAAGCCATAGTCCGCCAGCAGGTTCATGAATCCCTCCTTACCCTCGCTTGCTCGATCGCGATCCTACCGCTTTCGAGTGGCCAAGCCCCAACAAAAAATGTAGACTCGGGTTCCGCTGCGTGGGGGCATGCGGCAGATTAGACTTGAGGTAGGTGCTATATTTGGCTAATACAGTAGCCGAGGTAGCGTTCGGCCCGGTCCGGTGTGGGGAAAGATGAGAGCTATGAACTTCGAGACGCGCAAATGGCGCAGCGGCGGCGTCGAGAGCGAGCAGGTCGTCGTCGTCGACGAAGCGACCGCCGCTCGCCGCCGCCGCCGCAACATCATCCTCGCCTTGGCCGTTTTCCTGGTGCTGTCGGTTGGTTCTTATCTCCTGTTCGGGCGCGGGAGCGAAGAGAAGAAGCAGGCAGCAGCCGCGGCCGAGGCCAAGGCCGGCGCCCCGCAAGCGCCCTCCGTCAGCGTTATCGTTCCCGGCCGCCAGCAGGTCGCACGCACCATTTCGGCGACCGGCACGCTCGCCGCCCGGCGCGACATGCCGGTGGGCGTGGCGGGCGAGGGCGGGATGATCGCCCGGGTCCTGGTCGAGCCCGGCCAGTGGGTGGGCGCGGGCCAGACTCTCGCCGTCATCGAACGCTCGGTCCAGGCGCAGGAAGCCCAGCAGCTGGCCGCGAGCATCGAAGTCGCCCGAGCCGACGCACGGCTCGCCCAGCAGGAGCTCCAGCGCGCCCAGACCCTGGTTTCGCGCGGCTTCGTCTCCAAGGCGGACGTCGAGCGCCGGATCGCCACCCGCGACGCCGCCAACGCCCGGGTGCGGGTCGCCCAGGCGCAGCTCGGCGCGTCGCGCGCCCGAATCGGCCGGCTCGACATCCGAGCTCCGGCCGCCGGCCTCGTCCTCGATCGCAAGGCCGAGCCCGGCCAGATCGTGAGCGGCGGCTCCGGCGCGCTCTTCCGAATCGCGCAGGGCGGCCAGATGGAGCTGATGGCCCGGCTTCCGCAGACCGACCTCGCCACGCTTTCGGTCGGCGTGCCCGTCACGGTCACTCCGGTCGGCTCGTCGCAGAGCTACCAGGGCTCGATCTGGCAGATTTCTCCAGTCATCGATCCGCAGACCCGGCAGGGCGTGGCCAGGATCTCGATCCCCTACAATCGCGAGCTCAGGCCCGGCGGCTTCGCGTCGGCGGCGATCCAGGCCGGGGCGACGGTCGCTCCGCTTCTGCCCGAATCCGCGGTTCTGACGGACGATGCCGGGACCTACGTGCTGATCGTCACCCCGAACGACACGGTCCAGCGCCGTCCGATCCGGATCGGAACGGTGAACGACAAGGGCGTCGTGATCGCCGAGGGCCTCAACGGGGACGAGCGGGTCGTGCAGTCGGCGGGCGCTTTCCTCAACCCGGGCGAGAAGGTGCGTCCGCAACGTGCGGTCGCCCGCTAGGCCAAGGGCCGATCTGGAGTCGATGAACGATGCGTAACATCTCGGCCTGGGCGATCCGGAACCCGGTCATTCCGATCGTATTGTTCACCTTCCTGCTCGCGATGGGAGTCGCGGCCTTCCTTCGGATGGACGTGAACCTCAACCCGGACGTCAGCGTGCCGGCGGCGAGCGTGTCGATCAGCCAGCCCGGCGCGGCCCCGCCCGAGCTCGAGATACAGATCACCCGGAGGGTCGAGGCCGCGGTCCGCGGGATCGAAGGCGTCACCGAGATCAATTCCTTCATCCGCGAAGGCAACAGCAACACGTTCATCCTCTTCGAGATCGGCACCCCGGTCGACCGCGCCGTTACCGACGTGCGGGACGCCGTGGCTCGAATTCGAGGCGACCTTCCGGACGGGATCCTCGAGCCGCAGGTGCAGCGCGAGGACCAGGACGATCAGCCCGTCGTCTACATGTCCGCCGAGAGCACGGCGATGACCGTGGAGCAGCTGTCCTGGTTCATCGACGATACGATCAACCGACGGCTGATGAGCGTCGAGGGGGTCTCGATCGTCAGCCGCACCGGAGGCGTGAGCCGCGAGATCCGGGTCGAGCTCGATCCGACCCGGATGCAGTCGCAGGGGATCAGCGCGGCCCAGGTGAACCAGCAGCTTCGAGCGATCAACGTCAACGCGGCCGGTGGGCGGGCCGAGATCGCCGGTTCCGAGCAGTCGGTCCGGGTGCTTGGAAGCGCTCTGACCGCCCACGCGCTCGGCGAGACCCAGCTTTCCATCGGAGGCGGCCGGACGATCCGGCTGAACTCCATCGCAAGCGTGCGCGACCAGTGGGCCGAGCAGACCAGTTACGGCATACAGAACGGGCGCCAGGTCGTCAGCTTCATGGTCCAGAAGGCCAAGGGCTATTCCGACGTCAGCGTCTACAACGACGTGATGACTCAGCTGAAGGGGCTCGAGAAGGAGGATCCGCGGGTCGGCTACACCCTGCTCTTCACCCCCGTCCAATATATCGAAGGCCAGTATGAAAGCTCGATGCGGGCACTGGTCGAAGGCGCGCTCCTCGCCGTCATCGTGGTGCTCCTCTTCCTTCGCGACTGGCGGGCGACGCTGATCTCCGCGATCGCCATCCCGCTCTCGGCCATCCCGGCCTTCTGGTTCATGGACATGCTGGGCTTCACGCTCAACATGGAGTCCCTGCTGTCGCTGAGCCTGGTCGCGGGCGTCCTGGTCGACGATGCGATCGTCGAGATCGAGAATATCGTGCGCCACATGAGGATGGGCAAATCCGCCTATCAGGCCTCCATCGACGCGGCCGACGAGATCGGCCTTCCAGTCGTCGCGACCACCTTCTCGATCGTCGCGGTCTTCCTTCCGGTGGCCATGATGGGCGGGATCATCGGCCAATATTTCATCAGCTTCGGGCTCACCATCGTCATCGCCGTCCTGATCAGCCTCGCCGTGGCGCGCCTGATCACCCCGATGATCGCGGCCTATTTCCTGAAGGCGCACGGCGAGGCCAAGCATGGCGAAGGCTGGCTGATGGACAAATATCTCAACCTTCTGCGCTGGACTTTGCGCAACCGGTGGAAGGGCGTGATGATCGGAGTGCTCTGCTTCGCTGCGCAGATCGGCGTGTTCATGATGCTGCCCAAGGCGTTCCAGCCGGAAACGGACGAGGACACGGTCCAGGTGGCGATCGAAATGCCGCCGGGCTCGACGCTCGACCAGACTCGCGCCGTCGCGGACAAGGCTGCATCCCTGGTCCGGAACCAGGGCGACGTGGAATCCGCCTTCGCCTCGGTGCGCGCCGGCGCATCGACCATCTACGTGTCGCTCAAGGACCGCGGCGAGGGGCGTGAGCGGACCAGCACCGATTTCGAGCGGCAGGTCGGTCCCATGCTCCAGGGCATCCCGGACGCGCGAGTCACGTTCCGGGCGCAGAACAGCGTCGGCGGGCGTCCGATCGCAGTCCTTCTCTCGAGCTCCGATCCGGTCAAGCTGCAGCAGGCCGCGCTGAAGCTCGTCGACGACATGCGCAAGCGGCCCGAGCTCGTCTCGCCAAGGATCGCCGGCGACATGAGGCGTCCGGAGATCACCATCACTCCGAGGCTCAACCTGATGGCCGACATGGGGGTCACCACGGCGGCGATGAGCCAGGCGATCCGAACCGCGACCCAGGGCGAGATCGACCAGGCGAGCGCCCGATTCTCGCTCTCCGACCGCCAGGTGCCGATCCGGGTCGCGCTCCAGGAGGATTCGCGCCGAAGCCTTTCGACGATCGAGAACATGCCGGTGCCGACCACGACGGGCGGCTCGGTGCCGCTCAAGGTGGTCGCCTCGATCAGCTTCGGAGCCGGTCCGGCCCAGATCCAGCGCTTCAACCAGGAACGCCGGATCCTCGTCGGCGCGGATCTCATTCCGGGCGTGCAAGACAAGGAGGCGATCATCGAATCGCTTCCGATCCTCAAGAACCTGCCCGAAGGGGTCGAACGCGCCCGCTCCGGCCAGCAGCGCGAGGAAGCCAAGCTCATGTCCGAGTTCATGGGCGCCCTCATTTCCGGGACCTTCCTCGTCTTCGCGGTGCTGGTCCTGCTCTACAAGCGGCTGATGGCGCCGCTGGTAAACATGGGCTCGCTCCTGCTCGCCCCGCTTGGCGGTTTCCTGGCGCTCTGGGTGTCGGGGCACGCCGTGTCGATGCCGGTTCTGATCGGGATCCTGATGCTGTTCGGGATCGTCGCCAAGAACTCGATCCTGCTTCTCGATTTCACGATCGTCGAGATGGCCAAGGGCGTACCCAAGGACGAGGCGATCATCGATTCGGGACACAAGCGCGCCCAGCCGATCGTCATGACGACGATGGCGATGGTGGCCGGAATGGTCCCGACGGCGCTTTCGCTGGAAGGCGATTCCAGTTGGCGAGCGCCGATGGCGGTGGTCGTGATCGGCGGCCTGCTGCTCTCGACGCTCCTGACCCTCGTCCTCGTGCCGGCGTCGTTCAGCCTCGCCGACAGCTTCGAGAAGTGGCTCGCGCCCAAGTTCGGTCGCCTCATCACCTACAAGGGACGCAAGGATCACGGGCCCCCACCGTTGGAGCAGCCCGCGGAGTGACGGGTGCGCGCGCCGAGGCGTGGTGTTGCCCAGACCGTCATTCCGGACTCGATCCGGAATCCCTGAACACGGACTTCGACGACGGTTCGCCACGGCCGCATCTCATGGATTCCGGCTTTCCCAGGAATGACGGGGAGGGGCGACGGGTCTCCCCTCTGCGCGGAAGTGAACCAAATTGGCGGCCCGGCGCTTGAGAAGTCCATGAGCCCAATCGAACCGGCAAGCGGATTCGCTCCCCAAGCGCAGGGCCTTCGCGGAATGCGGATCATCGCGACCGGAATGCTGGTCGCGATGGCGGCGGTCTTCCTCGCCTCCAACCAGTGGGACGAAAGCTATCCCTGGCTGGGCTTCGTCAAGGCCTTCGCCGAAGCGGCGATGGTCGGCGGGCTCGCGGACTGGTTCGCGGTCACCGCCTTGTTCCGCCACCCGCTCGGCCTGCCGATCCCGCACACCGCGATCATCCCGCGCAACAAGGATCGGATCGGAGCGACCCTCGCCTCCTTCCTCCGCGACAATTTCCTGGTTCCCAAGGTGGTCGCCCGGCGGATGCGCAACGTCGACATCGCCGGAGCCATCGGCCGCTTCCTCGCCAATCCGCCGCCGGAAGGACGGCTGAGGCAGGGCGGCTCGAGGCTCATCGCCGATCTTCTGGAGGCGCTCGACCAGGAGCGGCTCGGCGGGATGGTCAAGACCGCGGTCGCGCAGCGCATTCGCTCGCTCGAAGTCTCGCCGCTGATCGGCCAGGCCCTGGAAGGCGCGATCACCGAGGAGCGGCACATCCCGATACTCGACGGGATCGTCACCTGGGCGGGCCGCACCCTCGATGCGAACGAGGATCTGATCCGCAAGATGGTCCACGACCGCGCCAATCTGATCATGCGGCTCGCCGGACTGGACGAGAAGCTGGCCGACGGGATCGTCGACGGCCTGAGGCGGCTCACCATCGACATGGCGATCGACCCCGGCCACCCGCTTCGAGCAAAGGCGGAGGAAGCGCTCGCCGCGCTGGCCTGGGACATGCGCTACGATCCGGAGATGCAGTCGAAGGTCGAGGGGTGGAAGAACGAGATCATCGCCAACAAGGCCGTCACCGACTGGCTGGGCGGCCTTTGGGAGAACAGCCGGGCGGCCCTGCTCCGGGCCGCGCGCGATCCCGAGGCGGCGATGGCCGGCCGCTTCGGAGAGGCGCTGAGGCAGCTGGGCGAGACCCTGCAGCAGGACGGCCGGCTCAACAAGGCGATCAACCAGTTCGCCCGCCGGACGGTGGTCGGAACGGTCGCAACCTATGGCGACGGCATCGTCACCCTCGTTTCCGAGACGATCCGCGGCTGGGACGCCCGGACGGTGACCGGCCGGCTGGAGAATGCGGTCGGGCGCGACCTTCAGTATATCCGGATCAACGGGACCCTGGTGGGCGGGCTGGTGGGGCTGATCATCCACACCGCGGAGGTGCTGGGCTGAATCGCCTGATCCTCCCCGCGATTTCGCGGGGAGGGGGACCGCGCGAAGCGCGGTGGAGGGGTTCTGCGGCGTCTGAAGAACCCCTCCACCAGGCTTCGCCTGGTCCCCCTCCCCGGCAAATGCCGGGGAGGATTTTGATTTTCAGTCCCCGCTGGCCCGCTCGACATCCGCGCCGACCGCCTGGAGCTTCTCCTCGAGCCGCTCGTAGCCGCGGTCCAGGTGGTAGACCCGGTGGACCTGGGTCTCGCCCTTTGCGGCGAGCCCGGCCAGGACGAGGCTCATCGAGGCTCGAAGGTCGGTCGCCATCACTTCGGCGCCGATCAGGCCGTCGACTCCGCGAACCACCGCGGAACGGCCGCGCACCTCGATCTCGGCGCCCATCCGGTTGAGCTCGGGAACGTGCATGTAGCGGTTCTCGAAGATGGTCTCGGTGAGCAGGCTGGTCCCTTCGGCGAGGGTCAGCATCGCCATGAACTGGGCCTGCATGTCGGTCGGGAAGGCGGGGTAGGGGGCGGTCGAGATGGAGAGCGGTTTCAATCCGCCGTCGGCGCTGACCCGGACTCCGTCCGCAGTGTCCTCGACGATCAAACCGGCGTCGCTCAGGCCGGACAGGATGGACGGCATGGTCTCCTCGCGCGCTCCGACAAGCTCCAATGAGCCGCCGGTGATCCCGGCCGCGCAGGCATAGCTTCCAGCCTCGATCCGGTCCGCCATCACCGCGTAGGTGGCGCCGTGGAGGCGGTCCTTGCCCCGGATCGTGAGGGTATCGGTCCTCAGCCCCTCGATCTCGGCGCCCATTGCGATCAGGCATTTGGCGAGGTCGGTGATCTCGGGCTCGCGCGCCGCATTCTCGATCACCGTCTCGCCCCGCGCGAGGACCGCGGCCATCAGCGCGTTCTCGGTGGCTCCAACGGAGACGAACGGGAAGGTGATGGTTCCGCCCCGCAGACCGCCCTTGGGGGCCTTGGCGCGGACGTAGCCGGCGGCGACCTCGATCTCCGCGCCGAGCGCTTCCAATGCCTTCAGATGGAGGTCGACGGGGCGCATTCCGATCGCGCAGCCGCCGGGAAGCGACACCGTCGCCTCGCCGGCCCGGGCGACGAGCGGTCCGAGAACGAGGATCGAGGCGCGCATCTTTCGGACGATGTCGTAGGGGGCGACCGTCGAGGCGAGGTTGGACGCCCTGAGCGTCATCACCCGGCCGTACTCGTCCGCCCGGGCGCCCTCGACGGTGGTCGAGACTCCGAGCTGGTTGAGGAGGTGGCCGAAGCTGTCGACGTCGGCGAGGCGCGGCAGGTTGCGCAGGGTCAGCGGCTCGTCGGTGAGGAGGGCGCAGGGGAGGAGGGTGAGAGCGGCGTTCTTGGCTCCGGAAATGGGGATTCGGCCTTCGAGGCGCTTGCCGCCGCGGATGATGATGCGATCCATGGGTGGGTCTTAAGGCTTTCGCGGGGGGGTGCAAGGGAGGGGTGGGGAGGGGGCGCGTCATCCCGGCGAAAGCCGGGACCTCAGGCCGGAAAGTCTCGGCGGGCCTCCCCGAGGTCCCGGCTTTCGCCGGGATGACGGGATGGGCTCAAGCCTTCTCCAGCGTGCACTGCAGCGGGTGCTGGTTCTGCCTCGCATATTCGATGACCTGCGCAACCTTGGTCTCTGCGACCTCGTAGCTGAACACGCCGCAGACCCCCACTCCGCGCTGGTGGACGGCGAGCATCACCCGGGTGGCGTCCTCGATCCCCATCTTGAAGAACATCTGGAGGACCTGAACGACGAACTCCATCGGCGTATAGTCGTCGTTGAGCATCAGCACCTTGTAGGGGGAGGGCGTCTTGGTGCGGGTCCGGGTGCGAGTCGCCACGCCCAGCCCGGGATCGTCGCCGTCCCCGCCCTTGCGCTCGTCCGCGGCCACTGTCTCATCCCAATTCATACGCGCCCTGATATGGCAATCCGCCATTTTGCGGCAAGTGCTTCGCGGCGAAGGCCGGGATCAAGTCCTGCGTCGCGCCGCTGGGTCCCGGCCTTCGGGTTCCCATCAAAGTACTACTTTGATGGGGTCCCTCGCCGGGGAGCAAAAGCCTGCACCTCGGCCCCGGTTCCGGCAACGCAAAAAGGGCGGCCCCCGCGGGGGCCGCCCTTACTGCACCAGCTGGCGCTGCAGCTTACTTAGTAAGCGGCGACGGCCTTAACGCGCTCGGCGGCGACCGAGTAGCGGCTGGCGAGAGGCTCGGCGACGTCGCCGGCGAGCTTGATCATGGTCTCGGAGAGCTTGGAGCTCTCGGCAACGAGGCCATCGAACTGGCTGCGGGCGAATTCGCTCTGCAAACGGAAGAAGTCGGTGGCCGACTTCACCTCGGTGAAGCTCTTCAGGGCCGCGGAAGCGTCCTCGAAGCTCTTGCGGCTGTACTCGGCGACTTCCTGGCCGACGGTCTCGAGGCCCTTGGCGACGACCTTGGTGGAAGCGACGAGCGCCTCGACGTTGCCCTTGGAGAGCTCGGTCATCTCTTCGGCGATGCGGGTGCTGCGCTCGATCTGGGTGCGGGCGCGCTCGTTGACGTCGCCGAAGACGGCCTGGAGGCGGTCGGCGACCTGGGCGGTCTCTTTCTTCATGGTGCGGATTCCTTCGTTCTGAATGCGGGTGGCGGTGTTGGTGGTCGCGGTCGCTGCGGCGGCGCGCTTGGCCGGACGGCCGGCCTTGCGGGCGGTCGTGGCGCGGGCGGGCTTGGCGGCCTTCGCGGTGCGGGTTTTGCGGGCCGGCTTGGCCGGGGTCGCCGTGGCGGCCTTGATGACCTTCGCGGCGGCCTTCGCCGGAGCGGCGGCGGCCTTGGCGGCGGCGGCCGGAGCCTCCGCGTTCGGAGTCACGGCCGGAGTGGCGGCCTTGGCGATCGCGGCCGAAGCTTTCGCCGTGGCGTCGACGGCCGCGGCGGCGGTCGGGGTCTGGTTCTGCTGATCGGCCATTGGATGTTCCTTACAAGTCTATGCTGCAATGCAACATAGGCGAGTCGGGCCGGGGTTTCAAGAGAAAATGTTGCGGTGCAGCAGAAGCGTTGAATCCTCCCCGGCTTTTGCCGGGGAGGGGACGAGGCGAAGCCTGGTGGAGCGGTTCTTCAGGCGCCGCAGAACCCCTCCACCGCGCTTCGCGCGGTCCCCCTCTCCGCGAAATCGCGGGGAGGATTAGATTAGCGCGCCTTCACATAGCTCCCCGGCGCGTTCTCGATCGCCTTGAGCTTGCCTTTGCCGGGCACCCGAGCCCCCTTCACGGGGACCTTCTTCTCGGCGAGGGCGCCGATCCATTTCGCCCAGTCGGGCCACCAGCTGCCCTTGTGCTCGGTCGCTCCGGCCACGAACTCGTCGAGGCTCGCGGGCTTCCCGTCATTGGTCCAATACTGGTATTTCTGGGCCTCGGGCGGGTTCACCACCCCCGCGATGTGGCCGGAGCCGGCGAGGACGAAGCGCATCGGGCCCTGGAAATAATGGGTGATCTTCCAGACGCTGGCCGCCGGGGCGATATGGTCCTCGCGCCCGGCCTGGACGTAGGTGGGGGTCCTGACCTTGTGGATCTCGATCGGAGTGCCGTCGACGACGATGGCGCCGGCCTGGACCAGCTTGTTGTCGCGGTAGAAATCCTTGAGGTAGGACTGGTGCCACTTGGCCGGCAGGTTGGTCGTGTCCGAGTTCCAGTGGAGCAGGTCGAAGGGGACGTAGTCCTCGCCCAGCAGGTAGTTGTTGGTGACGTAGTTCCAGATCAGGTCCCGGCCCCTCAGCATGTTGAAGGTGGCGGCCATGTAGCGGCCGTCGAGGAAGCCCTTCTCGGCGGAGATCTGCTCGATCATCTGAAGGGTGTCGTCGGCGACGAGCAGGTTGAGGTCGCCCGCTTCGGAAAAATCGACCTGGGCGGTGAAGAAGGTTGCGCTCGCGACCTTGTCCGACTGGCCGCGCGCCTCGAGCAGCGCCAGGGTCGCCGCAAGCGTGGTTCCGGCGACGCAATAGCCGATGGCGTGGACGCTCTTCACTCCGAGCAGCTCTCGGACCGAATCGATCGCGTCGACCTGGCCGCGGAGCACGTAATCGTCGAGAATCGTCTCCCTCAGGGTCTCGTCGGCCGACTTCCAGGACACGACGAAGACCGTCAGGCCCTGCTCGACGGCCCAGCGGATGAAGCTCTTCTTGGGGTTCAGGTCGAGGATGTAGAAGCGGTTGATCCAGGGCGGGAAGATGATCAGCGGGGTCTCGTGAACCTCGTCCGTCGTCGGGCTGTACTGGATGAGCTCGTAGAGCGGTGTGCGCTTGACCACCTTGCCGGGAGTGATGGCGATGTTGCGGCCGACCTCGAACGCCTCCGCATCGGTATGGGTGAGCTGGCCCTTGGACACGTCCTCGAGCATGTGCTCGAGGCCTTTGAGAAGGCTCTCCCCCTTGGTCTCCATCGCCCGCTCCAGCACCAGCGGGTTGGTCGCCGCGAAATTGGAAGGGGCCATGGCGTCGACGAAATTCTTCGTCATGAACCGCAATTTCTCGCGCTGCTTCGGGTCCACGCCTTCGAGCGTCTCGACCGAGCCGAGCAGCCGCTCGGAGACGAGCAGGTAGGACTGCCGGATCATGTCGAAGAGCGGGTTGTCGCGCCATTGCGGCGCCGCGAAGCGCTTGTCCTTGTCCGCTTTCTCAACCAGCTCGGTGCGCGGCGCCTCGCCCCCGAGGGCGCGCTGCCAGACGGCCAGGCCCTGGGTCCACAGATCCGTCTGCTGCTGGGCGATCTTCGCCGGATCGGGGAACATGTTCAGCCAGGGCAGCTGCGGCGCCTTCGGCTCGTGCGGGGCCTTCGCCTTCTCGGCCGACTCGCCCATCGCCTTTGCGACATGCTCGAGCATCATCTGCTGGGCGCGCCCCATCACCCACGTCCATTGCTGCATCTCCTCGAGCGTCGGCAACGCGGGGGCCTCGGGGGCCTTGGTGTCCTGATCGGCCATGGGTCTCTCCTGTCGCGCCTATCTAGGAAATGCGCGGGCCTGGTGAAAGGTTCGCCGCGCTCGCCGGAATGACGGGAAGGGACTCAGTTGGTCTGTTCGTCGGTGCTCGCCGAGACATCGGTCCCCGGGTCCGGCCTGAACACCGAGCGATCCGACAGCCAGCCCGCCGCCTGGTCGGAGAACATCCCGGAAAGGATCCCTATCCCGGCATAGGCGATCAGGTTCTGGGCGCTTCCGCTGGCGTTGGGGCCGGCGAGGACCGCGACTCCGCTGAACATCAGGACGAAGACTCCGAGCGCGATCAGGCCGCCGAGAAGGATCCGGCCGAAATAGGATTTCGTCCGGGTGAATTTGTAGCGATTGTCGGGGTAGACGAATAATATCAGGGTAATAAGCAGGGCTCCGAACAGGCCCGAAACCGAGGCGAGCAGGATCCCGGTCAGGGCCGGGGGCACGTAGACGAGCCGGCGGGCGAGCGGCCAGGAGCTGTCCTCGAACACCTTGAGGACCGCGATGATGTCGCCGGAGCGGGCGGCGGCCTCCAATTGCTTGTCGATGGCGTTGCGTTCGGCCTGCAGGAGGTCGAGCCGGTCCTGGATGTCGTCGGAATCGCGCTTGAGGCCGGCCGAATCGTCGAGCGACTTCTGGACCGAGCGCTGGCCTTCGAGGACTTCGGCGGCGACCGGAGGGATTGCGGGATTGGCCGAGCCGCGCTCGGCCGCGCAATGCTGGGTCGCGACCGCCATGGCGACCAGCTCGGCCGGAGTGGGCGGAGTGTCGGGCGCGGGCGGGGCGGGGCAGCCGACGGCGGTGAGCCGTTCGAGATCCTCGGCGAGGTCGGCGGCCTGCGCGGTCAGCATACGGTTGGCGGACTGCAGCCGGTCGTTCGCGGCCCGAAGGCGGGCGGTGGACTGCTTGACCCACTCGCTGTTCTCGCCGACCGTGTTCTTGAGGCTGTCCTTGCCGAAATAATAGCGGACCGCGACGCTGTAGTCGTAGCCCACCGCCTCCTTGGTGAGGGCGTCGTCGACCTTCTGCTGGGCGGTGGCGACGAGCAGCACGACGACGAAGACGTAGGTGACGAGGATCGCGACCAGAGTCCGGGCGGTCCAGTGGGCGATGGTCTTCGCCACGGCCAGTCGGTCCGCCGGTTCTGCCTGTGCGCTGGCCATGTGACTTCTCCCCCCGGAGCCGAGAGCATATCTGTAAATCGCTTACGAACGATTGTCGCCCCCTCCGTCATTGCGAGCGAAGCGAAGCAATCAGCTCCGCGACGGTGGAAGACGCATAGGTTGCTTCGTCGCTGCGCTCCTCGCAATGACGGGTTGTAGCGCTCAATCGTCCTTGCCGAGGATGCGGCGGACGATGCGGCCGCCATATTTGCGGACGTCCTTGTCGGTGATCGTGACCGGCTGGGGGCAGCCGAACTCGCAGGTGGAAAAGGTCGACTGGGCGCGGGGAAGCTCGCCGGGCAGGAGGTTCTCGGGCTCGCCGGGGGTGCGCTGGTCCGGGAAGGGGACTCGGTTGGGGTTCGGGCCCCTGCGGCCGCACACGACGATGTCGCCGCCGGCGCCGTCGCGGCGGCAGGGCAGGGTCCCGATCGCCTCGCGCACCGAGTCCTTCTGGATGTCGATCGCCCGGTCCGCGGTCAGGGGGGCCTCGGGCGCGAGCGCGAGTGCCGGAGCCGCGGCGAAGGGGAAGAGCAGGCAGATCGCGGTTCGTAAGGGGCTCGAGAGGCTCATTCCCTCCCCTTGACCGCCTTGACCGCGGTCTGGACCAGAAAGATCGCGATCGGAAGGACCGGGAGGCCCCCGCTGCAATGCTGGTCGCGCCCGACGGTCGTGCATTTCTGGTCGCTGAGCGCGAGGGCGTCCTTCGGATCGGACGGCTCGCCGGCGTTCCGGGCACCGCGCTCGGGCCGGATCGGGAGCGGGAGGCGGTTCGGGTCCGGGCCGGTCCGCCCGCAGACGACGATCTCGGCCGAGTCGCGGTCGCAGTCGAGGCCGATCTCGGCGCGGAGCGAGGATCGCTGGCGGGCAAGCGCTTCCTCGGCGCTGAGCGGGGGCGCGGCGGTCGCCCGGGCCGCGGCGAGCGCGGCGACGATCAGGGCCAATCCGAGCTTCGCCATCGCTTCCGACTCCGGTCCGCCGCCAGGCTGTTGGAGGAAAACGGCTTAAATATGGCTGTTCATCCGTCATCCTGGCGAAAGCCGGACCTGGGGGAGACCCGCCGGGACTTCTCGACCTGAGGTCCCGGCTTTCGCCGGGATGACGGTTGCGGGCCGGCGGCTCGACACGAACGCGGCGCTCGCTTACACGCCGCCGTTCATCACAGGAGGATGATCGACAAGATGGTGAGCGCAAGCCAGGTTCTCGACCGCGTATTGGTGCTCGAGATGGTGCGGGTGACCGAAGCGGCCGCGGTCGCCGCGTCGAAGCTGATCGGACGCGGCGACGAGAAGGCCGCCGACCACGCCGCCGTCGAGGCGATGCGCGCGGCGCTCAACACGCTCGAGATGGACGGGACGGTGGTGATAGGGGAGGGCGAGCGCGACGAGGCGCCGATGCTCTATATCGGCGAGAAGGTCGGAGCGGCCCAGGGCACCGGGCCGAAGATCGACATCGCGCTCGACCCGCTCGAGGGAACGACGATCACCGCCAAGGCCGGGCCCAACGCGCTCGCCGTGCTTGCGATCGCCGAGGAGGGCGGCCTGCTCAACGCGCCCGACGTGTACATGGAGAAGCTGGCGGTCGGGCCGGGCTATGCGGAAGGGGTGATCGATCTCGCCAAGACGGCGACCGAGAACATCCGCTCGGTCGCCGCCGCAAAGGGGGTGGACCCGTCCGAGATCATCGTCTGCGTCCTCGACCGGCCGAGGCACGAAGCTCTGATCGCGGAGCTTAGGGGCCTCGGCTGCGGGATCGTCCTCATCCCCGACGGCGATGTCGCCGGAGTGATCGCGGTCACCGATCCGGATACCACGATCGACGTCTATATGGGCTCGGGCGGAGCTCCGGAGGGAGTCCTCGCCGCGGCGGCTCTGAGGTGCGTCGGAGGCCAGTTCCAGGGCCGGCTCATCTTCCGCAACGACGACGAGCGCGCTCGAGCGGACAAATGGGGGGTGACCGACCTCGACCGGATCTACAAGCTCGAGGACCTCGCCAAGGGGGACTGCATCTTCGCCGCGACTGGGGTCACGGACGGCTCGCTGCTCGAGGGCGTCAAGCGGCGGCGGAATGCGATCACGACCGAGAGCGTGGTGATGCGGGCCTCCACCGGCACAGTCCGCTGGGTGAAAGGCGAGCATCGGCACGAGCCGGGGGCTCGCGGATAGCCGTCATCCCGGCGGAAGCCGGGATCTCGGGGAGACCCGCCGAGACTTATCCGGCCTGAGGTCCCGGCTTTCGCCGGGATGACGAAAAGGTCAGCAGGAACTCAGCGGTTCACCGTGGAGCGAGATGCTCGCGGGCAGAGTGCCGACCGGGTCGCCGTCGGCCTGGATGGGCAGCGGGGCTCCGGCCTCGGCTTCGAGCGAAGTGCAGGTGAAGGCCGTGACTCCCGGCAGCGAATCGACCCGCCGGCCGAGCCACAGGGCCAAGGCGAAGCGGGCGAAGTCACGGCGCCTGGAGCGCTCGAGGGCGACCACCCGAAGCAGCGGCTCGCCGACGCTGGCCTCGGGCGCGAAGCTCCACGGGCCGGCGAAATAGCGGCCCTTGGCGACATAGAAAGCCTCGCAGACGAGTGCTCCGCCCTCCCAGCCGAGCCGGATAGGAGTCCGCCGCCAGTCGAACAGGACCCGCGCCAGGGCCCAGGCATAAGCCAGCCTGCCGATCCGGGCCTTGAGCGCGAGCGAGACCTCGGCGACGGCGCGGCTGTCGGGACCGACGCTCGCGCAGGCGAGGAAGAAGGTGTCGTTGAGAGCGGCCGGATGGAGCGGCGCACCCTCGTCCTCGGCGAGCAGCCGAAGCGCGTGACCGGCCGGGTCGAGCGGGAAGAGCCGTTCGCGGTGGACGAGATTGACGGTGCCGGCGGGATAGACGCTGAGCGGAAGCCGGCGGCCGCAGCGGGCCAGCGCGATGGCGACGTGGCGAAGGGTGCCGTCGCCGCCCACCGCGCAGACGTGGCTCGTCTCCTCTCCGACCTCGATCGGATGGGCCGGCCCGCATTCGGAGAGCAGCACCTTCGCGCCCCGCGCCTCGAACCCCGCCCGCAGCGCGGCGAGCCGGTTCGGGCAATGGCCGCCGGAGGTGCGGTTGTAGAAGAGCTGGACGGTTGGGCTCGGCATGGGCGCGCTGTAGCATAGGGCGGCTAAAGGGCCGTTACCGTCATCCCGGCGAAAGCCGTGACCTCAGGTCGAGAAGTCTTGGCGGGTCGCCCCCCAAGGGCCCCGGCTTTCGCCGGGGTGACGGGGGATAAGCGCGCCGGTTAGGATTGGAACGGACTTAGGGCCGCCCCCGCCATCGGGGCGGAGCGGGGGCGGCCCAGCCCGCGCGCAGGGTCAGCGCGGGAGGGAGACGGCGTCGGTGACGTGGATGACGCCGTTGGACTGGAAGACGTCGGCCTGGGTGACCGTGGCTCGGCCACCCTTCTCGTCGGTGAGGACGACCTTGCCGCCCATCAGCCGGGCGGTGAGAGTGCCGCCCTGGACGGTGGCGACCTTCGCCATTCCGCGGCCGGCCTTGATCTTGGCAATGAGCTGGGCGGCGCTGACCCGGCCGGGGACGACGTGATAGGTGAGCACCGACTGCAGCATCGCCTTGTTCTCGGGCCGGAGCAGGGTGTCGACGGTGCCGGCCGGGAGCTTCGAGAAGGCGGCGTTGGTCGGTGCGAAGACGGTGAAGGGGCCGGCGCCCGACAGCGTGTCGACGAGGCCCGCCGCCTTGACCGCGGCGACGAGGGTGGTGTGCGACTTCGACTGGGAGGCGTTCTCGACGATGGTCTTGGACGGATACATGGCGGCGCCGCCGACCATCGGCATCTTGGCGGCGGCGAAGGCGGCCGGGGCGGCGGTCAAGGCGACGGCCAGGACGAAGGGGGTGAACTTACGCATTAGGAACCTCATTGAAACGGGGGGAGGTCCAGTGCGCTAGGCTTCGCGGCAGGGTGAGGCGATACGGATCAAAGGCGGTAGTGCCGATATAATCCTCCCCGGCTTTTGCCGGGAGGGGGACCGCGCGAAGCGTGGCGGAGGGGTCCTTCGGAGTCAGCGAGAGCCCCTCCACCAGGCTTCGCCTGGTCCCCCTCCCACGGAAATCCGGGGGAGGATTTCTCAAAGCCCCGCTTCCACCGCGAGCCTGATGGCGTCGGCGGTGGTCTTCACTCCCAGTTTGTCGAGCAGCAGGGAGCGGTGCATCTTCACCGTCTTCTCGGAGAGGCCGAGATGCCAGGCGATCTGCTTGTTGCGCTGGCCTTCGGCCATTTCCTTCAGGACCTCGCGCTGGCGCGGCGAGAGGGTGGCGGCCAGCCCCGCGGCGCGCTGCTGGCGAAGTGCGAGCGGAGCGGCCGATCCGGCGTCGACCTCCACCTGCGAGCCGAGGAACCAGGCGACCTCGCCGTCCGCTCCGAACAGGGGGGCGATCAGGACGGCGTTTCGGAAGGCGGTGCCGTCCTTCCTGTAATTGAGGATCTCGGTCAGCGACGGCCGAAGGTCGCGCAGGGTCTGCCGGATCCGCTCGGTCAGCCAGGGCTCGGTGCCGGGCCCGGCGAGGAAGCGGCAATTGCGCCCGACGATCTCGTGCTCCGCATAGCCGGTGAGGGCGCAGAAGGCGGCGTTGGCGGCGACGATCGGATTGTCCGCGAGCCGGGGGTTGCTGATGACGGTGGCGATCGGGCTCAGGCGGATCGATCCCGCCAGCTCCTCCTCTTCCAGTCGATGCGCGTCGTCCTCAGTCATGACGCCCCGATAAAACATATGTGGATAGAAGCAGAAGGGCGATTCACGCGCGACTCGCAATAGTTTAAGCACGGGCGGAGATGCTCACCAAAGCCCATGTCTGCGGCGTTTCGCACTCGATCCTCGGCCAGCCCTGGCGCTGGCGGGGCGCGGCGGCCGACGGCCATGACGAGGCGTTCCAGCCCGACGACTTGATCGACCAGCTGCTGATGGCGCGCGGGGTGGCGCGCGAGGCGCTGGAAAGCCACCGGCTTCCGACGCTTCGCGGGTTCATGCCCGATCCCTCGCTGTTTCGAGACATGGACAAGGCGGCGGAGCGGCTCGCCGACGCCGTCGAGGCCGGCGAGAAGGTGACCGTGTTCGGCGACTACGACGTCGACGGGGCGACCTCGGCGGCCCTCCTGGTTCGGCTTCTGCGCGGGCTCGGCTCGCAGCCGCGGGCCTATATTCCGGACCGGCTCATGGAGGGCTACGGTCCTTCCGGGGAGGCGCTGGTCAGGCTCGCTCGGGAGGGCGCCAGCCTGATCGTCACCGTCGATTGCGGCGCGCAGGCCTTCGAGGCCCTGGCCATGGCCCGGGAGGCCGGGGTCGACGTGATCGTCGTCGACCATCACAAATGCTCCAGCGCGCTGCCCCTCGCCCTGGCGCTGGTCAATCCCAACCGGCTCGACGAAGCGACCGAGGCGTCCGCGCACGGTCATCTGGCCGCGGTCGGAGTCTGCTTCCTGCTCGGAGCGGCGACCCTCAGGGTGCTTCGCGGCCGCGGCTTCTTCGCCCGGCGGGAGGAGCCCAAGCTGATCGAGCTTCTCGACCTGGTCGCGCTCGGCACGGTCGCCGACGTGGCACAGCTGCGCGGCCTCAACCGGGCCTTCGTCACCCAGGGCCTCAAGGTGATGGCGAAGCGGCGCAATGTCGGCCTCGCGGCATTGACCGACGCGGCCCGGCTGACCCGGGCGCCGAGCTGCACCGATCTCGGCTGGGCGCTCGGGCCGCGGATCAACGCGGGCGGGCGGGTCGGCAAGTCGGATCTCGGAGTAAGGCTGCTCACCACCGACGATCCGGCGGAGGCCGAAGCCATCGCCACCGAGCTCGACCGGTTGAACGAGGAGCGGCGCGCCATCGAGATGACGGTCTGCGAGGCGGCGGAGAGCCTGTGCGGCGGCCAGGGCAACCGCTCCGTCATCGTCGCCGCCGGAGAGACCTGGCATCCCGGAGTGATCGGGATCGTCGCCGGACGCCTCAAGGAAAGGTTCGGGCGGCCCGCCGTCGTGATCGCCCTCGGCGAGGACGGGCTAGGCAAGGGCTCCGGCCGGTCGATCGGCGGGGTCGACCTCGGGGCCGCGGTGATGGCGGCGAAGGATCTTGGGCTCCTCGTCGCGGGCGGCGGCCATGCCATGGCCGCGGGCCTGACCGTTGAGCGCTGCAAGGTGGAGGCGCTTTGCGACTTCCTCGACGAACGGCTCGCCGCCGACGTGGCGAGAAGCCGCGACGACCGCGCCCTCCTGCTCGACGCGGTCCTGGCGCCGGGCGGGGTCTGCCCCACATTGTGCGACGCCTTGGAGTCGGGCGGGCCCTATGGAGCGGGCTGGCCGGCGCCCCGGGTGGCGGCCGGGCCGGTGAGGGTGATCAAGGCCGACGTGGTCGGCAACGGCCATTTGCGGCTGATCGTCGCCGGCGACGACGGACGCCGGATCAAGGCGATCGCGTTCCGGATGGCGGCGAGCCCGCTCGGCGAAGCGATGCTCGCGGCGCCCGCGCACCGCAAGCTGTGGGTCGCGGGCCGGGTGAAGAAGGACGAATGGGAAGGCCGCGTCGGCGCCGAGCTTCACCTGGAAGACGCCGCCTGGTGCGATTGAGAGCCGCGCAAAAGCGGCGCTTCGAGGGAACCCCAATCGATTGACGCGGAGCGTCGCGCCACTTAAGTGCCCCGCTTCCGCCGACGGCCCCATCGTCTAGCGGTCCAGGACGTCGCCCTTTCACGGCGAAAACACGGGTTCGATTCCCGTTGGGGTCACCACGGCGCTGAAAAGCTGATATTTTTCAGAAAGTTAGCCGAAATCAGTAGCTTCATAGCCGCCCGGTGGTACAAAAGGGTGGTACAAAATGAGGTTGCGATTGCCGGGGCCGACTACCCATCCACGGTCGACGAATTTCTGGTTCCGCATGGCGGTGCCCGAGCGGCTGCGCGCGAAGGTAGGCAAGCGCGAGATCAAATTGTCGCTCGAGACGTCCGATCCTCAGGAAGCGAAGATCCGTCAAGCCAGAGAGCAGGCGAAGTGGCGGTCCTACTTCAAGGGGCTGGAGGCGGAGATCGAGCGCGACGCCGTCGCCGAGGCTCCCGCTATCGTCGACGCCTTCCTGGAGGAGATGGGCAGACGCAATGGCGCGCTGGCGAACGTCATCTTCGGGTTCCAGACGACGATTGCGATGCGGCTGTTCATCGCCTGGGGGCAGGACGAGTTCAGCCAACGCCGGGCGGACCGGGCGTTCGCGTTCATGCCCGGGCGGAAAGCCTGGCGAGGCGCCGACTTCAGCGATCTGGCCGACCTCATTCCCGATGAGGAGCGCGATGCGCTGCTGGCGCGCATCGACCTGCTTCACCGGCACCCTGCCACTCAGGGGGCGGGCTTCGCCGAGGCGCTCGCTTTGCTGCTAAAGGCGAAAAGGTGGGATGTCGTTCGAATTGAGGTGATGCTGATCGAGGATCATGCCGGCGTCGACATCTCGCCTGGGACGGCCCTCTTCGAGGCTGTTGCCGAGCACTTGCTTCGCCGGCTTGTGGAATATTCCCACCCTGACCGCGAGGCCCTCATCGACTTGCTTGCGCCGCCTATCGTGCCCGTTTCTGCACCGCGCCCTCCGACGATGCTGCCCAGCCGAAAAGCCGGGGGCCAACGCGCTGAGAAAGGGTCGCGGACGCTGTCGGAGGGATTTGCCCACTGGGTGCGCCTCCGTGCGCCGCGACCGCAAAGCGAGGTGGAGGCGAAGCGGGCAGTAGACCGGTTCATCGCCCTCAACGGCAACCTGGCGGTGAAAGCCATCACGCGCGATCATCTCCTGGACTATCGCGACTTCATCAGCCGGATGCCGACCAACCTCAATCTGGAGAAGCTGAAGGCGTCGCGGTCGGGATTCCGCGCCGCCGTCGAGCAGGCGATCGAGCGGGGTGGCGAGGGCGCGCGAAGGCTTTCCCCGGGCGCGATCAAGAAAGACATGGGCGCCTTGGGCGCCGTCCTGACTCTGCTTCGGAACGAAGGCTGGATTGCGGACAACGTGTCGGCGGGCATCGCCGTGCCGGGCTATTCGAAACGAGGCGGGCGCAGCGGACGCAGCGGCTGCCGCTACGGCCCTGGATGATGGAGAAGCTGTTCGCCTCTCCGCTCTTCACGGGCTGCGAGGGGGGCGCCGACATCCCGAGGACCCGTCCGGGCACCCACCTCTATCAGGACGAGCTCTATTGGAGCTTTCTCTTCGGAGCGACGGCGGGGCCGCGGCTGGAGGAGGTGGGGCAAATCCGCCTCGACGACATTGAAGTGCTGCCGCAACCGAGCGGACCGCCCCTTACGGCCATCTACGTGACTGGGACCGGAGAGGGCGAAAGCATCAAGAACGACGAATCGGCCCGGATCATCATCGTCCACCGGCGACTTTTGGAACTCGGTTTCCTCGAACATGTCGAGCGCCGCCGGGCGGCAGGCGCCGAGCGATTGTTTGACCTCAAGCAGTCGGTGACGGGCAAGTGGACGAAGGAGCTGAGCCGCCGAGTCAACCGCTACGTCGACCGCGTCGTCACCGATGACCCCCGCTACGTCTTCCACTCGCTCCGCCACGAGTTTAAGGACCGGGCCGAGTGGACCATCTCGTCGCGCGTTCACGACCGGATCACCGGCCATTCGCCCAGCAATGTCGGCGGCCGTTACGGCCTCGGAGCCTCAATCGAGCTGATGAGCCGCGAACTGGAGAAACTGGACCTTTCGTTCGTCGACTGGGGCCGTCTCAAGGCGGCTGCCGCGAAGATCGTCAAGGCAAGGTAGCGTCGGTCAGTTCGGATCGTACTCCCGATCCTGGGGCGAGGCCGCAGCTTCGGGCGCACGGGATTTGCTGAGTACGAACATGAAGGGCGGACCGAATAGGCAGGAACGAGGCCGGAATCGGGTCAGTCGACCCTCAGCCTATATCCCACGCCCGGCTCGTTGATCAGCAGGACCGGTCGGCTCGGCTCGAGCTCCAGCTTCTGGCGCAAGCTGCGCATCGCCACGCGCAGATACTCGCTCCGATCCGCCTGCCCCGGGCCCCAGACGGCTACCAGCAGGTGACGATGCGTGATGACTCGCCCCGGAGCCGCGGCGAGTTCGGCGAGGATTCCATATTCCTTGGGCGTCAGGTGGATCTCGGCACCGTCCCGACGGATCGAGCGGCGCTCTAGGTCGATCTCCACCCCACCGCACCGCAGCCAGGAGCGTTCCAACTCATTCGACGCCTTCTGACGCAACGCCGCCCGCACCCTGGCGAGCAGCTCGTCCGTGTCGAAGGGCTTCGTCACATAATCGTCGGCGCCTAGGTCGAGGGCGGCGACTTTCTCCTGCGTCTGCTCGCGCGCGGTCACGACGACGATCTTGGCAGAGCCCGCTTTCTTGATGAGGGGGATCAGCTCGAGGCCGTCGCGATCGGGCAGCCCGAGGTCGAGAAGCACGAGGTCGGGCTTGTCGATCGCCAGCGCGTTCAGAAGTTCACGCGAGTCCCGCGCTTCGACGCAGGAATAGCCCGACCGGGTCAGCGCAACCCTGAGCAGCCGCCGAATCTGGCTCTCGTCGTCGACGATGAGTATCCTGGCATCCTGGATCATGCGGACGCCGCCTCGGGGAGCGGAACCAGCTTCGAGGCGGGAAAGCGGATGACGAAGCTTGCACCAGTTGAGCCACTGCGGTTCGCCGCTGAAACCTGCAGCCCCATGGCCTCGGCGAAACCCTTGACGATGGCGAGGCCGAGCCCGGCGCCTCCCGTCCTGTCCGAGCCCGCGAGGCGGGTGAACCGCTCGAAGATCCTCTCCTCCATCCCCTCCGGCACTCCGGAGCCCTCGTCGGCAACGACCAGTTCGACGCCGCCCCCGGCCGTGCCGGCCGCCACCGTGATCGTCGATCCCGGAGGGGAATGCCGGGCCGCGTTCTCGATGAGGTTAATGAGGCAGTGGTGGAGCAGTTGCGGATCGGCCGTAACCAGCGGCAGATCGGGCGGCACGTCCACCCGGAAATCGAGGCCCTCTAGGCTTCGCCGGACGTCCCCGGCAGCGCTGGCGATCGAGTCGGTGAGGTCCAGCGCCTCGAGGTTGAGGCGGATCGCGCCGGCCTCGACCCTCACCATGTCCAGCAGATTGGCGATCAGCCGGTCCAGCCGAAGCGCCTCGCCCTCCAGGGCCTCGACCAGGCCGTCGCCGCCGGCGCTGCGCCGCTTCAGCTCGGCGGCGGAGGCAAGGATCGCCGTCAGCGGGGTCCTCAGGTCGTGACCAACGGACGAGAGCAGCGCTCCCCTCAATCGGTCCCGCTCGCGAAGCTGCTCGACGCCCTGCATCTCGGACTCCAGCCTGGCCCGCTCCAGCGCGAGGGCAGCCTGGTCGAGCATGCTCTCGAGCAGCGGCATCCGATCCGGACGGACGGGTACGCCCCCGTCGTCGCGGGCGACCCCGAGCAGGGCGACGATCCGATCCGCCGCCTGCAAGGGGTAGAAGGTCCAGTCGGCCGCATTGTAATGGCCCGTGCCGCGGCCCGACGGCCGGCCCAGTTGCAGCGCCTCCAGCGCCGCCCCGCGATCGATGGCGCCAACGGCACTGCCAGCCTTGCCGGCCTCAAGCGCCAGTCTCTCGCCGGTCAGGAAGATGGCGTTGAGGCCGAAGAGTCGCCCGACCTCGCGGCACGTGGCCTCGCCCACTTCTTCTTCCCCGGCGCAGCGGAGAAGCCGGCGGGCGAAGCCCACCAGCGTCTCGTTGAGCGCGGCGCTCTCCTGCGCCGCCGTGGCCATTGCCCGCATCCGGCCGGCGAGCTGGCTCGCCACGCCCGCCACCACCAGGAGGATCAGCACCGTGAAGATGTGGTCCGGGTCGCTGATACGGAGCGAATGAATGGGTTCGGTGAAGAAGAAATTGTAGGCCAAAGCGGAGCAGACGCTTGCGACGAGGCCGTGGCGAAGGCCGTACAGGATCGAGGCCGCGAGCACCGGCAGCAAATAGAGCAGGTCGGCGGTGCCGGGCCCCAGGCTGCGCGCGAGCAAAAGCCCGGCGCCCGTCGCCGCGGCCACCATGAGCAAGGTCACGGCATAGCCGACCGCTCCCCGACCCATCGGGCGCGGCACCTCTCCTCCATCCCTCGTCAGCGGATCTCGAATGCCCTTGTCCTCCTTCATTCGCTCTGCCAGCCCCGTGCCGCCGCCGTCGAGGCCTGCCCGGGCGATTTTACGAAATCCTTATGCGGCCCGGGCCGCTTCACATGGAAGCTTTACGCG
>DASVSP010000096.1:0-76996 GCA_036388065.1 Allosphingosinicella sp.
CGAATAGCGGTCGGAATGGACCTTGCAGACGTCGCCCTGGCGGTAGAGGCGCAGATAATCGTAGGTCGGGAGAAGCGGCCGGCCGACGAGCTGCTCGACGATCGGAGTGAGCCCCCAAAGGAAATAGAGCATCGGCGTGTAGAGGTGGCCATAGGCTTCGAAGGCGGGCCGGTTGAGCAGGTTGACATGCCCCTCCGCCCGGCTGAGCGGGATCGGGCCCGGGCCGACGTCGAGCTTCAGACGCTGAAGGAAGGCCTGGGCGACCTCCACCGGGACCAGCCCCCGAAGATGGGCGTAGCCGTCCTTCTCGTAGCTGCCGATGACTTCCATGGGCGCCAGCTAATGCGGGGCCGCCGGAACCGCAAGGATCGGAGCGGTGGCCCGTCATCCCGGCGCAAGCCGGAACCTCGGGAACCCGCGTCATCCCGGCGAAAGCCGGGACCTCGGGACAAGAAGTCTCGGTGGGTCTCCCCGAGGTCCCGGCTTTCGCCGGGATGACGGGTTGTCCGGGATGACGGGTTTGCCGGGATGGCGTGGGTTGGCCGGCCGAGCTTCAATTGTCGAGCCGCGAGGCCTAGGGAGAGCCATGGCTGCGCTCGGAACGATCGGTCAGGTACAGGCGCTCCTGGGCGAGCGGCGGGTCGCGGAGGCGGCGCGGCTGCTGATCCGGGCCGCGCAGGCCGGCGAGCCGGCCGCCCAGGCCGGTCTCGCGCACTGGCGGATCGCCGGGGACATCGTCCGGCGCGACCTCGCCGAAGCGCGCCGGCTGCTCGGGCTGGCCGGGGCCTCGGGCGACCCGGAATCGGCGCTTCTCAACGCCTATTTCCTCGCTTCCGGAGTCGGCGGAGCGGACGACTGGCCGGGCGCCGTTGCAGCGCTCGTGGCGCTCGCGCCGAAGGATGCCCGCGCTTCCGCGCAGCTTGGACTGATCGAGCGGATGGACCTCGATCCGAACGGCTTCCCCCGACGGCCGGCGCCGGTCCGCCCGCTCAGCTCGGCGCCGCGAGCCGCGGCCGTCGAGGGCTTCATGACCGCCGCCGAATGCGCCTGGCTGCGTTCGGCGGGAGAACCGGCACTTCAGCCTTCGGCCGTGGTCGACCCGCGATCCGGGCGGATGGTGCCGCACCCCGTTCGCTCGTCGGACGCGGCGACGTTCGGGGTCCACAGCGAGGATCTCGTCGTCAACGCCCTCAACCGGAGAATCGCCGCGGCGAGCGGGACCGGCCTCGACCAGGGCGAGCCGCTGCAGCTGCTTCGCTACCGCCCGGGCGGCGAGTACAAGCCGCACATGGACGCGCTTCCGGCCGAGGCCAACCAGCGAATCCTCACCGCGCTCGTCTACCTCTCCGACGATTATGAAGGGGGCGAGACGCGCTTCCCCAGGACCGGCCTCTCCTACCGGGGCCGAACCGGCGATGCGCTGGTCTTCAGCAACGTCGCCGCGGACGGGTCCGCGGATCCGCTCAGCCTCCACGCCGGCCTGCCCGTCACCAGGGGAGTCAAGTATCTGGCCTCGCGCTGGATCCGGGGGCAGAGGTTCACCTTCCCGCCGCCGAAGCCGCTTCTGAACCTTTAGGGGCCTGGACCAGCTGGGCGGCGGCGGCCTCGTCCGCGGAGTCGTGGGGCAGGGTTCGCGAGACCCAATTCTCTCCGTCATAATTGAAGCGGACGTGATTGCCCCGGCGGAAGCCGGTGCCGTCCCAGGCGACGACCTGAAGCTCGACGTCGTTGTTGCGGTGGGCGTGGATCCAGTTGAAGCTTTGAAGCTCGTTGTTGCGCAGCCGCTTGGAGGTGGCGGTTCCCGCCTGGATGACGAGCGCCCCGCCGGCCTTCTCGGTCATTTTTCGAGCGGCGTCCGCGTAGGTTCTGTGAAAATGCCCCGCAAGCGCGATATTGACCCCGGCGCGGCACACCGCGGTCACGGCGTCCTCGTGGCGGCCGACCGCCTCGGTGAGCTCGGTCCCCTCCCCGATCGGCATCGAGAAGAGCGGATGGTGGGTGACCAGGATCTTGGTCTTTTCGGAGCTCACCGCGGCGAACCGGTCCTCGATGATCTTCATCTGCTCGCGGTTGATCCGGCCGTCCTTGATTGTGAGGGAGCGGGCGGTGTTGATCCCGAGCACCGCGACCTCGTCATTCTCGAACCAGGGGCACAGATCGTTCGAGATATACTTCTTGTAGCGGTGGAGAGGCGCGGCAAAGCGGGTGGCGATGTCGTAGAGCGGGATGTCGTGGTTGCCGGGGACGGCAAGCACCGGCCAGCCCGCCGCCCGGAGCTTGTTGAGCCAGGTGGAGGCCTGCTTGAACTGCTCCACCCGGGCGCGCTGGGTGAAATCGCCGCTGATTATGACGAGGTCGGGCTGCTGCTCCTGGAGCCAGGCGTTGGCGCCGTCGACGACCTTGTCGTCCTGGCAGCCGAAATGGACGTCGGAAAGGTGAGCGATTCGGGCCATGAGGGGTGAACCCGCCTCCCCCGCAATGTTTCCGTCATTGCGAGCGAAGCGAAGCAATCCAGCCGCTCGGAGTCAGTCCCTGGATGAGCAGGTGTTGCCTGCCCCGCAGGCAGCCATGTCCGGGGGACATGGCGACCTGCTCATCTTCGTCGCTTCGCTCCTCGCAATGACGAGGGTCATTTCCAAACCCTCTCGTGCCTCCGGCCGAGCGTCGTCAGTAGCTCGTACTGCGACAGTCCCGACTGCGCCGACGCCGCGGGCAGCGAATAATCGAGCTCGACCCAGTCGCCTTCCTTCAGCTCGGGCGCCTCGTCCACGAGGATTGCGGTCAGGTCCATCGAGACTCGGCCGACCACCGGCGCGTAGCCGCGATCGAGCCGGGCCCGTCCGGTTCCGGAGAAGCCGCGAAGATAGCCGTCGGCATAGCCGATGTTGAGGATCGCGATCTCGGCGGGCGCCTTCGCGGTCCAGGTCGCGTTGTAGCCGACCGCGCCGCCGGCCTCCACCCGCCGGCGCTGGACGATCCGGGCCTCTACGCGGACGACCTGTCGGATGTGCCCGGCCGCCTCGCGCCTCGGCACTCCGCCGTACAGGGCGAGGCCGGGGCGGGTGAGGTCGAAGGCGTAATCGGGCCCGAGGCAGATTCCGGCGCTGTTGGCGAGGCTCCGGCGTTTCGAGGGCACCCGGCCGGCAATGTCCAGAAAGGCTGCGCGCTGGCGTGCGTTCATCGCCTCGTCCTCGTCCGCCGAGGCGAGGTGGCTCATCAAGGTGTCGATCTCGAGGCCGTCGAGAAGCCCCTCCCCCGCCTGCTGCGGGCTTAGGCCGAGGCGGTTGATGCCGGTGTCGATCATGACGTCGCAGGGGCGGCCGGGCGCCGCGTCCTTCCAGCGTGCGACCTGGAGCGGGGTGTTGAGCACGGGCCGCACCGTCGAGCCCGCGGCTTCGCCCACCTGCTCTCCCGAGAGGCCGTGGAGGACCGAGACGGAGGAAGGTCCGAGCCGGGGGAGAAGCGCCTCGGCCTCGGCCCAGGTGGCGACGAAGAAATCGCGGCAGCCCGCGTCGGCGAGCCGATCGACGATCTCGCGCGCTCCGAGGCCGTAGCCGTCGGCCTTCACCGCCGCGCCGCAGGCCGCGCCGGCGCTTTGCCGCTCGAGCCAGCGCCAGTTGGCGACGAGCGCTTCGCCGTCGAGGAGGAGGCGAAGGGGTGAGCGGGGCTCGGGCATGGCGAGCGGATAGCGGTTGGGGGTGGTGGTGGAAACCCGTCATCCCGGCGGAAGCCGGGACCCCAGGGGCGAAAGGCACGGCGCTTTTCACCCGCCGAGGCCCCGGCTTTCGCCGGGGTGACGTGAGAGCGAGCGGCAGTTGCCCAGGGTTAGTCCAGCTCCTTGCCCGCCGTCTCCGGGAGCCAGAACAACGTCACCGCCAGCGCCATCGCGACCACCGCGATCGTATACCACAGGCCGGCGAACGGATCGCCGGTCTTGGCGACGATATACTGGCTGATGAAGGGCAGGAATCCGCCGAAATAGCCGGTGCCTATGTGGTAGGGGATCGACATGGAGGTGTAGCGGATCCGTGCCGGGAAGAGCTCGACGAGCAGGGCGGCGACCGGCCCGAAGGTCATCCCCGAGAGCAGTCCGATGAGGACGATGGCGAGGATCACCTGGAGCGCCTGGCCGAAGGTGGGCGCGCTTTTCTCGAGCTTGTAGCCGGCGATCTTGAGCCCGAAATCGAGCGAGGCGGGATCGGAGGCGTCGACCGCGACCCCGCCGATCGTCACCCGCGGGGCGGCGCCGGCCGGAGCCTCGACGGTCGAATAGGCGATGCCCTTCTTCGACAGGCCGTCGAGCAGCTTCCCGCACTGAGTCGGCTGAACCTTGGCGAACACGGCGTAGGTACAGTCGCTTCCGGCGACCACCACCGGATTCTTGCGCATCGCCGCCGAAAGCTCCGGATTCGCCGCCGAAGCCATCCAGTGGAACAAGGGGAACATGAGGACGATGGTGAGCGCATAGCCGATCACGATCGGGCCCTTTCGGCCGACCCGATCGGAGAGCCAGCCGAACAGGATGAACCAGAACATCGAGAGGGCCGCGGCGGCGCCGATCATGGCCCGGGCGGCGGTGTCCTCGATCCTCAGCGCATTCTGGAGGAAGTACATCGCCTGGAACTGGGCGGTGTACCAGATGACGGTGAGGCCGGCGGCGATTCCGAACAAGGCAACGAAGACGAGCTTGACGTTGGAGAGGCTGGCGAATGTCTCCTTCAGGGGATTCCTGGCGATCTCGCCGGAATCCTTCATCGCCTGGAAGACCGGACTTTCCTTGAGCTTGAGCCGGACCCAGAGCGAGATAGCGAGAAGCACGACCGAGAAGAGGAACGGGATCCGCCATCCCCAGGATTCCCACTCGCCCTTGTCGACGAACAGCTCGGAGACGAGGACGACGGCGACCGAGAGCAGGAAGCCGCCGACCACGCCCGCCTGGATGAAGCTGGTGTAGAAGCCGCGCTTGTTCCTCGGCGCGTGCTCCGCGACGTAGATCGCGGCGCCGCCATATTCGCCGCCCAGGGCGAGCCCCTGAAGCACCCTGAGGAAGATGAGGATGGCGGGGGCCGCCATTCCGATCGCGGCATAGCTTGGGATAAGCCCGACGGCGGCAGTCGCCACTCCCATCAGAGTGATGGTCACCAGGAACGTGTATTTTCGCCCGAGCCTGTCCCCCAGATAGCCGAACAGCACGGCGCCGAGCGGCCGGACTCCGAAGCCCACTCCGAAGCTGGCCAGCGCCAGCAGGAACTGCGCCGTCTCGCTCTGGGCCGGGAAGAACTGCTTGCCGATGACCACGGCAAGGGTCCCGTAGATGAAGAAATCATACCATTCGAAGACGGTGCCGAGAGTCGAGGCGAAGATGACCAGTCGATCCCGCTTCGCGTCGATCACATAGTCGCCGGATACCGCCGTCGCCATTCACGCCCCCTGCCCTGCTGCGCCTGTGTAAGCGGGCCGAGGCGCGGTGGGCAAGCGGCTCTAAATCCTCCCCCGGATTTCCGGGGGAGGCGGACCGCGCGCAGCTCGGCGGCGGGATTCTTCGGACTCGGCAAGAGCCCCTCCACCATGATTCGCATGGTCCCCCTGCCCAGCAAATGCAGGGAAGGATTTTCAATCGAGCGCGGCGCGCGCCTTTTCCCAGTTACGCCCGTCGAAGCTCCGTACCGTGATCGACAGGCCCGACACGTCGTCCAGCGAATTGAGGTTCAAGCTCCACGCCTCCGGGTGGGACCTCGGCTGATAGAAGCTCTTCACTCCGCAGACCGAGCAGAAGAGGTGCTCCGCAGCGCCGGTTCCGAAGCGATAACGGGTCAGGACGCCCTCCCCCGCCAGCAGCCGGAAATCCGGGTGAGGGACGATGAGATGGCGAAAGCCTGTCGCCGAGCAGATCGAGCAATTGCAGTCGAGGGCCTCCACCTCGGGCGGCACTTGCGCTTCGAAGCGGACGGCGCGGCAGTGGCAGCCGCCGGAGATCGTCACCCGGTCCATGCCGGGCCTTCTACCCCGTCGGCCGGCTGCAGCCAGCCCCGATAACGGACCAGCGGTCCGATCAGAGGCAGAGCGATCGGAACGTCGAAATGAAAGCGGCCGGCCTCCTCCCATTCGCGCGCCTCGGATCTGGGCGCCAGGAAAAGCGGCAGCGGAAGCGGGCCGAGCCACCAGCGCCGAAGCACCATTCGAAGCCCGCTTTCGTCGGAGGGGAGGTCGAAGGCGAAGCGGAACGGGCCGAATCGCTCCGTCAGCCGGCCGCGATGCTCCGACAGGACGCTCGAGAATGTCCGGCCGGAAAAGTCGCGGGTCCATCGCTCCGCCCCGTCCCGCTCGGCGAAGGCGACATGAAGGCGGTGCGCGCCCTCGCTCGGGAAGCCGACGGCCGAGGCGACGAGCCGGGCGAGCGCGCTTCGGCCCCGGACGACCTCCGCCTCGCCGGCCGCTCCGCCGTCGCGAAGCACGGAATGAATGCCGCGGACGGCCGGGGGCAAGGCGTCGAAGCGCTCCCCCATCACCCGGGCATAGAGCGGCGGTGGAAGCCTTCGCTCGGTGCGGGCTTGGAAGGCGGCGAGGCCGGCCAGGCTCGGCTCGAAATCGTCCAGCGAAAGCAGTTCGCCGGAATCCCGAGCTGCGGCGGGCAAGGCGCCCGCGGCGAGCTTGCCCAGCAGGAGCGGCACCGCGAGACTCGGGATTTCGGGCCCCTCCCCGCGCTCCGCGATCAAGGTCCAGCGCCGCTCGAGCCGCTGCCCATGCACGGTGCCGAACGCTCGAAGCTCGAAAGCGGAGCGCAACGAGCCGGGCCCGCGGGTCCAGCGCTGCAGGGTGGAAAGCAGGCCGGCGAAGCGCTCCGGCCGGCCCAGCCAGCCCCAGCGGACCGGCCAGCTCAGAATCCACAGGCCGAGATTGTGCCAAGGCGCGTCGGTTCCCGCGAAGAAGCTGACGGAGGGTTTGCCGGGCAGCCGATTCGGGAGAAGAGTCAAATCCGGAACGTCGGCTAGAGCCGCGAGTCGGCGGCGGAGCGGAGGCCGCCCCTCGACCTCGAAGTTGAAGCGGCGAAGCGCCTGCCACCCGAAGCCGCGGGTCCAGCGCCCTCCGCGGCGGACGCGCACCGGGCGGCCGATGTAGGAGAGAATGGCCGCCGTGACCGAGCGGCCCGCAGTGCCTCGGCTCGAGGCGCTTAGGACCATCTCGACCGACGTCACCTTGTCCATTCCCTCAGCGAGACGCCGCGCCACCGCGCCTGAAAGAGCCGGCACGCTGGAGGCTCCGGAGACGACGCAAACCCCGGCCGCTTTGGCCTCGGAGTCGAGCGCTCCGATCCCCGCGACGAAGTCGGAGCCGTCGGCGATGTCGAGATAGTGGCAGCCCGCGGCGAGTGCGGCCCTGGCGACCTCGTAATCCGAGCCCTGGAAAGGCCCCGCGGCGTCGACGACTGAGAACGGCCGATGGCGGGCCAGGGTTTCGGCGAGACCGCCGTCGAGCGCGACGGGGACCAGACGCTCGCGGCCGGCGCAGAAGACTCGGGCCCGGGTCAGGCTTCGGCCGGCGACGAGGACTTCGAAGCCCGCCTCGGCGCAGCGCCGGGCGATCCGGCCGCCGAACGTGCCGTAGCCGCCGAGGACGAGAACGCGGTTCACAAGATCTTTGGGCCGGGCGCGGTCGTCATGCCGGACTTGATCCGGCATCCATCAACACGGAGGTCAGGGGCTATTCTCATTCGGCCGTGTTCGTGGATTCCGGCTTTGGCCGGAATGACGTGAGGCCGTCGAACAGGATGAGCGGATGCGCGTCGGGGAAGGCCGGGACGTCGGGATCGGAGCGCCACGAATAAGGCCCCTTATCCATCCGGACGGGCTCGCGGCCGCGCTCTCAGCGTGGAGTCGGCTTGCGGGGCGGACGGCCGCTCCCGCCGCCGCCTTTGCCGGGCGGCCGGCCCGGCGCCGCGCCGTCACGCTTGGGCGGCGGGCGGCGGAACGGGCGGTGCTGGCCGGCCGGGGCGGGCGGTCCGGGACGCGCCGGCCGGGGAGTGGCGGGCTCTCCGCCGGAGACGGAATAGCCCTCCTTCTGGAGCCTCGAGAAAGCCGCCCGGACGCTCGCGGAGACCGCGGTCTGAACTTCCGCGGGGAGATCGGCGAACGTCGTGTTGGCGTGGATCGCGTTGAGATCGCGAAGCAGGTTGTTGGGCAGCCCTTTCGACGCCGCCTTCAAGGCCGCGATGGCGTCGAGCACCGCGGCGGCGACGATTTCCTGCATGATCTCGGTGGCGGATTTCCTCATGGTCCCCTCTTAGGCGAGAAAGGTGACTGCCACTAGTGACTGTCACTCGCGGGCCGCGGGCGGACGCGGACGCGTGGTTAACCCGCTCTTTACCCTATCGGTTTACCATCAACGGGAAGAAGGGATCCTACCATGATGGCAATCTTGATGTTCGCCGCCGCCGCCAACGCGCCGGTGATGCTCGCCGGAGCCGACGACGCGCAGTGGCGGATGTTCGTCCGGACGAGCCTCCAACGGCGGGCGGCTCCGGGCGGGTCGAGGCTGAGGCAGCTTCAGGGCACGGTCCGTGCCCTTGGCGACGACCGCCGGAGCGTCCAGGTGGCGGGGCCGTCGGGGCTTTGAATTCCTCCCCGAGATTTCTCGGGGAGGGGGACCGCGCGGAGCGCGGTGGAGGGGTTGCGCGAAGTGCGTAAGGCCCCTCCACCATGCTTCGCATGGTCCCCCTCCCCTGCGAAAGCAGGGGAGGATCGAAATTACCCTCGGTTCCTAACATAGGAACCCGGAGCCGGCTCCAGCGCCTTGAGCTTGCCCTTGCCCGGAACCCTGGCCTTCACCTTCGCGGCCTTGCCGTCTCCGGTGAGGCGCGCGTGCCAGTGGGGCCACCAGCTGCCTTCCCGCTGCTCCGCGCCCTCGAACCAGGCTTCCGCCGTCTCCGGCATTGCCGCATTGATCCAGAAACCGTGCTTGTTGGCGCTCGGCGGATTGATCACTCCCGCATTGTGGCCGCTTCCGCCGAGCAGGAAGCTCACCTCGCCGCCGACGAGTCGGGCGCTGTCGTAGGTCGCCTGCCAGGCGCTGACATGATCGTCCTTGAGGCTGATCGCGAGCAGCGGAGTCTTCACCGCGCCGAGGTCGATCCTCACTCCGTCAAGCTCGAGCCCGCTTTTGGCGAGCTTGTTGTCGCGAAGAACGTCGCGGGCCCATTCGAGTAGGAAGGCGCGCGGGATATGGGCTCCGTCGGCGAACCAGTAGAGGATGTCGCTCGGCGGAGCCTCGCGGTCTAGAAGGTAGTGGTTGACCACCGACGACCAGATGAGGTCGTTGGCCCGGACCGCGCTGAACAGGGCCTGGAGGTCCTGGGCGGCCATGAAGCCCTTGTGGAGCAGGTGCCGCTCCATCGCCCGGAGCTGCTCGGGCTCCGAGAAGGTCGCCCACTGGCCGAGATGCGAGAAATCGAACATCGTGCCGATGGTGGTGGCGGACGCGACCCGGCCCCCCTGCCCCTTCGCCGCCATCATCGCGAGGGCGATTGCGACGAGGGTGCCGCCCATGCAGAAGCCGAACATGTCGACCTCGCGCTCGCCGGTCGCCTTTTCGATCGCTTCGATCGCTTCGATCGGGCCCTGGCGGATATAGTCGGCCAGCCCCTTGTCGGCGAGCTCGGGGCCGGGATTGACCCATGAGATGACGAAGACGGTATGGCCCTGCTCGACGAGCCAGCGGATCAGTGAGGATTTGGGCTGCAGGTCGAGCAGGTAATATTTGTTCACCAGCGGCGGGACGTAGAGGATAGGGCGCTTCCACACCTCGTCCGTCGCCGGGGCGTATTGGATCAGCTCCATCATCTCGTTGCGGTAGACGACGCTGCCCGGGGTCGCCGCGATGTCGACCCCGAGCTCGAACTCGCGCTCCGCCCGGCGCTGGACGATGCCGGGGGTTTCGGCGGCGTCGGCGAGGAGGTTGGCGAGGCCCGAGAGGAGGCTGATCGAGCCGGTGTCGATGGCCTTGCGGATCGCCTCGGGGTTGGTGAAGGCGAAATTGGCCGGCGAGATGGCGTTCAGATATTGCTGGGTGAAGAACTCGACCCGGGTTCGGGCGCCCTCGTCCAGCCCTTCGGCCTCCTCGACCATCTCCAGGGCGCGCTTTGCGGTGAGCAGATAGGCCTGCTTCAGATAATCGAAGACCGGCTCCTCGGTCCAGGCGGGATCGTTGAACCGGCGGTCGCCGCGCTCCGGGGCGGCGACGGGGTCGGCGGGCTTGCCGGCGGCGCGCGAGGCGGCCGACTGCCACAGCTTCAGCCAGTCGGACGCGGCCTTCTGCTGGGCCTTGATGAGCTCGCCGGGATGGGTCCACAGATGCGCCGCGAACTCGCCGAAGGCGCGCGCCGGGGCGGCGGCGTCGAAAGGCTTGGGGACGTGGGGATCGAGCGGACGGGTGGCCGCGCCGGCGGCGAGATGGACGGCGTTGGCGACCACCTTGGACCAGGCCTCGGCGAGGTCGGCCGGATTGGGAAGGGTTTCGGGGAGCTTGAAGACGGTGGAGGGGGTGTCGGTCATGTCCTGTGTCTCTCCGCTCATCCTGAGTAGGGACTGAGCTTGGCGAAGGCCCGTATCGAAGGACGGTCCTTCGATACGCCGCTTCGACTTCGCTCAGCGGCTACTCAGGATGAGCGGGAGGTTCAATCCCACTCTCCCGGAGATCAGAGCGCCATCAGCTCCTCGAGAGCGCCGCAGTCGCGCGGGGTCACGAACAGGAACAGCATCGCGCGGTCCGGGTTCCGGCTCGCCCAGCCGGCTTCCGGGTCGGCGGGCGTGTCGAAATCCGCAGCCGGGCGGGCGGTGAGATATTCGAAATCCGCAAAAGCGGTGGCCGTCCGAGCGTCGAACATGAAGTTTCTGCCTCTTGAAGGGATGGCCTTCTCTCTCACGCAAGTTCCGTTCGGTCCATCGGCATTGTGCCGAGACCGTTGTGCATATATTCCCATACCCATGGCCGATTTCGACTGGAACGACCTTCGCGCCTTCCTCGCCGTGGCGCGCAGCGGCAGGCTTACCGCCGCGGCCGCCAGGCTGGGGGTGGACCATTCGACCCTGTCGCGGCGGATCGCCGCGCTCGAACATTCGCTCAAGGCCAAGCTCTTCGACCGGAGCCCGTCGGGTTACTCGCCGACCGAGCCTGGCCGGCGGCTTCTTCCGCTCGCCGAGGAGATGGAGCGGCTCGCGCTCGGCGCGGCGGAGACCGTCGGCGGGAGCGCCGGGGTCGTCGAGGGGGTGGTGAGGATCGGCTCGCCCGAAGGCTTCGGGAGCTATTTCCTCGCGCCGCGAATCCAGAAGCTGAAGTCGCGACATCCCAAGCTCGTCGTCCAGTTGGTCGCCGCCTCCGCGGTCTTCAGCCTCGCCAAGCGCGAGGCCGACATCGCCATCTCGGTCAGCCGGCCGCCGGCGGGACGGCTGCTCGTGTCGAAGCTGATCGACTACGATCTCGGCCTCTACGCCGCGCCTCGCTACCTCGCCGGGGCCGCCGGAATCGGTTCCTTCGACGACCTCAAGGGCCACCGCTTCGTCAGCTATATCGGCGACCTGCTCCATTTCCCGGAGCTCGACTTCCTCCAGCAGGTCGTTCCCGGCGGCATCACTTCGATGGAGAGCAGCAACCTCGTGGCCCAGACCCGGGCGACCCTGGCCGGCGCCGGTTTGTGCGTCCTGCCCGCCTTCGTGGCTCGGGAGGAACCGGGCCTCGTTCGGGTCCTTCCCGACGAAGTGAATCTCACCCGCTCGCTCTGGCTCACCGTCCACCAAGACCTGGCCGAGCTTGCGCGCGTTCGGGCCGCGGTGCGGTTCATCAAGGACGAGGTCGAAGCGGCGCGAGGCCTGTTCAAGCTCTGACCGTCATCCCGGCGAAAGCCGGGACCTCGGGACGAGATGTCTCGGCGGGTCTCCCCGAGGTCCCGGCTTTCGCCGGGATGACGACGGCTTAACATAGCTCTAATCGCCTCATCGCCGGGGCCGTTCATCGAATCGCTTGTCAACTGCACTGGTTGAGTCAGAAGCTGCCGCTACGGGCGAATCGATTGGCCGGGACGGAGGGTGAAGATGCGCATTGCGACGATTTGCCCGGCCCTCGCGGCGGCGCCCGCCGGCCGTTGGATCGTCGACACCGCCTGTTCCGGCATCGCGCGCCGATGACGACCGGCTCGCTCGCGCTCGAGGCGGGCATCTCCAAGGGGCCAAGGCGCCGCTGGTTCGGCGAGCGTACCGCCTTGCCGGGCTTCGGCCTCACCTTCGGCTTCACCCTGGCCTGGCTGTGCCTCATCGTCCTCATCCCGCTGAGCGCCGTCTTCATCCGGACGGCCGGAATGGGGTGGAGCGAGTTCGTGGCGGTCGCACTGTCCGAGCGAGCGCTCTCCGCCTACAAGGTGAGCTTCGGCACCGCCTTCGCCGCGGCGGCGGTGAACGGAATCTTCGGGCTGCTCATCGCCTGGGTGCTCGTCCGGCACGAATTTCCAGGCAAGCGGATCGTCAGCGCGCTCGTCGACCTGCCCTTCGCCCTTCCCACCGCGGTCGCCGGGATCGCCCTCACCGCCCTCTATGCTCAGAATGGCTGGCTCGGCCGGTATCTGGTCCCGCTCGGGATCGACGTCGCCTTCACCCCGCTCGGGATCGTCGTCGCACTCGTCTTCATCGGCCTGCCCTTCGTCGTCCGCTCGGTCGAGCCGGTGCTCGCCGACATCGGACCCGAGATCGAGGAAGCGGCCCAGTCGCTCGGAGCGAGCCGGCTCCAGACGATGCGGCTGGTGATCCTCCCGGCGATCCTCCCGGCCTGGCTGACCGGCTTCGCGATGGCCCTCGCCCGGGGAGTAGGCGAATATGGATCGGTGATCTTCATCGCGGGCAACATGCCCTTCCGATCCGAGATCGCCCCCCTGCTGATCGTCACGCAGCTCGAGCAATATGATTATGCCGGGGCGACCGCGATCGCGGCGGTGATGCTGGTCATCTCGTTCGGGCTGCTCCTTCTAATCAACCTCCTTCAGGCCTGGGCCCGAAGCCGGAGCATCGACTAGATGGCCGCCCGCTCCGCTTCCGACGGCCGTCTCGGCCGGCTCGCACTGCTCGCGGTGACGATGGCGTTCCTCGGCCTGTTCCTTCTGCTTCCGCTCGTCTCGGTCTTCGTCGAGGCTCTGCGCGGCGGGGTCGGGGTCTATCTCGAAAGCGTCACTCAGCCGGACGCGATCGCGGCGATCAAGCTCACCTTGCTGGTCGCGGCGATCGCCGTCCCGGTGAACGTCGCGTTCGGGCTCGCGGCCGCCTGGGCGGTGGCCAAGTTCGATTTTCCCGGCAAGTCCATCCTGGTGACCTTCATCGACCTTCCCTTCTCGGTCTCCCCGGTGGTTTCCGGACTGATCTACGTCCTTCTGTTCGGCGCCCAGGGCTGGTTCGGCGAATGGCTGGCGGAACGCGACATCGACATCATCTTCGCGGTGCCCGGAATCGTGCTCGCCACCATCTTCGTCACCTTCCCCTTCGTCGCCCGCGAGCTCATCCCGCTGATGACCGAGCAGGGCCGCGGCGACGAGGAGGCGGCGGTGTCGCTGGGCGCGAGCGGCTGGCAGGCCTTCTGGCACGTCACCTTGCCCAACATCCGCTGGGGCCTGCTCTACGGAGTGCTGCTGTGCAACGCCCGGGCGATGGGCGAGTTCGGAGCGGTGTCGGTCGTCTCCGGCCATATCCGGGGCCGGACGAACACCATGCCGCTCCACGTCGAGATACTGTACAACGAATATAATTTCGCGGCCGCCTTCGCGGTCGCTTCGCTGCTCGCTCTGCTCGCCTTGCTCACCCTCGTGCTCAAGAGCGCGCTCGAATGGCGCTACGGCTATCATGGAAAAGGCGGGGGCCATTGAGCATCGCGGTCGAAAATGTGGTGAAGCGCTTCGGCAACTTCGCCGCTCTCAACGGAGTCAGCCTGGAGGCGAAGCCGGGAGAGTTCCTGGCGCTGCTCGGCCCATCGGGATCGGGCAAGACGACCTTGCTGAGGATCATGGCGGGCCTCGAATTTCCGGACTCGGGGACGGTCCTGTTCGAGGGCCAGGACGTCACCGGTCTCGGAGTCCGGGACCGCAGGATCGGCTTCGTCTTCCAGCATTACGCCTTGTTCCCGCACATGAACGTGGCGGACAATGTCGGCTTCGGACTGACCGTAAAACGGCGGCGCGAGCGTCCGAAGCGCTCGGAAATCGTGCGCCGGTCCCAGGAGCTTCTCGAGCTCGTCCAGCTCGGCCATCTCGGCAAGCGCTACCCGGCCCAGCTTTCCGGGGGGCAGCGCCAGCGAGTCGCACTGGCCAGGGCGCTCGCCGTCGATCCCAAGCTGCTCCTTCTCGACGAGCCGTTCGGAGCCCTCGACGCCAAGGTGCGCAAGGAGCTTCGCCGCTGGCTCAGGGACCTGCACGATCGGATGGGCCTGACCTCGGTCTTCGTCACCCACGACCAGGAGGAGGCGCTCGAGCTCGCCGACCGGGTCGTTGTCATGAACGAGGGGCTGATCGAGCAGGTGGCCGGCCCGCAGGCGATCTACGACGAGCCTGCAACCGCGTTCGTCTACGATTTCGTCGGCGATTCGAACCGGATCCCGGTGATCGTGGACGAGGGGCGGATCATGTTCGAAGGCGAAGCGCTCGACGTGCCGGTCGACGGAGCTTCGGACGGCCCGGCACTGCTCTACTTCCGGCCGCACGACGCGACGCTCGTCGAGGAGGGCACGGCCGGGGCGTTGCCGATGCGGATCTGCCAGGCGATCCGACTCGGCGGAGTGACGAGGATCGAGGGAAAGATATCGGGCGTCGACCCGTTCATCGACGTCCGGACCGGAGACCGCGAAGTTCCGGCCGCGGGGCGGGCGGCGGCCTTGAAGCTGAGCAGGGCGAGGCTGTTTCCGGCGCCGCGCTAGCGAGCGGGGCAGTGCAAAATCCTCCCCTGCATTTGCAGGGGAGGGGGACCATGCGAAGCATTGTGGAGGGGCCTTCCTCACTCGCAAGAACCCCTCCACCGCGCTTCGCGCGGTCCCCCTCCCCCGGAAATCCGGGTGAGGATTGGAGCAACGGCTGGCAATTTGCCCCGACCTCTCTTATTTTGCACGGCTAAGGAGCAGTGGGGAGTGGTTATGCTGCCGGGGCTTTTTGCTTATCTCGACTCGGTGAAGGCCCGCGATCCGGCGCCTCGAAGCCGCTGGGAAGTGCTTCTCTATCCGGGGGTCTGGGCTGTTGGATTCCACCGCCTCGCCCACTGGCTGTACAAAGGGGAGCTCTATTTCCTCGCCCGGCTGGTCAACCATATCAGCCGCTTCCTGACCGCGATCGACATCCATCCCGGAGCCTCGGTGGGCCGGAATTTCTTCATCGACCACGGCTTCGTCGTGATCGGGGAGACGGCGACGATCGGCAACGATGTCACCATCTACCAGCAGGTCACCCTTGGAGGCACGAACCCGACCGACGGCATGGCCGGCAAGCGCCATCCGACGATCAGCGACCAGGTCATCATCGGCTCGGGGGCCCAGGTGCTCGGGCCGATCGTCGTCGGCCCCCGCGCCCGAATCGGCGCCAATGCAGTGGTCACCAAGGACGTGCCCGAAGGCGCCACGATGATCGGAATTCCCGCTCGTTCCACCCTCGTCAGCGCGGAGCAGAGCAGCGCGGGCGATTTCCTTCCCTACGGCACGATTTGCTCCGAGCAATTGGATCCGGCGACCCAGAAGCTCGAGATCCTTCAGTGCGAGGTCGAGCAGCTGCGGCGGCGGGTGGCCGAGCTGATCGAAGAGCGGGACGGCCAGGCCAGAAAGGGGCGCGGCCGCGCCTGATGGGCAACGTCCTCCCTTTCCCGGGAGCCTCTTCGCCGCAGATCGGCTTCACCCGGGCCGAGCTGTCACGGATCATCGACCTCTACGGCCGGATGGTCGCGGCGGGGCTGTGGCGCGACTATGCGGTCGAGTTCGGCCGCGACAAGGCCGCCTTCTGGGCCTTCCGCCGGACCGCCGAGCGGCCGGAATACAGGATCGAGAAGAAGCCCTCCCTTCGCAATCGCCAGGGCATGTGGGCTCTGGTCAACGAGGCCGGGATGGTGGTCCGCCGCGGCGACGAGCTCGGCCCGGTGCTCGCGCCGCTCGAACGCCGGCTGATGAAGGCCGTGAACGGGTGAACCGTCATTGCGAGGAGCGCAGCGACGAAGCAATCCAGCGGGCCTCGGAGGCTTCACTGGATTGCTTCGCTTCGCTCGCAATGACGGGAGACTAAACCGCCACCGCCCTCTCGGTGACCGGAAGCCTCGCCTGAAGCCCCGCCGGAAGGGGCCGGACGATTGAGCGGCGAACGCCGTGCCAGAAGGCGGAGAGCAGAAGAAGGCCCGAGCCGATCACGAAGGCGGCAAGGGCGATGTTGAGCTCTACCGCTCCGAACTCGCGGAACAGGCTGATCAGCGCGAACAGCACGTAAGCGAGCGCCGAGACCAGCAGCGCCCGCCGGTCGATGGCAAGCGCGGTCAGCCCGAGAAGGACATAGACCCCGAGCACGACCAGCGCCTCGCCGATCGTTGCGTCGCCGTCGGTGAGGCCGAGCAGCGAGAAGATCGGGTGGACGATCAAGGGCGCCGAAAGCAGGTGGAGCCAGAAGGCGACGTCGGACCGGCGGGTCTCGCGGGCGCGGTCGGACTGGTCCCACCACATGGCGAAGAGGAAGACCGCGATGCCGAGGAGGAGCGCGCTCGCCAGCATGGCGTTCTCGAGCTGCGGGCCGCTTCCGACCGCGGAGGCGACGAGGGCCATGGCCACGCCGACGACTCCGAGCGCCCCCACGGCGACGGTGACCGGGACCCGGAACCGGCGCCAGTGCAGCCAGGTGGCTCCTGCGGCGACAGCGGCGGACCCGGCTGCGAGCAGCGCGATGGCCCGCTCCTGATTCTCCAAATTGGCCTCGCCCACCGCCAGGACGATCGTGACGAAGGCGGTGAGCAACACTCCGCCGGCGAAGGCGAGGAGCAGGAGAATGCTGGGAAGCGCCATCCGGCGCTTGCGGGTGAAGAATTCGGCGAGGCCCCAGGCGGTCGCCGCGACGAACAGTCCGGCGAAGGGCGTCGGCCCGTCGCCGTCGACGTGGGGGCCGAAGGCGTTGCCGATCCAGCCGACCGCGAACAGAAGGATCGCCGCCGCGATCGCCACGAAGATGTCGTTGAAGCCGGTGATGAGCCGGAAATGCTCCTCGTCGACCGAGGCGCCGCCGCTTCGGCCGGCCACGTAATTGCGAAGGGCGGAGGCGGCGTCGGGGCTCAACGCCCCGGCCGCGACCGCCGATTCCAGATCGCTGTCGCTATACATGTCTTTCCTCCCTGACGGGCGGCGTATAGCACAAGTGTGTTAGTGTTGCAATACGGTATGGCTCCCGTCATTGCGAGCAGAGCGAAGCAATCCAGTTCTGCCTCGCAGGCCCGCTGGATTGGTTCGTCGCTACGCTCCTCGCAATGACGAGCCGGACTCTAGTTTCCCTGAAGCACCTTCATGATCAGCATTGCCTGCTCGGCGCCGGACTGGGGGACGATCTCGTCGCTTCGGTCGACGACCTTGTCCCAATTGGCGGCGACCTCCTCGACGGTGCGGCGGCCTTCGGGGAGCGCATAGCCCGGAGTGAGGGTCACGTAGGCGGCCTGGACCACGCCCCCGCCGGCTCCGACGATGAAATTGCTCGGAGACTCCTCGCAGACCAGATAAAGCGCGGCCGGAACGACATTGTCCGGGTTGAACAAGCCGAGCAGCTCCGGGGGGAAGATGTCTTCGGTCATCCGGGTCGCGGCGGTTGGAGCGATCGTGTTGACCCGGATATTATATTTCGCGCCTTCCAGGTGGAGGGTCTTGGCGAAGCCGGCGAGGCCGAGCTTGGCGGCCCCGTAATTGGCCTGGCCGAAATTGCCGTAAAGGCCGGTCGAGCTCGAAGTCATCAGGATCCGGCCATAGGCCTGCTCGCGCATCGTCTCCCAGACCGCCTTGGTGCAGATCGCGGCGCCGATCAGGTGGACGTCGACGACGGCCCGGAAATCCTCGACGCTCATCTTGGCGAAGCTCCTGTCGCGAAGGATCCCGGCATTGTTGATGAGGATATGGACCCCGCCCCAGCGCGACTTCGACTCGGCGACCATCGCCTCGACCTGCTCCGGCTCGGTGACGCTGGCCCCGTTGGCGATCGCCTCGCCGCCGGCGGCCTCGATCTCCTCGACCACCTTGAGCGCGGCATCGGAGCTGCCCGAGCCGTCGCGGGCGCCGCCGAGGTCGTTCACCACCACTTTCGCACCGCGCCGGGCGAGCTCCAGCGCATAAGCGCGTCCGAGCCCCCCGCCGGCGCCGGTGACGATTGCGACCCGGCCTTCGAAGCTGATGGTCATAAGTCTCCCCCCTCATCAAAAATCCTCCCCGCGATTTCGCGGGGAGGGGGACCGGCCGAAGCCCGGTGGAGGGGTCCTTCGGACTCTGCCAAGCCCCTCCACCACCCTTCGGGCGGTCCCCCTCCCCTGCAAATGCAGGGGAGGAATTTCAACCCTTACCGAGCCCGGCCGCGCTCGTAGGTCTGGGTGCAGCGGTCGGTGACGGTCCGGGTGCAGGGCGGGAGCGGCCCGGCGGCGGTCGGAGTGGGCGGGGCGACCGTCGGCATCGCGGATCCGGCCGGAACAGTGCGCGCGCCCTGGTTGTAGCCGGCGGGCGCTTCCGCGGGGGCCGAGAGGACGCGAATCCCACGGGCGTCGGTTTCCGGCGAGCCATTGCCGGCAGCGACGGTCTGGCCCGAACCCCTCATGGTCGACATGTTGCCGGGAGCGGGAGCGGTCGTTGCCGTCGGCGGAATCGACGTCGTGGCGTCGGGAGCCGGCGCCGTCTCCGTCTCCGTCTCCGAAGTCGTGGTTTCGCTGGTCGTCGTTTCGGTTTCTTCTTGCGGCGCAGTCTGTGCGACCGCCGCGGTGCCGAGCATGAGCGCGGCAGCCATCGTCATGAACTTCATTTTTCAGACTCCTCTTGGGGTCGGCGGCCGCAATCGCGCGGCGGCACTACTCCTTAACGAGGCCGAAACGATTTCTATCCGTATCGGGGAAATGGGGCGCCCGCAACGGGCGCCCCGCTGGCCTTTAGCGGCGGACGCCGCGCTCATAGGCCTGGATGCAGCCGTCCTTGACCGTCTTGGAGCAGCGCGGCGCAGCCGCGCCGGTTCCTGCGGCGGCGTTCGAGTTGCCCGCAGCGCAGGCCTGGTAGCCGGTCGTGTTGGCATTGTAGCCCGCCGGACTGCAGGCCATTCCGTCCGGATCCGTGCCCTGCTGGCTGACTCCGCGCGGCCCCATGCTCTGCGAGGGATCGCTGACCGTGTTTCCGGTTTGCGCCAGAGCGGCGCTGCCGAGGGTCAACGCCGCGGCGAAAAGGATGATCTTCATGTAATGGTCCTCCTTGGACAAGCGGCCGCGCCTACTCCGGCGGCCCGGGGCTACAAACGAGGGCGAAACGATTTTTCTCCATCGATCGTCCATAAGCGGGACAGTGACTCTCGCCCCGTCTCGCCATTGCGACGCTTTACCCTTATGAAAGAAGGCTCGGCGTAAGATGCAGGTGCCATGAGCGATCGAAGCGACATTCCCGGAGACGACGGCCTGGGGCGGCCGAGCCGCCGAGTCGTGCTTGCGCTCGGAGCCGCAGCGGCGTCGACCGTGGTGACGATTCGCCCTGCCCTCGCCCAGACCGCCGGCTCGGTTCTGAACTGCGAGATACCGGTCCCGGCGCCCCAGGCAGGCGCCGGCCAGTTCATCGCCGCCGACGGAAGCCTCGTCCCGGCCGGCACCGCCGGCGCCTATCCGCCGCTCGCCCGGCCGCTCAAGGGCGAAGAGGTCAAGGTCCTTCTGAACTCCGGCCGAGCCCCGGCCGGAGTCGACGGCGAGGCCGCCCAGGCTTATGCCAACTATATTCGCCGTCTGCAGGCGGGGATGAGCGGCTTCACCTGCTACGCCTCGCTGCAGATGCCGCGCTGAGCCGCGGAGCGGCCCCAATGGCCGCGTCCCTCTACGCCGCCGACCCGCCCGAAACCATGCGAATGGCCGAGGTGGAAGGCCTCACCCTTCTCTACCACCGGACGTCGGGCCTGACCCACTTCCTCGCGCCCCCGGCGCCCCAGATCCTCGAAGCCCTGGCCTGCGGGCCGGCAAGCCCGGCTCAGATCGCCGAGCGGATGGGCGAGACGTTCGAGATTGAGTCCGACGATCCGGCGGCGGCGATCGCCGCCCGGCTGGCCGAGCTCGAGGCGGCGGGACTCGTCTGGCGGACATGAGGCACGTCTTCCGGCTCCGGGTGGGGCCCGTCTCGTTCCGAATCGGCTCGCAGTGGCGCCAGCCCGTGGCTCAGCTTCGGCGCCTCTATGCGGGCTATCCCGAGCCCGAGGGCCTGTGCGACTTCACGGTCCGGCTGGAGGCGGAGCGAGCGTGGCGGCGGTGGGTTCGGCCTTCGGTGGCGATCCGTGGGGACTATGTCCTGCCCGACGCGGCGCCGCTGCCGCTGGCCCAGGGGCTGCTCGCCGCCGAGATGGGAATGAACCTGCAGATGGCGCTCGGCCAGAAGAGGTTCCTCCTCCTCCACGCCGCGAGCGTCGAGCGCGAGGGGCGCGCGCTATTGCTGACCGGTCACTCGGGCGCCGGAAAATCGACCCTGGGCGCACTCCTGGGCGAGCGCGGCTGGCGATTCATGGGCGACGAATTCGCCTTGCTCGACCTGCACAGCGGCCAGCTCCACCCCTTTCCACGCGCGGTCAGCCTCAAGAACGAATCGCTCGGGCTGCTTGACGGGATCGATCCCGCGCGGCTCGGCCCCGTGCTCACCGGAACGCCCAAGGGGAGGATCCGGCACCTCCGCCCCAACGGCGAAGCCGTCGCCCGGATGGGCGAGCCGGCGACTCCGGTCATGATCCTCTTTCCCCGCTTCGGGCGCGACCTCGATCCGGCGGTTCGGGACGTCGGGGCCGCGGAAGCCTTCATGCGCCTCACTCAGGCCTCGACCAATTACGTGGCGCTCGCCGAGCGTGGGTTCGAGGCGCTTACCCGGCTCGTCCGAACCCTGCCCTCCAAGGCCATCGACTATGCCGACACCGCCCAGGCGGAAGAATTGGTCGAAAGCCTGTGGCGGAGCGAATGAAGGACTCCCGCTCGCTCGTTCGGCTACTCGCCGACCCGTCGTCCGCCGGTCAGGTGAAGGACTGGACGTCGCTCATCGCCGTCGCCCGCGCCGAATCGCTGTCGGGAAGCCTCGCCTGGCGGCTCGTCGGCCAAGCGCTTCCTCCCGAGGTCGAAGCCGTGCTCGAAGCCGCCAGGCGCGACGGCGAGGCCACCCGGGTCCAGGCCTTGTGGGAAGCCGAAATGGCCCGGCGGTCGCTTGCGCCGCTCGGAACCCCGGTCATCCTGCTCAAGGGCACCGCCTATGCCGCGGCCGGGCTCGAGGCGGGCCGCGGCCGGTCGATCGGCGACCTCGACATCCTCGTCCCCCGCCCCGCCTTGCCCGACGTGGAGCGCGCCCTCCTCGCCGCGGGCTGGGAATGGGTGAAGGAGGACAGCTACGACGACCAATATTACCGGCGGTGGATGCACGAGCTTCCGCCGCTCATCCACCGCGAACGCGACCGGATGATCGACGTCCACCACGCCATATTGCCGCTGACGGCGCGCCCAAAGCCCGACATGGAGTCGATGATCGCGGACCGGGTGGCGCTGGGGAACGGCCTGTTCGTCCTGTCGCCTCCGGACATGATCGTTCATGCCGCGGCCCATCTCTTGGCCGACGGCGATCTGGCCGGGGGGCTGAGGAACCTGTGGGACATCGATCGGCTCCTGCGCGAATTTGGGGAGCGCGGCTCGAGCTTCTGGGCAGGACTCCACGAGCGTTCCGAGCGCCACGGCCTGCTCCCGGCGGTGCGTCGCGCTGTCCGCCTCGCCCACCATCTCTACGGAACGCCCGTTAATTGGTGTCAGGCACCAATTTCCAAGCCTTCGAATTCAAAGGCCGCGCAATCGGAAAAAATCGATTTCGGACTCCGATTGACGGCCGTGGACGCCTTGTACCGCCGTCGGCTGCTGGCGCGGGACGGCTGGGGCCGGGCGACTCGATCCGCAACCCGGCTCGGCTTCTACGTTCGCTCGCACTGGCTTCGGATGCCGCCCGCCATGCTTGCCCGCCACCTCTGGGTGAAGGCTCGGAAGGCTAGGCGCTAGGCCCCTCGAGCGGCTTCCAGCCCAGCTCCTCGAAGGGCGGGTTGTAACCGCGCCGGCGATATTGCTGCTCGGGAAGGTCGAAGGCGACGCTCCGGTCGACGACCCGCGCCGTATCGGGCGATCCGCCCGCGCCGCGAGTCTTGTAGGTGCCCTTGCCGTCCATATGGTCTCCTCGTCGCGCGGGTTCTACATCAAGGCGGGCCGCAGGGCGAGGGTCCCGGCAAGGGAGCGGGCCGGGCGAGGGTCTAGGGGCGTGGCGACCGGGTCGCCGCGTCGACCAGTTGCACGAGCCGGGCGCGGAGGCTCGACCGCGCCGCTTCCGCCTCGGGCCGCCAGACCTCTTGCCCGCGGACGGACGGGCGGTACTTGCCGTCGCCGTCGACGACGATTTGCCGTCCGATCCGACCCGGCTTGGCTTCGACTTCGCGCGTCGTGCCGTGGGTCAAATTATAGCTCATCTCCTCCATCCCGCCGCGGCAGAGGAACTCGACGTCGCCCTTCGAATCGCGCCGCGCCCGAGTCCGTTCCTCCATCCTCACGGCCAGGTCGACCGCCATCTGGCGCTGCTCGGGTGTCATTTCGGTCAGGAAAGGCCATATCCGGCGCTCCCAGCCCATCAGCTGATCCAGACGATTCGACGGGGCGGAACGGTCCCCGCACCGTGCACCGTCGATCCCGATCGCCGCATAGGCATAAAGGGACGCCGTCACCGCTGTCTGGCGCAGCCCGCCGGCGGCCTCGGGCGGGGAGCGGTCGGAAACGCTCCACAACAGCTTGGCGTAGAGCATGGCGATCCATGCGGAATTGCCCTCCAGCAGGCGATCCTTCAGCCAGTCGAGGTCGGTGCTGACGTCCGCTTCGGTGATAGGTTCGCGGATCATCCTGCCGAGCGTCATATAATCCTCGGCGGCGAGCAGGGCGGAGAGACGCGCCGCGCGCTCCCCGCCCTGGGCGGCCGGGGGAGGCGTTGGGGCCGGGGCGGCGGCGGCGGGTGAAGCTGAGGCGATCAGCGCCGAGGCGAAACCGATGAACGACCCGCGCATGAGAACCCCCTTACGTTCCAGCAAGTCGAATTAGCACGGACGGCCGCGCCGGCCAATCGGCTCCGGATCGAGGAAGCATCCCCGAAGCTTTCGCCGGGCCGCTATGGAAATGGCAAGCTTTCCGTGCGATTGGCCGCGCCATGAGCAGGCCCCTTGCCGCCGTGATCCTTGCCGCCGGCAAGGGGACCCGGATGAAATCCGACCTTCACAAGGTGCTGCACCCGATTGCGGGGCGGCCGATGATCGAGCATCTGCTCGAGAGCGTGGAGTCCCTGGAGCCGCAGCGGACCGTGATCGTCGTCGGCAACCAGCGCGAGCAGCTCGAGGCCAGGCTCGCCGGCCCCGGCATCGACTTCGCCGTCCAGGAGCCGCAGCTGGGCACCGCCCACGCCGTCCGGCAGGCCGAAGCCGCGCTTGCCGGCTTCGAGGGCGACGTCCTGATCCTCTCCGGCGATGCCCCCTTCATTCGCGCCCGAACCATGCGGCTGATGCTCGGGGCCCTCCAGTCCGAGCCGGAAGCGGCCATGGTGGCGCTCGCCTTCCGCCCCGGCGACGCCGCGGCCTATGGGCGGATCGTCGCCGGAGAAGACGGCCGGATCGCCAGGATCGTCGAGCATAAGGACGCCTCGGAGGAGGAGCGCGCGATCGCCCTGTGCAACGCGAACATCTTCGCCGTCCGCGCCTCGGATCTCTGGCCGCTGCTCGCCCGGGTCCGCAACGAGAACGTCCAGGCCGAATATTACCTTCCCGACATCGTCAACCTGGCCGCCGCCGACGGCCGCCCTGCGCTGATGGTCGAGTGCGAGCCCGCGGAGGCGATCGGACCGAACAGCCGCGGCGAGTTCGCCGCCGCCGAGGCCTTGTGGCAGGCCCGCCGCCGGGCGGAGGCGATGACCGAAGGGGCGACCCTGATCGCGCCGGAGACGGTGTGGTTCGCCTTCGACACCAGGATCGGCCGGGACGTCACGATCGAGCCCAACGTCTACTTCGGCCCCGGAGTGAGCATCGCCGACGGCGCTCGGATCCGCGCCTTCAGCCATATCGAGGGCGCGACGATCGGGTCCGGGGCCGAGATAGGGCCCTATGCCCGCCTCCGCCCCGGCACGGTCGTCGGCGAGAAGGCCAAGATCGGCAATTTCGTGGAGACCAAGAAGGCGAAGCTCGGCGCGGGCGCCAAGGCCAACCACCTCTCCTATCTCGGCGACGCGGAGGTCGGGGCCGGGGCCAATGTCGGGGCCGGAACCATCACCTGCAATTACGACGGCTTCTTCAAATACGGTACCGTGATCGGCGAAGGCGCTTTCATCGGCTCCAACTCGGCGCTGGTCGCTCCGGTCAGGATCGGGGCCGGGGCGATCGTGGGAGCCGGTTCGGTGGTGACCAAGGACGTCGAGGCCGATTCCCTGGCGCTTGCTCGGGGCACCCAGGAATCGAGGCCCGGTTGGGCCGCGCGGTTCCGGGCCGCGATGAAATCGAAGAAAGGCAGCTAAGCGCTCGAAGCCCGACGATGTCGGCGCATCAACTCTCGGCTCGGGAATTCGACGTTCCTCGGGTTCGCCAGAGCCTTGGGCCCTAAACCTGAGCCGCCGCGTCATGCCGACGGTTCAATTTTACACCCGATGCTCTAATTCGCTAATTTGATAATTCGCTAATTTGATAATTCGCTAAATTTGAGATCGCTAATTTACCGATATGTCGCACTCGCGAAATTGCGAAGGCGCGAATTCGCTAATTTGCGAAATTCCTGAATCGCCGTCCCCCTATGTCCGCTGGCTCGCGCGCCGGGCGAAACCGCTCATTCGCGGCGTTTGCCGATCAGCCAACTCACTAATTCCCGAATTATAATCACTCGGCTGCGCGAGCGGTCGCTCACTCGCGCGCGCGCGCTTACGCGCCTCACTCATCCGCCAAGCGCTAATTTGCTAATTTACTAATTTGCTAATTTGCTAATTTGCTAATTTGCTAATGGTCTAATTATCTAAATTGCTATTTTGCTAAATAATAAGAACCAAATTAAGCTAATTATCAAATTGCAGCGCTATGATAACGTTATCATCCATAATATGATGAAGCTTATCATGCAGCGTCCTAGACGGATTCCGTCACGAGCGGGACCCGGTTGACTGGCACAAGCGACAGCGGCGCGAAGAAGCACTTGCGCCGCCGCATTTCATCTGTCATTTACTATGAACATGAGTCGCCCACCGGCACTATGCCGGGGGCGACCCACTGGAGACGTGGCCGAGTGGCTTAAGGCATCGGACTTAGGTTCCGACGGGGTGTCAGCTTCCAGGCACGCCCCCGTGGGTTCGAATCCCACCGTCTCCGCCACGTCGAGGGCGGGTCGTGAAAACGGCCTGCCCTCGCTTTCTCGTTAGCGCATGCGGTTCGGCCAGTCCAGTTGCTGGCCGGCCGTCTCCGACCTTACCCCTAGGAGGAGCTGCCCTCCCCCGCTACAGGAGCATCGGCTTCGGGTCAGGAGACGCTTAAACATGTGCGGAATCATCGGCATCGTCGGTCGCGAGGAAGTGTCCGACCGGCTCATGAAGGGGCTGAGGCGCCTCGAATATCGCGGCTATGACTCGGCCGGGATCTGCACGATCCTGGGTGGAGCGCTCGAGCGCCGCCGGGCCGAAGGCAAGCTCGACAATCTGGCCGCCGAGCTCGCCTCGAGCCCGCTCGCAGGGACGATCGGGATCGCGCACACCCGCTGGGCCACCCACGGCGCTCCCACCGTCGGCAACGCTCACCCCCACATCGTCGGCGGGGTCGCCCTCGTCCACAACGGGATCATCGAGAATTTCCGGCCGCTTCGCGAGGAGATGCAGGCGGCGGGCCGGACCTTCCAGTCCGAAACCGACAGCGAAGTCGTCGCGCACCTGATCGACCACCAGCTCGAGCAAGGCGGGTCGCCGCAGGAGGCGGTCGCCGCCGTCCTTCCGCGGCTCCACGGCGCCTTCGCCATCACCATCCTGTTCCGCGACCATCCCGAAATGCTGATCGGAGCGAGGATGGGGGCACCGCTGACCGTCGGCTACGGCGACGGCGAGACCTATCTCGGCTCGGACGCGCTCGCACTGGCCGGGCTCACCCAGCGGATCGCCTATCTCGACGAGGGCGACTGGGCGGTGATCACCCGTGAAGGCGCCCGGATCTTCGACCGGTCCAACGCGCCGGTGGAGCGCGAAACGGTCGAATCGGGCGCGTCGAGCGACGTCGGCGACAAGGGCAATCACGCCCACTTCATGCAGAAGGAGATCTTCGAGCAGCCGATCGTGGTCGCCCAGACTCTCTCCTCCTACCTGCGCCCGTTCGAGCGCAAGGTCGCGCTTCCGGCGATGGACGAGGATTTCGCCGGTGTCCGGCGGGTCACCATCGTCGCCTGCGGCACCAGCTTCTATGCCGGGATGGTCGCCAAATACTGGTTCGAGCAATTCGCCAGGGTTCCCGTCGACCTCGATGTCGCCTCCGAATTCCGCTACCGCCAGCCGGTTCTGGAGCCGGGCGGGCTCGCACTCTTCATCTCGCAATCCGGGGAGACCGCCGACACGCTGGCCGCGCTTCGGCATGCCCGAGCCGAGGGCCAGCGTATCGCCGTCGTCGTCAACGTTCCGACGAGCTCGATGGCGCGCGAGGCGGACCTTCTCCTGCCCACGCACGCCGGGCCGGAGATCGGGGTCGCCTCGACCAAGGCCTTCACCTGCCAGCTCGCGGTCCTCGCCGCGCTCGCCGCCAAGCTGGCCCGCGACAAGGGCCGGATCAGCGAGGAGGAGGAACGCGAGATCGTCGACCATCTCTCCGAAGCCCCCGCCGCGATGAACGCAGCGCTCGGCCATGACGAGGAGATCGCCGCGATGGCGCCGCTCATCGCAGGAGCGCGAGACGTCCTCTATCTCGGACGGGGCGCCGATTACCCGCTCGCCATGGAAGGCGCCCTCAAGCTCAAGGAGATCAGCTACATCCACGCCGAGGGTTATGCCGCCGGCGAGATGAAGCATGGCCCAATCGCCCTCATCGACGACAACGTTCCGGTCATCGTGCTCGCGCCGAGCGGCCCCCTGTTCGAGAAGACCGTCTCCAACATGCAGGAAGTCCAGGCCCGGGGCGGCAAGGTGGTCCTGATCTCGGACGCCGAAGGGCTGAAATCGGCCGCCGACGACCGGCTGCTGGCGACGATCGAGATGCCCAGGGTCCATCCGCTGATCGCGCCTCTCGTCTACGCCATCCCGGTCCAGCTCCTCGCCTACCACGTCGCCGTGGCCAAGGGGACGGACGTGGACCAGCCGAGGAACCTGGCGAAGAGCGTCACCGTCGAATAGACGCGGCTGGAGGGACGGCTCGCGGCCACGGTAAATAAAGTTCCGACTTAGAAAATAAAGGTTTGGCTGGAAAATAGAGGGTCGGCCGGAGTGCCGCTTTCGGCCTGTGCGCAAGCCGAAAGCGGCACACAGGGCAGGCGCATATGACCCGCAATTCCTGCGGTGGAGACTCTCCGCTTCCGGGCGGATTCGGAATGGGTCCGTAATGGACCAAATAACCCGGACGTGAATCCAGAACATCGTAGGCGGCAGCCAATATGGATGTTACCTAGATTAGGAAATCCGGCGTCGTTCTTTAGAATCGGCTTTTTATCAAAGTCGTATTCTCTGGACCGATGGCCTTGGCCGGATGTTGGGTCTTCCGTAGCTTCAGCTTAACAACAGAATCCTTAGCGTGCGAGTAATCCTCTCTCGCCGTCAGATTTCCTGTGGAATTTTTCCGCCACCGGGAGCGAGATCGTAGCGTCCCCATCCGTGAAAGGGCCCATCATGAAAAGCAGCGCGCCGAAGTTGGTCTATGTCGGAGACGAATATCTCCCGCATCCGGTCACCGACAGGCTGGGCACCAGGACCCTGACCGTCGTCGACCCCAATCAGCTCCGCCAGATCGAAAGCGCGGACCTGCTTATCTACGACTGCCGCCGCAACCTCTCGGACGATCTCGCCGACGCCGACGGTTATCTGCGCAAGGCGCTGCAAGCGGGCACTCCGGTGCTGTTTCTCTCGCCGGCCGCAAACGACCACAAGGGCATCGGCGCAATTGCCGGCGGAGCCCTCGCCATTCCGTCCGTCGCGACGCTCGTCGTCGTTCGGCCCGGGGCCGGCGGCAAGCGCGCCGACCATTACGCGCTCTGCTACCCGCCCACCGGGCTTGGAGATTCGGAGACGCGCCGCGACGGGTCCGACCAGAACGAGCGGACCCCCGCCTGCTGCGACGACAGACCTCCGCCGAAAAGGGTCGATCCCAGCCTCCTGGCGTTCATCCGCAAAGCGAAGCAGCTTGCCGCGGCCAAACAGGTCCCCGCGACCGTCGAAGACATCCCGACCGGGCTCGTCTACGTCTTTCAGACCTACTCCTGTTACGCGCCCTTCACCTACAGTGGCGACGGCAATTCCAACGGGGCGGGCTCCCTGACCGTGTCGCTGACCGTCTGGGGTTTCCTCAACCAGAGCGCGTCGCAGTCGAGCCAGGTGCTGGGTATCCAGAGCACTTACAGCCTCAATCCCGGTTCTCTGTACGACGACGACGACCAGGGCACGGGTTTCGTGAACTGCTATCTCCAGGGCGTCATCACGCCTTCCTCGTCGAGCGGATCGTTCAACTTCATAGACCAGGCACCGACGACCGGCGCCAACAGCTGGACCGAGACGGCGCAGACGATCGTGAACTACGCACCCGCGACCGGCGGCTTCGACACGTACACTTATACGACCACGATCACTGAGGCGCTCGATTCGTGGAGCGTACAGCCCGAAACCAGCGGATCCTCGGTCGGGCCGATGTGGTACCTGAACAGCCCGTGCAACGGATCGGACATCCCCAACACCTGGTCGGACGCCTTCAACTGGCACGACGAAGTGGAAGGCTTCCCTGGCCCGTCGACCGGCGCGCTCGGAACGTCGGCATCGGCTATCTGGGGCACGTCCAACCTCGTGACAGGCTCGGTGAACATCGGAGCCGCCCTGGGCTGGGAGGGCACCTGGTTCGACAGCGAGGACTGCTTCCTGGGCATTTGCAGCAGCACCTCGGCCTATTGGAACTGGTGGACTTGGAACCCGGTCTTCTGGATCGACTTCACCCCGCTGCAGCCGCCGTCTCCGTCGCCTCCGTCGGCAAGCCACGCATAGGAGGGGTCGTGCCGCCCGTCTCTGCCTGGATCGCAATCGGGTGGCGAGCGATCGCCGCGGCGTGGACCAGGCGGATGACGGTCGGCCTGGGCGCCGCGGCGGCGGGGGCTTTGGCTCTCGCCGCCTATGGGCTCGGTCTGGTGCCGGGCGCGGCCGCCGCAGGCTCGACCGTCGCCGGCCAGTTCGTCGGCACGTTCGCGGTCGGCGCGTCGGGAAACGCCACTTATCACCTGCCGCTCATCACTCCGCCCGGCACGAACGGAGTCGAGCCCGAGCTCAGCCTCGGCTATGACAGCCAGACCGGAGACGGACATCTCGGCCTGGGCTGGTCGGTGCGGGGAGTCTCGGCGATCACCCGTTGCGACGCCCGGCTCGATCTGGACAAGCGCCGAGGCGGAGTCACCTACGGGCCGAACGACGTCTTCTGCCTGGACGGCCAGAGGCTCATCGCGACCCCGGGCGGCACCGGCTTTTCTCCCGAGCAGGATCCGACGGTCGCAATCACCGCCAGCCAGGATCTATGCGGCACCGGCCCTTGCTCCTTCACCCTTCTGAACAAGCACGGCGAGACCCTGACCTTCGGGGCGACTGCCGGCGCCGCCGGATCGCGAATCCTGGCCCAGGGCCGCACCGACGGGGCGGTCGCCGTCTGGGGGCAGGACAGCTTCACCGACCTCAACGGCAACCAGATGGCCTTCGGCTATTCGTCGAACGCGGCGACCGGCGAATATTACCTGACTCGGATCGACTATACGTCGAACGTCAACACGAAGGACGCGGCGCAGCGATCGGTGGTCTTCGGCTATTCCGCGCGGCCTGACCCGCTGTCTCGATATTCAGGCGGTTCGCTGGTGACGACGAGCCAGCTGCTGGCCTCGGTGACGACCTCCGTCCAAGGGGAGACGGCGCTCGTCTACAACCTCTCCTACGCGCCCAGCGCAGCGACGGGGCGTTCCCTGCTGAACAGCGTCAGCGCGTGCGACTCGAGCAATAATTGTTTCGCTCCGCTGGCGTTCGGCTGGCAGCAAACCCAGCCGGGATTCGCCGATTCCGGGCAGACCCTGCCCGGCCCGCTGACCGTGGTGGCGAACGGCCAATCCGTCCCGATCGGAGCCCTCAACGACATCAACGGCGACGGAATCCTCGATTATGCGCTGGCGACAGAGTTTGCGGACGGTTCGGAAGATCTGTCGGTCTGGCTGGGCAGCGCCACCGGCGCCTTCACCAAGCAGGCCTATCAGCTGCCCGGGCCGCTTTACCAGCTGACCGCCCAGGCCGTCCTCCAGGTCGGCACCCTGCGCGATATCGACGGCGACGGGCTGCCCGATTTTTCCGCAGCGACCAATAATCTCCAGTCGCGATCGTCCGACCTGTCCGTCTGGCACAATAACGGTTCCGGCTTCACTCAGCTTCCGGCCGGGATGGACCTGCCCCATGCGCTGTTCACCGTCGTGAACGGCCAATCGCTGGCGAGCGGCGTGCTCGCGGACATCGATGGCGACGGCCTTCTCGACTATTCGGCGGCGACGAAGGACGCCGGCGGGGCGACCGACCTCGAGATCTGGAAGGGCACCGCAGGAGGATTCCAAGATACCGGCATGGCCTTGCCGGGGACGCTTTTCCGGTTCGCGAACCAGCAATCCATGCGGACCGGAATATTGCGGGACGTGAATGGCGACGGCATCCTCGACTATAGTAGCGCCACGAAAGGCCCGTCCGGTTCCGACCTGACCGTCTCGCTCGGCGCATCGGATTTCAGCTTTTCCGCAAGCTATGCCTTGCCCGGGCCGATGCTGCAGGCGAGCGGCAGCTCGACCCTGGACACCGGCGTGCTGGTCGACGTGAACGGCGACAGCATTCCCGATTACTCGCCCGCCACGGGCAGCAATCTCCAGATCTGGTTCGGCACCGGCGCCGGCTTCACGGCGAGCGGGATCGCACTGCCCGGCCCCTTGCACCTGATGAGCCGGCAAAGCGGCCAATCCGCTTCGCAGGTGATGGCCATGCTCGGCAATGTCCAGAGCGACGGGCTTACCCGCTACTCGGGCGCTCGCCAGGGCGCCGATGGCGACCTCGACGTCTATATCGGCAACGCCAACGGCTTTTCGAAGGCGTCCTACGCCCTGCCGACCTACTTGTTCCTGGTCCAGAACGGAGCAGTCCTCGACAACGGAGTCTTCCAGGATCTGAACGGCGACGGCCTCGCCGATGTCGCGCAGGCCAGGGGCACCATCGCCGGCGGACGGATCGCGCCTTGCACCGGATGCAAGGTTTGGCTCGGCGGCGGCACGATGCCCGATCTGCTGAGCACCGCCACGGACGGCTTCGGCGGCATCACTTCGATCCAATATGCGCCGCTGTCGACACTGCAGGCGCCGGTCGCGGCGCCCTCCCCCTGGCCGATGCGCTCGCGGTCCGGGGCGCTGTACGTCGTCAGCGGCTATTCGGCCCAGGACGGTCGTGGTGCAACCTATGCCAGCACCTTGGCCTATAGCGGCGCGCTGAGCGACGTCGCGGGCCGCGGCTGGCTCGGCTTCAAGTCGATCACCACGACCGAGACGGCCACCAAACGAAGCACCGCCGTCATCTACAACCAGGCCGTACCGCTTCAGCAGATGGTCGATCACAGCACCCAATATGACGGCCAGGGTGCGACGATGACGGTGACGGACTATCAATATGTCGATTTGGCATCCTCGGCCCAGCAGGCGGCCGGCCTCCACCTCATTCGGCCGGCGCAGCTCTCCGTCCAAACCTTTGCCGGCAATGCGCCCGCCTATACGATGGTCACGAGCTCGCAATATGACGCCTACGGCAATGAGACGCTGACGGCGGAACCCGGCAATCCAACCCTCGGCGACATGGGGCGATGGACCTGCACGCGCTATCAGGTCGATACCGCGCGGCATGTCCTGGGCATTCCCCGGGCCAAGCAGCGCAACGGATCGCTGGCAAGCTGTCAGAATTTCCTGTCGGCCGCCACGCCCGCCTGGCCGGCCGACGGCCTGCGCTGGTCGACGCGGACCTACGACGCGAACTACAACGTGACCGGGACGTCCGATTACGACGACACGACCGGAAGCTTTCTCGTCACCCAATATGGCGTCGATGCCTATGGCAATACGACCAGCACGACCGATACGGCCGGCAACGTCAGCAGGATGGTTTACGACACCGTCCTCCACAGCTTTCCCGCGCAGCACGTCTCGCCGGCCCTGACCCGCCAGGGAACGGCCTACAATCTGACGTCCACATTCCTCTACGACGCCCGGTTCGGGATCATGGTCAAGGAAGTGGACCCCAACGGAAACACCTTCCAGCAGACTCTGGACGGGTTTGGGCGGATCGTCGCTCAGCTCGGGCCCTCTCCGTCTTCGAGCTCGCAGGTGACGCTGCAACAGATGACGATGGGGTCGGACGCCCACGGCAATTACTCCGAGATCCGCTCGCGGCTCAGCTGGGGAGACGGGGATTCCGACAATTGGACATGGTCCCGTCGATATTTCGACGGCCTCGGCCGCGAGATACTGGTGAGGCGGCTCGCGTCGCGGGGCGGAGCCGCCGCGGTCACGCGCGAGGAGGTCGCATTCGATTCCGCCGGGCGGGCGCAGTCCAGATCCGTGCCCTATTTCGAAGGCGATCCGCCGCCGGTAACGCTGACCTCGCATGACGACTGGAACCGGCCGGTGACAATCACCGACCCGGCCGGAGTCCAGACAACCTATGGATATTCCCCGGACGGGCTGACGACGACGACGGTACGGGCCGCCGGCACGGCGGACGCCCAGACCGCGGTCGCGCTGCGATCCCCGGCTGGCCTGGCGGTGCAGGGCACTGAGCCGAACGGCCTGGTCCGAAGCAGCGTTTACGACGCCGCCGGGCAAATCCTGACGATAGCGGTTTCCGACCCCTCGCCCCGGCAGACGATCTTCACCTGGGATTCGCTGGGGCGGCCATCAACCCGGCGGGATCCGGCGCGAGGACTGACGACGTGGAGCTTCGACCCGGCCGGGCGCCTGGCCGCGATCGACACCGGAATCGGCAAGATCAGCTATGGCGGCTTCGATCCGCTCAACCGGCCCACGGCCCGGGCGGTGGACGGACCAAACGGCCAGATCGCGACCGCTCTGACCTACGACGATACGACCTATGCCAACGGCCTGGGCCAGCTGACCGGAACCGATACCGGGCCCCAAGGCGGGTTTCCGGCCTCCAGCCGGCGGATCGGCTACGACGCTTATGGCGACCGCGCCGCCGACCTCTTCGGTATCGGCCAGGACCAGTATCTCGTCGCCGAGACCAGCACGCCGCAGCGCCTGCCCGACAGCTACACGTTCGCCGACGGGGCGGTGGTTTCCTACACCTACGGCCCCGACGGCCAGCTTTCCGCGATCGGGCTGCAGCCGGCGAAGGACGGCCCGGTGCAGACCGTTGCGACCTATGGCGACTATTCCGCGCTCGGGCAGATCCAGTCCGTCGCCTACCCGCAGATCGGGGTGGCGCTGTCGCGGCAATATTATCCGATCGGCCCCTCGTTCGGCCGGCTCAGGTCCGCCAGCGCGACCCGGGGGACTCCGTCCACTCCGGTCTTCTCGCTGAATTACAGCTGGAACGCGCTGGATCGGCTGACCCAGGTGCAGGGCGGCACGAAGGCCACCGACGAAACCTTCTCCTACAACGACGATCCGCCCAACCTCACCATGGGCTTCCTGACCGGGGCCGAAGGCCCGTCCGGGCCTTTGCAGATGCGTTACAACAAGGCCGGAGGGATCGTTCGGCAGGGCAGCACATCCTACACCTATGCCAGTAGTGCGGACCAGCTCACCGGCAGCTCCGCCGGCGACGTCTACGTCTTCGACCCCGCCGGTCGGGCCATCGGCCGTAACGAGGCGGGCGTTCAGTTCGACCACGCCTATGACGCCGCCGATCGGCAGCTCGGGCTCAAGCGCACCGACCCGACGGGCTCCCGCAGCGAGGCGATCGCTTACGATGTGCATGGAGACAAGATCGCCGCCACGCCTCTGGGTCAGCCGCCGGTCCACTGGGTCGACGGCCGGTTCGAAGTGCTTACCCTGGCCAGCGGCAAGCAGGGCACGAAGTACATAAGCGGGCCGACCGGTCCCGTGGCCGCGGTCACCGGCACGATAGCGCTCGGCAGCCAGGCCTCGGTGCCCGCCTCGGTCGGTCCCGGCCATGACCTTCTCTATGGCGGCGGCGGCGGCCGGGCGGGCGCACTGCCCCAATTGGCTGATCTGGCCCGCTCCGCTCTGATCGTGCCGCCGCCGGGAACGACGGCCGTCCTGGCCCTTGCCCTGCTGCTCTGCGCCATCATGCTCCTGGCATCGGCTTTCCCCGGGGCGGCTCCCGACGGTTCGCGCGCGGTGAGCCGGACGAAAGCGATGTTTGCCGGCTTCATGGCGGTGGCGGTGGCGACGGCGCCGATCCAGCCGGCGCTGGCACAGTTGGCGCCGGGCTCGAACGGCCCGGGAGTCCCGACTTCCGGCACGGCCTATTTCCTGGAGGATCACCGCCAGAGCATCGTCGCGGTTTTCGACGGATCGGGGGCGGTCACCGCACGCATCGCCTATTTGCCCTACGGCCAGATGGATTCGGCAAATAGCAGCGGCACCGATAATTTCCGGCCGAAATTCGCCGGACGCGAATGGAACGGCCTCAGCGGCCTCTATGATTTCGGGGCCCGGTTTTACGATCCCAGCATAGGGCGCTTCCTGTCGCCGGATGCGGCCGAACAATATTCTGATCCGTATCTGTTCGCTTCCTCCAGCCCGGAAAGCTTCGTCGATCCGGACGGCAATTTCGCGATCCTCATCGCCATCGCGATCGGCGCCTATTTCGGAGCGGCAGCGACCAACCATAGCATGTCCCCGCTCCATTGGGATTTCGGCGCCGAGAAGACCTATGCGGGTATGGTGGTCGGAGGCGCGATCGGCGCCACAGGCGCCGGCGCGGGTGCGGAAGTGGCGGAGGCGGCCGAGGCGGTCGGCGCCAGCGGCGGCACCGCCGCCGAGGCCGCCAGCGCCTCCGTGAGCTTCTTCGGCCATGCCGCCGTCGGCGCGGCCGAGAATGCCGGCTATGCCGCGCTGGGAGGCGGGAACAGCAAGGATATCGCGGAGAATGCCGGCCTCGGCGCCTTGATCGGGGGCGCCGGCGGCTTGCTGGGCGGCGGCGCAGGCGCGGAAGTGCAGTCTGCCGAGAAGTCGGAGGCCGCCGAGGTGAGCGGCTCCGGTGTCGGCGAAAGCGAGGAAGAGGAGTCCTGCAACAGCTTCGTCACCGGGACGCTCGTCTGGCGGAGCGAGGGGCCGGTGCCGATCGAGCAGGTCGCCCTGGGCGACCGGGTCTACGCCAAATCCGATCCCACCAACCGGGCGTCGGCACCGTCTCTCAACGCCGTCGTGGATACCCATTACCGCGCCTCCGAATCGATCACCCGCTTCACGGTCGGCGGCGAAGCCATCGAAGTCACCCCGAAGCATCGCTTCTGGATCGAAGGCCGCGGATGGCTCCCCGCCGAGGATCTCACCGCCGGCATGCGGCTGCAGACTCGGTCCGGGGCGAAGCTGAAGATCGAGGGGTCCTCGACTCGCGCCGTCGCGCCGCGGGCTGTCTGGAACTTTACCGTCGCCGGCGCCCACACTTATTATGTCGGCCGCCACGCCGTCCTTACCCACAATCCCGTTCCGGTAACCGCAGAGTATTGCAAGCTGTCTCAGCTACCCGCGCCGCGAACCGCATCGAGGATCGAAAAGGCGGTTTTCAAGTCAAAGCTGACCAAGCTCATCAAGAAATTCGGGGATGAAGATGTGGTCTTTTACGACCCGCCTTCGGGACGCCGCGAAATCGACTTCAGCAACTATGCCTTCAAGCTCCAGGGCAAGGCCAAACCCTTCCGCGCCATGGTAAGCCTGAACAGCTTCGGGAAGGGCACATCGCGCTCTGCGCATTTCTCCTTTGCCGACCGCGAGATGACCCGCCTGGGGAAAGGCAAATTCAACCGGAGGCTCGCATACGATTATAGTGGCAAAGCGAAGGGCTCATTTGGTACGTGGCATCACCAGCCCTGGTCTAAGGAAGCCGTGTTCGTGCCGCGTGAGCTGCACAAGTCGATTGGCCACGCCGGGTCGTACAGCAAGCTTTTTTGACGGGGATCGTCTCGCCAAACCTTTCTAATATCAGGATTGAGCCAAGCGGCACCCGGCGGGGAGACTATGGCGAGGCGCTTCGGGCGATCCGAACCGTCGCCGAAGATCCGTCATGGATGCTTCCCAAGGGCTGGGTGATTCACCACCCCGGGCCGGTCGGCATCGTCCAGGTCATTCCGTTCGAGCTGCACGGCGCCAATCCGCATTCCGGCGGCTTCAGGCCAACGGCCGCACCCGCCAGGGCCACCGGCGGCTTTCCACTCACCGGCGGTCCGGGGCGCCTATCCGACGGCGGCGAGCCCTTGCGGGAAGCGCAGCTTCGAGCGCTCGACGACGAGTTCGGCTGCGCTTTGCCGGGCGCCTACCGGCAGTTCCTCCTGGACTCCAACGGCGGGCGCCCCGAACATCAGGCGGTGTTGCGGCAGGAGGGGGACTCGGGCGACCTCGTCGATCGTTTCTTCGGTCTCGAGCCGGCCGGGGCCGACAGCCTGCTGGGCGCGTTCGACCTGTACAGCTCGCGTGTTCCGCGCGGCCTCCTGCCCGTCGCCAGGGACCCGTTCGGAAACCTGTTCCTGCTCGGCCTCGCGGGCCCGCGGCTCGGGACGGTTTGCTTCTGGGACCATGAAGCCGAACTCGACGAGCCCAGACGCCGCCACCGCAACGTGACGCTCACAGCCGATGACTTCTCCGCCTTCCTCGCGCTGTTTGGTCGCGCCCTGGAATAGGCCGAGGACTCGTCAGAATTTTCCGGGCGTCGGCGGCTCGGCCGCGGCTCGGAATCGCAAGTAGAGCGCCTCTGCGACTGAACTAACCTTATCTATCCGTTGGATAATCAACTCGAGACAATTAATCGGCAAGCACAAACGACAAGCAATTTCGTGCAGTTGAAGTCGAGTTTCCATTGATATTATCGAATTCTCAATTTCGCTTGCCCTCGTCGCGTCGAACGGGCAGCCTCTCTATTGGAGGGGTGGTCCCCTCCCCTGACGAACGCGTTATTCGACAGGAAAACAGGATGTTGCTGCGTGGGGCATGGGGGCAGGCCGAGTCGTAAACTTCGCGCGGCCTCTGCCGTGCGCACGCTCCTCGGCCGTGCCCTGTCGGACCCGCATGGCCGCGGCCTTGATGCGGCGCAGCGCCGCCACTCTCCCGCTGAAGCCGGGGCACGTGCGATGCTCCGTCGAGGCGTGAGAGCCCGCGGTCCGACCCTGGCCGCGCTCACGTTCGTAGCGCTCTCGCAGCCCGCGGGCGCCTGCTCGCCGCGGCCAGACCGCGGAATCGCAGCCGATCTTGCCGAAGCGGACGTCGTCGTCCGTGGAAAATTCAGCATCGCGGCAACCGAGGTTTTGAGCGAGACCCGGGAAGTCGCGACGATCGAGATCACCGCGACCCACTATTTGAAATGGGCCGTCCACAGCCCGCCGCCGCGCACCTTCAAGGTTTCGCAGCTTGGACTCTTCGACGAGACGAATTGTCCACCGTGGTACGAAGATAACAAGATAGTCTTCTTCGCATTTAAAAAAGACGCCGCCGGCGAATTAAAGTTGAGCGGAACGTCCTCATTCTTCAAGTCGGGAGAGTAGATCATGGCAAAACCACCCGCTCCCCCCGCTCCCCTGACCTCTTCTTACGGCACGGGCCATACCTTTACTGCCGCACAGCTGCAGCAAATGTTCCGTAACATCACCAATCCTGGCGGTGCCGGAACCGTGCAGGTCACGATCCCCTCACTTCTGACCAATCAACGCTACGTGACCTATGGCTCGAGGACGGTCACGCGAACCAACGCCACAACGACCCGCATACCGACAATCAATGCGATCGGCTTCGACCAGAATGAAATCGGCCAGGTGGATCAGCTGTACCGCGCCTTTGTCGACCCGAGGAACGTCAATGCCGGCGCCTATTTCGCACTGTTGGACAGCCTCGGCGCATCCGGATTCACCGTAAACATCATCAACGGCAAGGTCGGCACCTTGTACGGAACGGATGCGGGTGGAATCACCGAGCGGGACGATTCCAACAATTCGCTCGACATCGTGCTGGACGACAATGCCGACCCGCTGATCTTCATCACCAACATAGCCCATGAGCTCCTGCACTGGGCGATCCGCCATACCGCGACCGGACCGGGCCGGCCGGCCGACATGTACGATCTGTCCGGCGGGATACCCGCGAACCCGCGTTTCATGACTCGCGCCGAGTTCGAGACCACCGCCACCTACGGCAACGTCAGGGATTTTGTCGAATCGTCCCGCAGTCATTTCGGCAACGTCTCCATGGCCGACATCGCCACTCTCCAGGACAGCCTCTGGGCCCAGGCGCAACCGCTCTACCGCAGGCTCTATCGGATCGACCTTGCCGAGCTGTTCGAGAAGGAGATGACGGCCGCGACGGCGGCCGGCCGGCCGCCGAACTTAACCGAGGGACAGCTCCGGGGCCTCGAGGACCTCGACGTCGTCGACTATGATCGGCCGGCCGGTGCCGTTACCGAGCAGGAGAAAGCCGCCGCTCGCGCAAACGCGGCGAACTACGATCTCGACTCCGATGTCGAGCGGCGGCTGCGTGCCCGCCAGGCGCGCCGGGCCGCCGCCCCGCAAACCATAGTCGATCCCAACGGCAACCTCACCGACCTCGGCCAGCAGATCTCGCTGATCGCGGACGCGGTGTGGGAAGGCGTGACCACGATCGACGGCGGCCAGCTCGGGATGGCGCTCGGCTCGGTCCTCGGCAGGCGCCTGTCGTCGGACCCCTTCGCTCAGGTGGTTCTCTCCGGAACGCTCAGCACGTTCCTGGGCGCGGCCGGGGAGGCGATGCACAAGGCCATCTTCAACCAGGATCCGACGACGACGATCCTGGCCAACGGAGTCGAGGGCTTCGGGTCGGCCCTGGTCAGCAACATCCAGGGAGCGGGCATCGGCGCCCTTTCATCCTACCTCACCGCGGAGCTGACCAAGGCGCTCGGGCTCCAGGGCGTGCCCGCCGAGGTCGCGAACAGCGTCGGCGGCGCCGTCATCGGCAAGATCCTGACGAACATCGCGCCGGGATCCACCGCCGCGAGCCCGTTCAGCGGGATCAACGCCTCGCTGTTCGTCAACGCGATCGGCAGCTATATCGGAACGAAGCTGGCCTCGGAGATCAAAAGCTTCGAATCGGTCGGCGGGCAGATCGGCTCGCAAGTCGGAGCAATATACGGCGGCTTCGCCTCGACCGCGGCGCTGGCGGCCGCCAACGGACTGGCCCTCGGCGGCGCCTCCTTGTCGACGATCGCAACCCAGGCCGCCGCCTTCGCTGCAGCCAATCCCATCGCCGCCGTGGCGATCGTCGCGGCCGTCGTGCTGATCACCACGTTGCTCGGCGGATCCATCGGATCCATCTTCGGCGGGACTCCGCGGTCCGGCGCCGACGTCGTCTGGGACGAAGCCAAAGGCCAGTTCGTCGTCGCCAATATCTATTCCAGGAAAGGCGGCAACAAAGAGGCCGCGAAAGGACTAGCGGGCGCCGCCGCCAACAGCTTCAATGCGGTTCTCAACTTCTCCGGGGCGACCCTGCTCGATCCCTCGGACGTGCAGTCCGGCAATTACGGGATACGGACGTCGAACTTCGTCTACCGGCCGGTGCACACCCAGGACAAGGACGCGATCACGGCTCGCTTCACCGGCAAGGCGGCTCCCGACAAGCTCGTGGCCCACGGCACCTATCTGGGCCTTTCCAGCATGCTCGGCCAGATGGCCGGCGGAGACATCTACGTGAAGCGCGCGCTGGCCACCGCGCTCGCCAATGCGGGAGGAAATCCGGGGAGCAATGCGGCCGGGGCGGCCGGAAGCTTCGACATGACCACCCTGCTGGGCGATCTCAGCATCGGCGCGGACTACACGAAATACCGGAAAGACAAAGGCCTGATCAACGTCATGATCGCCGCGGATCCGGAGACGGTCTTCGCGGCGGGCTGGCTGGCGACGCTTGCGCGCGCCGTCGAACTGAACGTCCACCGCCGCGGGGCCACCGATTGGATCGGGGGATATGAGATATTCCTCGACGAAGCCGCGGACGGCAAGATCGGCGGGGACAAATTGGCCGCCAGTCAGCTGGCCATGGTGGTCGAGCCCCAGACGGCCACTCGCTTTTGGGCGGTGTACGACACGCAAGGCAATGTCAGCTTCATCGAAGACACGATCGAAGCGGGCTCGAGCACGATCATCAAAGGCACGCCCGGCGGCGACCGAATCGTGCTGTCCGGCTCGCAATTGGTTGCGACATCGACCGGCACCAACGTCGATCTCACCGTCAACGGGGCGGTTCACGGTGGGCAGGCGTTCGCGATTCCGGTAGCGGCAGCAGTCGACGGCGGCGACGGCGACGATGAAATCCACGCCTCGGATTCCGGCGACACCCTCTTCGGCGGCGCGGGTGTCGACAAGCTTTACGGCGGCCTGCTCGACGACTGGATTTTCGGCGGCGACGGCAACGACACGCTCAACGCAGGCTCCACGGCCGCGGGCACGCTCGGCGGCAACGGCAATTACCTGGACGGCGAGGCCGGAAACGATCTGCTGATCGGACGCGAAGGCTCCGACTGGCTCGAAGGCGGCGACGGCACCGATACCCTCGAAGGGGGCGATGGCAGCGACGTCCTCGCGGGCGGCGGCGGGTATGGCGACATCGTGCGCGGCGGACGCGGCGACGACCAATATATATTCCGGATCGGAGACGTCGGGAGCGCCGACGTCGCCCATTCCGACATCGTCCGCGACGAGAGCGGCCTGACCGTCGAGGCCGTCGTTACCCAGGCCTATAACAAGCTGGCGGCGCCGCAGATCGCGGCCCGGGTCGCCGAGGCGCTGGTCGGGAACCTGTTCAAGAACGGTCGCGGCCTCGATAATTGGCACGGCGCAGGAGTGCAGGTGACGGCCAACGGTGTCATGGCCGGAGGCGAGGATGCGCTCGTCCTCGGCACGGGCATCGGCATAGATGACGTCAAGATCTCGAAGTCGACCGACTCCAAGGACCTGGTCATCGAGCTTTGGCCCAACGGGGTGTTCGAGGGCGACCGGGTCATTCTCAAGGACTGGTTCAACAGCTTCAACAAGATCGAGATCCTCCGCTTCGCGGACGGCAACGAGATCCGGATCGCGGATTTCGACACCTTCATCCTCGGCACCGACGCTTCCGAGACGATCATCGGGACCCAGGGCAACGATTTCGTCCACGCCGGGGCGGGCAACGACCTGGTGTACCTCCTGTCGGGCAACGATTTCGGCAATGGCGGCCTCGGCAACGACTCGGTCTCGGGCGACAGCGGCCACGACATCGTCGTCGGCACGGACGGCGACGACTTGCTTTTCGGCGGCAGCGGCAACGACATGGCCAGCGGCGGGCGCGGCTCCGACTCGGTCCACGGCGACGCCGGCAACGACGTGGTCTCGGGCGGCGCCGGGAACGATGAAGTCATCGGCGGGGCGGGCGACGACGTCTTCAAGTTCTCGCGCGGCGACGGTCGCGACACGTTCATCGACGAGCTCAGCAACGAATGGGTCACGGCCTGGATTTCGGGCGCCGGCGGACAGCTGGACTCCACCGGAACCGGCTATGCCGTCCTGGCCGACGGCTCGATGGTCCACAAGACCAACGGCACGATCGACCAGACCCTGTTCAATGCGTCGACCGGAATCTGGTCGGGTCGGACTCGCTACAGCATCGAGACCGGAATCCTGGAAGTCCACAAGCCCGCCAACGCGAACGCAATCGGAGGGAACAGCGGCTCGGACGTTCTCGAGTTCGGAATCGGGATCGATATCAACGACATCCAGTTCCAGACCGCGGTCAACGGGCGCGACCTGATCGTCGGCATCGAGGGCTCCGGCGGCCGTTCCGACAGCCTTCAAGGCCTGTCCGACCAAATCATCCTCAAGGAGTGGGTGAGCAACGCGGCCGCCAAGGGCTCGATCGAGAAATTCAGCTTCTTCAACACCGGCGCGGTCGACGTCGTCGCGACGGAATTGAAGGGCGGAACCGACGGCGACGACACCCTGAGCGGCGGATCCGGCAAGAACTGGATCACCGGCGGGTCGGGCGACGACACCATCACGGGCGGCGCTCTCGAGGATATCCTGAACGGCAACAGCGGCCAGGACAGCCTGTCCGGCGGGGCGGGTGCGGACGTGCTGCTCGGCGGCATGGACAATGACAAGCTGACCGGCGGAGCGGGTGCCGACATACTGGTCGGCGGCCAGGGCGTGGACATCGCAGCCTACGACACGGCCGTGATCGCCTCGCTCGGCAACCCGGCGCTGAACAGCGGCGACGCCCTGGGCGATACTTATGACGGCATCGAAGGCCTGCAGGGATCGAGCTCAGCCGATACGCTCGAGGGCGACATCCGAGAGAACGACCTGCGCGGCGGCCAGGGCAACGACACGCTTCGCGGCGGCGGCGGGGACGATATCTACACCTTCGCGAGAGGCGACGGCACGGATACGATCCTGGATTCCAGCAGCACGGGGCAGACTTCCGTCGTCGACAATGCGGGCGCCCTCCAGGGCCCCTATGTCGGGTCGATCCGGATGGTCGACCGCGACGGTTCGATGAACCAGTTCGAGCGGATCGTCACCGATTCCGAAACCGGGGCGATCGTCTACCGCAAGGAATATAACAGCGCGATCACCGACGGACTCGACGGCGGCCAGGTTCCGGCCGGCTTCGACCCAGGCGCCTGGGCGCAAGGCTATGCGCCGACGGGCAGCGGCCAGACCGTCTCCCTGGTGCAGGCGGCGCCGGGCGGCCACGACACCATCCTGCTCGAAGACTCGACGGCGGCAGGCGCCGCCCCGGGCGCCGACCTGACGATCGGGCTGTCCGATCTCGGCTTCGCCCTGGTCGGCAACAATCTCGAGATCACACTCAACACGACCGCGGCCGGAACGGCGATCGCAGGCGGCAAGATCGTCATCCAGAATTTCCGCAACGGCGCCGCGGCGGACGCCAGCAGCGCGATCGAGACCCTGCAATTCTCGGACGGGTCTTCGGTCAATCTGTCGGGACTCAAGTTCGATTCCGCCGGGACGCTGCTCGCCTCCTCGACCGACACTGCAGCAGCGCCCGTCGACGATTTCATCGTCGGCAACGCCGCCACCCTAAGCGGCCTCTACGGCAATGATACTTTGCTCGGGGGTGCCGGAAACAACACCCTGCAGGGCGGCGACGGCGACGACGTGATGATCGGTGGACTGGGCGCGGATTCGCTGCAGGGCGGACTGGGCGTGGACACCGTCAGCTATGTCGGATCCGACGGCACCACCAGCGACCGGACCGTCGGAGTCACCGTCAGCCTCGTAAACTCGACTGCGAGCGGCACCGGAACGGAGGCCGAAGGAGATACCCTGAGCGGAATCGAGAACGTCCTGGGCTCGCAGTTCAAGGATTCGATCACCGGAAACGATTTCGACAACGTCCTCAAGGGCAATCGCGGCAACGACACTCTGACGGGCGACACCGGCACGACGACCGATTCGGCCTATGCGATGGGCGCCGATGTCCTGATCGGCGACGAGGGCAACGACACCCTGAGCGAGGGTGTCGGGGAAGACAATCTCGACGGCGGCAGCGGCAACGACTATCTGACCGGCGGCGGCGACCGGGACATCCTCGCCGGCGGCGAGGGCAACGACTTTCTCGTCGGAGACGATCTGATGGGATCGGCGATGGGCGCCAATGTGCTCGGCAATTGGAGCTTCGAGGATTCCGGCGATACCGGCAACGACCAGGCAACGGCCTACGGTCTGACGAGCACCGATCTTCCGTCATGGACGTCGACATCGGCCAATCCCGTGCAGCTGGTTACCTCAGTGTCGGGCGTTACCGCAATGACCGGCACCCGCGCTCTGCACCTCGACAACGGCGCGGCGAACACTGTCTCGCAAACCATGGCCGGTCTCATGGCCGGCGAGTCTTTCTACCTGACTTTCAACCACGCCTTCAAGACCGCCGCGGCGACCGGCGGAGTGGAAGTTTTGTGGAACGGCAACGTCGTCAAGTCGATTACCAGCGGAACGACAGCGCTGACTGCGACCGCCGTCAACCTGACCGCGATTGCGGGGAGCAACAAGCTCGAATTCCGATCGCTCGGCGCAACGGACGGCGAAGGCTCGGTCCTCGACAATCTCAGTCTCCGCCGCTCGGGCGGATCGGCCGACCAGCTGATCGGGGGCGACGGGCAGGACCGGTTGACCGGGGGCGGCGGCAACGACGTCCTGCTCGGCGGGAATGGCGACGATATCTCGACGTTCACCGTAGCCGCGGGCGCTTCCACCTGGAGCGCCGTGGGAGGACTTTACGGCGGCAACGGCGACGATACTCTCGACGGGGGCGCCGGCAACGATACCCTCGACGGCGGTTCCGGCAACGACAAATATCTTTTCGCGCCCGGTAGCGGAAACGACACCGTCACGATCGGCGGCGGTCAGGACGATCTGATCTTCGACAAGATCGGCCACGAGCAAATGTGGCTTCGCCGGGTTGTGGACAACCTCGAGATCACGGCCATCGGGCTCGGCTCGACCGTGGTCGTCAAGAACTGGTTTACGGCGCCCGCAAATCAGGCGCGACGGATCGTGAGCTCGGACAGGATGCTGGCCCGAAGCGACGTCCAGGCCCTGGTCACCGCGATGGCCGAGGTCAGCCTGACGGAGGTGCCGGCCGCCTGGCCGGCCGATCCCACCCCGGCCTTCACCGCCGCACTGTCGGCGCGGTTGCAGACCCACGCCGACTATGTCGATCGGGCCGTCTACACGGGGACTGCGGGCGCCGACCTGATCGTCGCCGACCCGCTGCTGCTCGGCGGAGCGAAGTTCTTTTCTCTTGGCGGCAACGACATACTGACCGGCACCGCGTTCGATGACGAATTCCACTTCGGCGTGGACTCCGGATTCGACCTGATCACGCCCGGCGGCGGGTTCGACACGATAGTCGCAGACGTCGATAATGCTACGATCATGCTGAACTCGTCGGCGTCGGCTCCGCTTACCGGGATGGAAAAGATCAGCGCCAACGGCAAGACCGGCGTGGTCCTTACGGCTCAAAACAGCCTGAACCTGGATCTGACGAGCGTCATCGTCGATGGCGCCATCCGTATCGAAGGCTCAGGCTACGGCGATAACATCGTCGGCGCAGTGACCGGGGACACGATCCTGGCAGGGGGCGGTGCCGACGTGGTCAAGGGCGGCCTCGGCGACGACTTCCTGTCGGGCGGGGCCGGAAACGACAATCTCGACGGCGGTGAAGGGATCGACACCTACGACGCCGGCGGAATGGCCGAGGGTTGGGCAATGATCACGCTCAGCTCGACCGGACCGACAAATCATGTCTCCAACGGCTCGTTCAGCTCCACCGACATCCTGTCGAACTTCGAGAATGTCCTCGGTTCCGCGGTCCACGAGACGATCAACGGCTCGGTCGTGGCCAACCGGCTCGACGGCGCAGGCGGCAACGACACGATCAGTGGCGGAGACGGCGACGATCTTCTGATCGGCGGCCTCGCCGCGGATATCCTCAAAGGCGGAGCGGGCACCGATACCGCCAGCTATGAAACGCAAGCAGCGGCTTCGTCGGTCACTTCGGTCTACAATGGAGTGACTCTCAACGGCGTCGTGGTCGACCTCGCGGGCGCGAGCTCGGCGGACGGCTCCACGCCTCCCGCCTCCGGCAGCCTCGGGATGCAGGGGGATTCGACGGGCGACTGGTTCTATCAGGTCGAGAACCTCACCGGCTCGAACTTCAACGACCTGCTGTCCGGCGACGCGGGCGCCAATCTGCTCGATGGCGGAGCCGGCGACGACATCCTTTACGGCGTGGCCGGAGACGACACCCTGATCGCCGGTGCTGGAAACGACATGCTCTACGGCGGCGCTGGTACCAACGTGGCGGTTTTCGCAGGCAACTTCGCCGAGTATGTCATCGCCAGCGGAACGATGTCGACGGTCACCGGGCTCGGCGCCCGGGCGGGCGACGGAGTCGACCAGCTCAACTCCATCCAGATCGTCAAGTTCGCCGACGTCACGATCAGCCTCGGAGTCAACACCAACAACCCGCCCGTCCTCGGCGAGCCGAAAATGGCGGACCAGTCCGCCGACGACGGAGCCGCCTACAGCTACCAGATCCCGCTGACCTCGTTCATCGACCTCGACATTTCCGGCAACGGCACCACCGTCGACGCGATGACCCTGACCGCGGCGCTGGCGAACGGAAGCGCCCTCCCCGCCTGGCTGTCCTTCAATCCGGCGACCCGGACCTTCACCGGCACACCGCCCCTGTCCGCGGCCAACACCACCCTCGAGGTCAAGGTCACTGGGACCGATTCAGGGGCGTCGATCTCCGACAATTTCCTGCTGACGATCAATCAGGCCAGGGGCGCGAACGTCGCCGGGACGGCCGGCGCGGACACTCTGGCGGGCACCTTCCGGGCCGAGACGATCACCGGCGGCGACGGCAACGACACGCTGCTCGGATCCGACGGAGCCGACACCCTCCACGGCGAGGCCGGGACCGACCTGGCCGATTATTCGCTCTCGACGAGCGCGGTCGCCGTCGACCTGGCGGCAGGGACCGGCGTCGGGGGCTATGCCCAGGGCGACCAGCTGTTCGCCATAGAGAAGCTGAAAGGCTCGGCCCATGCCGACACCCTGACGGGCTCGATGGGCCAGGACGACCTTCGCGGCGGCGACGGCACCGATGTGATCGACGGCGGGGCCGAATCCGATCTCATCGAGGGCGGCGCCGGCGCCGACACCCTTCGCGGCGGCCTCGGGTCCGACACGATCTACGCCAGGACCGTCGCGGGCGGCGCCCTGGAAGACGTGATCGACGGCGGAGACGGCGTGGACGAGCTTCGGCTCGCCGGAGACGCAGCGGCCGGAATCGCCGGAAGCGCCTTTGGAGCGGTGTTCGATCTCTCCAGCGCGATCAGGGGGGTCACCTCGATCGAGAATATCGTCGGCACCGACCTGGCCGACAGGATTGTCGGCAATAGTTTCGCCAATATCGTCAATGGCGGCCTGGGCGACGACGTCCTGTCCGGAGGAGACGGCAACGACACGCTCGAGGGCGGATCGGGCAACGACAAGCTGGTCGGCGGCATCGGCGCCGACCGCCTTTACGGCGGCGCCGGAAACGATTTCGCGAGCTACCGCTGGCTGGTCGACTCCGTGATCCTGGCCACCGAAGGCGTGACGGTCGACCTGACGGACAGCGCAAACAACAGGGGCGCCGCGGCCGGCGACGTCCTCATCTCCATCGAGCAGATCAGCGGCACGGATTATGCCGACACCCTGCGCGGCGACGACACTGCCAACTACCTGGGCGGCAGGGGCGGCAACGATATCATCAAGGGCGAAGCCGGAGCCGACACCCTGACCGGCGACGACGGCGACGACAGCCTGGACGGAGGCTCGGGCAACGACGTTTTCGACGGGGGCACCGGATCCGACACGATCCAATTCGCGGGCCTGCGTTCCGCTTATGTGATCGACTTCGCCAACCGCAAGGTCACGCACAGCAGCGGAGAATTCGACACCTACGCGAACGTCGAATTCCTGCAGTTCACCGACGTGCTGGTAAGCGCCACTTCCGCCCCGCCGGCGAAGGGATCGCCCGGACTCGCCAGCCAATCCTTTGCCGACAATTCGAACTTCACCTACACGATCCCGGTCACGGCCTTCACCGACCCGGACGGCAACGCGCAGGACCCCTATAAGGGACTGGTCTTCGCGGCTGTGCAGAGCAACGGCTCGGCGCTTTCTTCATGGCTGTCGTTCAACGCCACCACCAAGAGCTTTGCCTACACCGCGCTTGGAGCGGCCATCGGCAGCAGCGTCATCGTCCGGGTCACGGCCTCCGACGCATTTTCGTCGGTGTCGGACGACTTCACCCTTACCGTCACCCAGGGTCCGGGAGCGCCGATCATCGGAACCGTCGGCAACGACTTCCTGACGGCCACCTTCCGGTCCGAAACGATCGACGGCGGGGCCGGCGTCGACCGCGTGCTCTATTCCGCGTCCAATCTCGGGGTCACCGTCAACCTGACGACCGGGCCGGCCTCCGGCGGCCACGCCCAGGGCGACACGCTGCTGAACATCGAGGACCTGACCGGCTCCAACTATGGCGACACGATCGTCGGTTCCGACTTCGCCAATCTGCTCGAGGGCGGCGGCGGGAACGACGTCATCAGCGGCGGGCTGGGCAACGATATCCTCGGCGGAGGCGACGGCGCCGACATCCTTCGGGGCGGGGCCGGCAACGAAATCCTGGGCGGCGGCGCAGGGGCCGACGAGCTCGACGGCGGAGCCGGAGTGGATGCGGCTTATTATTACTATCTGACCGCGACGACCCTGGCCACGGAGTCGGTGACGGTCGACCTGGCCAATGCCGCCAACAATGCGGGCGGCGCCCTCGGCGACACCTTCATCTCGATCGAGGACGTTGTCGGGACTCAGGTCGGCGATATCCTGCGCGGCGACGGATTCGCCAATATGCTCAACGGGGCGGAAGGCGACGACACGCTGGAAGGGCGCGGCGGCGCCGACCTCATCTTGGGCGGAGCGGGCAACGATACCATCATCGTCGCCGCGATCGGCGAGGATACGATCGACGCCGGCGACGGAGTCGACACCCTCAAGTTCGTCGGGGCCCTGGCTGGGCAGACGGTCCAGCTCGCCCCAACCGGGCACGCAGCAAACGTCGAGAACGTCGACGGGACGTCCTTCGCCGACATCCTTAGGGGATCGGCAAGCGCGAACCGGATCGACGGCGGGGACGGCGACGATACGATCGAAGGCGGAAATCTCGGCGATGTCCTGATCGGCGGCGCGGGTACCAGCGACTGGCTGAGCTATTTGTCCTCCACGCTCGGCACGCAATTCCAGACGGCCGCCATCGGCGGCGCGACCGTAAACTCGGTTGTCGTCAAGCAGGCGGAGGTGCGGACCCTCAACGGCGTCAACGTGGACATAGCCGCCAACACCGCCAGCGGAGCCCATGCGGCCGGAGACTCGATTTCGGGTTTCGAGAACCTGGAAGGCTCCGCCTATGCGGACCTGCTGCGCGGGTCGGCCGGCAACACCAAGGTCAAGGGGGGAGCCGGCAGCGACGTGATCTACGGCGGAGCCGGAAACGACCAGCTCGACGGCGGCGCCGACGACGATTACATCTTCGGCGAAGAGGGGCTCGACACCATTCACGGCAATGGCGGAAACGACCGCCTCTTCGGTCACGGCGAGGTCGACCACCTCTACGGCGACGAAGGCGAAGACCTGCTCGATGCCGGGGACGCCGGCGACTTCCTGGATGGCGGCCAGGACGCCGACATCATGATCGGCGGCGCCGGCGGGGACCATTATGTGATCCAGCGCGACGCCGGCCTCGACACCATCTACAATTACGACACCGACAGCGCCGATCCGCTCAAGCGCGACGGGCTCACCTATGTCGGGGGCATCGACTATACGGAGCTTTGGTTCACCAAGGCCGCCGGGACCAGGGACCTCGTCGTCAAGATCATCGGGACTCCGGGTACGGCCACGACGATCAAGGACTGGTTCGTCACCGCGGGCGCCACCGACTACAGCCCGGCGGAAGGCTTCTATATCGACGGGATCGCGGCGAGGAACCGGAACGCGAACGCTCCGGTCAACGTGGCCAGCCTGGTTGCGATCATGTCGGGCGTTGCGATGCCGACGAGCTACGATCTGCTCAGCGCCGGCATGAAGTCCGACATCAACAACAGCTGGGGATTCAACGAGGCGCCGACCATCACCGCCTCGGCCGGCAATGCCTCGGTCCTCGCCGAGAATATCGCAAACAATGCGTCGAACTCGATCACCCTGACCTTCACCGTCGGCGACGACATCGCGCCTACCGGAACCCGGATCGAGGCGATCACCGACGGAGTCTTGAAGACCATCGTCCCCGCCTCCGACATCGTCGTGGTCAACGAGACCACCCGGCAGGTCACCATCCGAACCAATCCGGATCTCCACGGCACCGGCAATCTAAAGGTCCGCGCCGTGGACCTGTCGGAAATGGCCTCCGCCTGGATCACGATCCCGATCACGGTCACTCCGGTGGCGGACGGGCTTGCTTTCGGGGTCGCCTCGTTCTTCGGCGTCAACGCCGGCTCGACCGTCACGCTCAGCGGCACTTCCGCCAGCGTGCTCGACACCGATTCCGAGGTGATCGACTATCTTTACCTCGACGGGCTCGTCGCCGGGACCACGGTTGCCTCGGGCACGAACAGCTTTACCGCGACGAGCGGCAACACTTCCGCGAATATCACCAACTGGAACCTCTCGTCGCTGAGCCTGACCGCCGCCGCAGGTTCGGGCGCCGACATGTCGCTCCGCCTTCGCGGCCGCTCCCGCGACGGAAGCGCGGCAAGCCCCGTTTTTTCGGCGGAGCAGCTCAGCTCCATCGTGACGGTGGTCGTGATGGCACCTCCGAACACCCCGACCCTGTACCTCGACGGGGCCTCCAGCTTCAGCGAGAACAGCGCTGCAGTCCGGATCGCCACCCTCACCCGCACCGATCCCGACGGCACGATCCCCACCCTGGTTCGGCAAGGCGTGGATGCGGGCTATTTCGAGATCCGCAACCTCAACGAGGTCTGGACCGTCGCCAATCTCAATTACGAGGCCATCAACAAGTCCACGCTAAACCTCAGCGTCGTAGCGTCGGACGGAACGTGGTTCAGCGCCCCCTGGACCCGGACGATCTCGTTCTTCGACGTCAACGAGGCCCCGACCGCGATCGCCGTCGCCCCCTTGGCCTTCAACGAGAACGTGGCGGGCGCGCAGGTCGCCAATCTGTCGGCGACGGACCAGGATACCGGGCAAACCTTCACCTATGACATCGTCGGCGGTGCGGACTCCGCGAAGTTCGTCCGTGTCGGAGCACAGCTCTGGCTCGCCGCCGGGGTCTCCCTCAATTACGAAAGCGGACCTGCACTCGTCGACATAAAGGTCACCGACCAGGGCGGATTGAGCTATATCCGGACCGGCGTCCAGATCACCTCCGGCAACGTCAACGAGAGCCCGACCGCGATCGCCGTTGCCCCGCTCGCTTTCAACGAGAACGTCGCCGGAGTGCAGGTCGCCAATTTGTCCGCGACCGACCAGGATACCGGGCAGACCTTCACCTACGACATCGTCGGCGGCGCGGACGCAGCGAAGTTCGTCCGGGTCGGAGCACAGCTCTGGCTCGCCGCCGGAGTCTCCCTGGATTACGAGAACGGGCCGGCGATAGTCGACATCAAGGTCACCGATCAGGGCGGGTTGAGCTATACCCGCACCGGCGTGCAGATCGTCTCGACCAACGTCAACGAGGCGCCGACCGCTCTCGTGGATTCGGACGCCGTGGCAGGCCAGGGAGCGACCGGCACCGTCGGTGCGGTTACGGAGAATGCGGCGCCCGGTTCGGTCGGGATCAAGCTCAGCGCCAGCGGCCAGGATCCCAGCGCGGTGATGACCTACAGCCTCGCCCTCAATCCCAACAATTGGTTCTCAATCAATTCGAGCACGGGCGTGATCTCGGTGGCGGCCGGCCAGGCGGTGGATTTCGAGTCGGCTTCCGTCGTTAACGGCCTGGTCGCGATCAACGTGATCGCCAGCGACGGCATCAACCCGTCGCTCCAGAACAACGATCTGAAGATCGCGGTCACCGACGTCAACGAAACGCCGATCTTCACTTCGGTGGGGAGCGCGACAGTCAGCGAGGCGGTGGCCGGTCCGGCGCTCATCGCCACGATCACCACCGCCGATCCCGACGGCAATTCCCTCGCCTTCGGCGAAGCGGGCCACGTCATCTACATTTCCGGCGGCGACACCGGCAAGTTCCAGCTGGTCGCCACCAGCAACCCCAACGTCAAGGAATTGTGGACGACGTCGGGCACCGTCCTCGATTACGACAACCCGGCCAACCGGACCCACAACCTGCAGTTCCGGGTCTACGACAATAGCGGCGGCGGCGGGTGGCTCGACGCCTACCAGAATTTCACCGTCAACGTTTCCCCGATCCAGGAAAAGCCGAGCGCTCCGAACCCCTTCTCGGCCAGCGTCTACGAGAACTCGTCCGGGGTCCTTCTCACCGTCGGCGGCTCGCTCGACCCGGAGGGAGAAGCGATCACCTACGCCTTCGCGGAAGGGGGCAATCCCGGCGGCCTGTTCGGACTGACCGGTACCGGAACCCTGTCCCTCAACTACGCTCTCGACAACGAGCTCAGGCACTCGGCCTTCGCCGCCGGCTATGCCGACGTCTCGGTGGTCGCGACCACCGCGACCGGGGTTTCGACGGCTCAAACCGGCCGGATCACCCTGCTCAACGTCAACGAGGCCCCGGGCGCACCCTCGCAGCCGGCCGTCGGAAGCATCGCCGAGAATGCGACCGGCCTGGTCGGCATCACCTTCACCGGCGCCATCGATCCGGACGGGGATGCGGTCAGCTACGTCTTCGCCGACGGAAGCACGGTTTCCGGTGGCCTGTCGATCGTCAACGGCAACCAGCTCTACGTCAATTCGGCTTTCAACTACGAGGCCCAGACCAGCGCGAGCGTCGCCGTCTATGGCTTGGCGAACGGCCAGCGCAGCACCGCCGGGGTCAACGCGACGGTCAACTTCACCAACGTCAACGACAACGCCACCTGGTTCTGGAAGGTCCCCGACACCTTTTCGGTAACCGAAAACCTGCTTCCGGGCACGGTCGTCAGCAGCGGCCCCCGCGCCACGGACTCGGACGGGCTGCCGATCACTTATTGGATCGATCCGAACAGCAATCCCAACAATGCGTTCGCGATAACCGAGTCGGGGCAGATCACGGTCGGGGTGGGCGTCGATGCCGAAGCGTCCGGGTGGTCGGTCGATTCAGGCGGGAAATATACGAACCTGACGGTTTATGCTTCCGACGGCGGCCCGGCGGTATCGACCACTTTCCAGATCCGCATCAACGACATCGTCCTCCAGGTCCAGAATGCCGCGGGAACCCGGAACTCACGCTACAGCGTTCAGCATTCCGGCTATTTCCCCTTCGAAGAGCAGCATCCCGCTCTCTACAAGGCCATTATCCAATATTACGACAATCAGACAAATCGACTGATCGTCAATTATGAGGAGATGGGCGGGTACGGTTATTTCGAGATCAATTATGCCAAACCCGGCGGCTGGATGGCGGACGGATATTATTTCTCCGGAAATGGCTATGAGATGCTGAACAACGACGAGCAGTCGACAAGCTACTTGTGGCCTGTGGTTCTGGACCTGTCGGATCGCGGCCTTTCCGAGGCGTTCTCCGCGCAGACCGTCGGCTTCGACCTCGACGGAAGCGGAGTGAAGCAATCCATTCGCTGGCTGTCCTCGGGCTTCGGATTCCTCGCTCTCGACCGAGACGGCGACGGTATCGTTTCGGAGCACACCGACATCTCCTTCGTCGGCGACCTGCCGGGCGCGGTCTCCGACCTCGAGGGCCTCGCCGCCTTCGACAGCGACAAGGACGGCCAGCTGGATTCCGGCGACTCGAAATACGGCTCGTTCCTGGTCTGGCAGGACCTGGACTCCGACGGAATCTCCGAGGCCGGGGAAATGAAATCGCTGGCCGAGTCGGGCATCGCCGCGATTTCGCTGGCCCTTAAGCCAACCGGCCAGACGCTCCAATTCACCGACGGCAACGTCATCGCCAACACCTCGACCTTCACCCGAAGCGACGGCACGACCGGTTCGGTGGGCGATGTCGCGCTGCGCTACCAGACGGCGGGCGAGGCGGTGATCCGCCATTCGATCGACCCCGGCAGCCTCCAGGCCCTGCCCGCGGACGCTTCGCTGGCCATCGACCTCGACGGCAACGGAGCGATAGACACCGCGACCGAGGTCATCGGTTCGAAGCTGCCGCTCGCGGGCTTCGACAGCAATGGCGACGGGACGATCAGCGCCGACGACCCGCGTTATTTCGATCTTCGCCTGTGGAAGGACTCCAACGGCAACGGCCGGGCCGAGCTCGGGGAGCTTTCCGGGCTCGACAGCGCCGGCCTGACGAAGATCAGCGCGTCGCCGCCTTCCGCTCCGCCGGCGGCCCCGCCCGCTCAGCCGGCGGCCCCGCCCGCTCAGCCGGCGACCCCGACCGCGGCTCCGGTACAGCAGCCCGCGCCGCCGGCGCCGCCGGCCGCGGCGGGCGCGCCGCCCGTGCAGGACGTTCAGCAGCCGGCTCCGGCCGCGGCCTCGCCCGCCCTTCCGGCTCAGCCCGCTTTGCCGGCCGAGCCGCCGGTCGCGGCCTCGGGCGACTCCAATCCCGCTCCGGCACCTGAGGAGGCCGGCGTCGGCCCTGCCGCCCGAGCCGAATTGTCGGTCCAGCGCCGGGCGATGGACCGGGGAAGCAACCGGTTCGAGCTTCTCGCCGCGGACGACGGATTGTCGATCCGCGGACGGTCCGCACAGGCCGACTCGAGCCCGGAAGGCGTAGGCCCGGCGACCGTGATTTCGTTCGCCGACCGCCAGGTGGGCCTGCTCGCGCCGCTCGTCCTCGATCTCGACGGCGACGGAGTCGAGCTGAAGCGGCGCAAGAAGTCGGACGCCCGCTTCGACATGGACGGCAACGGCGTCGCTGACGATACGGGCTGGATCGGCAAGGACGACGGCTTCCTGGTCATCGACCTGAACGGCGACGGCCGGATCGGCGGCGCCGCGGAGCTGAGCCTGCTCGGGCTGAATCCGGACTCGCGGAGCAGCATCGAGGCGCTCGCTTCCCTCGATTCCAAGCGCGACGGGAAGATCGATTCGGGCGACGCCCGCTTCGCCGAGCTGAAGGTCTGGCGCGACCGCAACGGCAACGGATCGACGGACCTGGGCGAGCTGGCTTCGCTGTCTGACCATGGCATCGCGTCGATCAGCCTTTCCGCCCGGACGGCGAACAACAAGGCCCAGATCGGCCGGAACATGATCGCGTCGACGTCGACCTTCACCCGAAGCGACGGTTCAACCGGCTCGCTCGGAGCCGCCGCTCTGGCCTTCAAGCCCAACGGGGCTGGCGGTCCCGCACTCGGCTCGTCGGCGCTTTCCCGCGGTGGGGCGAGCGGCATGGAGGGGCTTGCGGCCCAATTCGCCGCGCTTCGCGCAAACCTGGAAGTGAGAGCCTCGTCGCCCTATCCGATCGGGCACGATGGCCGAAGCCTGTTCGACCTGGTCGCCGCCCAGGAAGGGGCTTGGATCGAGCCGGGCCCGGCGGACGTCCAGCAATCCGCGCCGCTCGACGCTTCGGCCGAAGCCCGGGTCGCGCAGATGGTCCAGGATATGGCGAGCTTCGGCGCCCGAAGCGGCGAGGTCGATCGGAAGCGCGACGGCGGGCCGCAGGCTCACTACGATTACTTCGCCGGCTGACGGACGTTTCGGCGAACCGGTGACCGGCGGTGCCGGAGCGGCCGACGCGGCTAGTCCCTAGGCGGCGTCGAACGCGGCCATCTGACCGGCAAGCGCACGCTGGAAGGCGGGGCGGGTCTCGCACCGCGCGAGGTAATCGGCGAGACCGGACTTGCTCACCAGCTCGGTATGGCGAAGGATTCTGAGGACCGTCGCCATCATCAGGTCGCCGGCGGTGAATCGGGGGCCGTCTAGAAAGGCCCGGTCGCCGAGCGCCGCCGCCAGCTCGCCGAGGCGCTTCGTTACCCCCGCCTCCGCGTCGGGCCGTCGCAGCTTCGCCCATTCCTGGTCGGCCCAGAACAGATCGATCCCGGCGAGATGGGCGATCGCAGGCTCGATCGTGTTGAGCGCCGCGAAGAGCCATTCTATCGCCCGGGCCCGGGCGGCCGGATCGCCCGGAAGCAGGTTCTCGCTTCGCTCTGCGATTCGAAGCACGATAGCGCCGGATTCGAACAGCTTCAGTCCGTTCTCCTCGTAAGCCGGCACCTGCCCGAAGGGGTGCCAGGCGCGATATTCAGCCGCGTCCTTCTCGCCGTCGGCGAGCAGCTTCACTTCGTAGCGCAGGCCGGCTTCCTCGAGCGCCCAGCGGACGCGCAGGTCCCGGACCAGCCCCTGGACGAAGGGAGGCACCCATTTGAAGGCGGTGACCGTAATCATGATCAGATTCCTGAGCGGCGACGGCGAACGATCGGTTCTCCGTCGCCGACTAGGATTCGCCGGCTTCGTTCGGCGGCGCGATCTTGCCCTGCGCCTCCCACACGCGCCTCAGATCCTTGCGGATCGAAGGGCCCGCCAGATGCGCGTCCACGGATTCGTGGCGCTCGCCCTTCAGGGTCGCGACGATCGCGGGAAGATTGTCGCATTGGCCGGATCGGGCGAGCTCGAACGCCCGCTCGATGGTGGTCGGACGTTCGCGGTCCGGCGGATTCCCCATTTCAGCTCCTCCCGGCGGCGTCGGCGTCGAGCCGAAGGCGCGCGTAGCGATTGGCGTTGCCCAGATGCCTTTCGCGCTCGTAACCGTGCCCGACCCGCTCGGCAAGCCAGCGCGCACCGGTTTCGAGCTGTCCGTAATAACCGGGATCCGCCCGTGCGGGCGCCGCGGCCGCCGCCTTGATGCTGTAGCGGCCGGCGAGGTCGAAATGGACGAGACGGGCCTCGGCGCTCTCGGCTCGCCGGGCGTTGGCAGCCGAAATCCGCTTTCGGCCGAGCCAGTAAGTCTGTTCGATGGGATAACCTTTCGTGCTGCAAGCGGGAGCCCAAGTCTCCCCGTCACGCGATGCTTGAGGCACGATCAGGCGATGCGACCCATATAGGCCTTCACAGGCGCGATTGCGAGGGCGCACGGCCCCTCAACCGCAGAGGCGCTTCCAGGCGATCTCCATCACCGTCCCGGCCTCGATCGCAAGCGGCTTCTGCCAGGCCGCGGTATAATCCTCATGCTGGGCGACCTTGCCGTCGGCGCCATATTTGCGGGCGGCCGTCGGGGTGATGGTCCGGCCGGGGCAGTCCACCCTCAACCGATAGCCGTCGAGGCTCGGCGCGGTCTCGCCCGGGTTCGAGAGCCGGAACCAGCCTTCGCGCTTGTCGGCCGACATGACCACGGATGTGATGTCGATCGCGATGCGCTGGCCGGTGTCGGCTGCGCCCAGATCAACCCAGCGCAAGGGCTGCGGCGCAGTCGCGCCGGGTACGAGGCCCGGGGCCGGGCCCTGCGGGACCGCGCCCGCGGCCGGGGCGGCGGAAGCGGCGGCGGCCTGGGTGGAGCCGCAGGAGTCCAGGGTAGCCTTCACTTCCGGGCCGACCTTCGGATCCTGGACCAGTCCGGCGACGTAAGCGAGATCGCGGGGACCGAGCGAATTGCCGGCCTTGGGCGTCAGCCGCCCGGCGATGTCCGCGAGCTGGCGAAGCTGCCAGACGCTGAGATTCTTGGTGAGCCTTTCGCCGACGCAGCCGCTCTGCGCCGCGGTGATTCCGTAGCGGGGCAGCTGAGGCGCGATCAAATTGTCCTTGGGCTGCCAATAATCCGCCGCATAGCCGGCGCAGCCCGCGAGCAGGCACAGGGGTAGCAGGGCTAAACCGGATCTACGCACTTGATGCCCTCTCGCTGGCGAACCGAGGTCCGAATAGCCCAAGCCGGTCGGCCGGTGAAGCCCGCCGCTCACGCTCCGCGGCCGGACTTGCGGCGCTCGTCGCGGGCATAGACATCCCTCTGGAGCGCTACTCCCCGCGCCGGATCGGGCAAGGCGGTCAGGTAGGTGATGTAGACCGGCACCGGCTCGGGCAGGTCGACCCTCTGCTCGGGAGCGGGTCCGGACGGTCGCGGGAGCCGGCCGCCGAACAGGAAGCGGGCCAGCCGGGGCGCATCCTCGAGCCGGACGCAGCCCGAGCTGATCCGCCGGTCGGAGCGGGCGAACAGGCTCTTGTCCGGGAAATCGTGCAGGTAGATTCCGAGCCGGTTGGGAAGCATGAACTTCATCGCCCCCATCACGTTGCCGCCGCCCGGCCGCTGGCGCATCCTCAGGCTGGTCTTGCCGCTCGCCACGGCCTTCCAGTCCACCTGCGAAGCCTGGATCACGCGCGGCCGGTCGCTCCAGTCGGAAAGCAATTCCATATTCTCGCGCCCAAGGAGTCCGGGACCGGACTTCAGGACCCGCTTCGCGCGCTCGCGGGCGAGGTCGGGCGGAACGTTCCACCACGGGTTGAGGGTGACGAATCGGATGAAGCCGGCCATCGTCGGAGTCTGCATGCTCGGCTTGCCGACGATCACCCGCATCGGCCCCTGCACCCGGTCGCCGTCGATCATCCACAAACGGGCCGAGCCGGCGTCGACGATGACGTACCGGCCCGGAAGAGCCGGGATCAGGCGGGCGCGGTCGAGATTGGCTCGGATCGCTTTCTCCTCCGCCGAGGAAAGGCGCGGCGAGACGGAGCGGCGGCGGGCATAGCCTTGGCTCAAGGCGGTGTAGAGCGGGTTCATCGCGGTCGCTTGCGCGACGTGCCGGCCGAGATCCTGGGCGGCGGCCGCCGAGTCGAGCAAGGCGCGGGCGGTGGGCGGCTCCGGAGCGAGCTCGTCGTCGACCCAGGTGACTCCCTTTCCGCCGCTCGCCGGGACTCGAAGGTCGCGGACGAAGGCGGCGTAGGCTCGAGAGAGAAGCAGGTCGGCCCGGGCCCGGGCGGCGGGATCGCCGGAGCGCGCGGCTTCGAGCGCGCCTGTGAGATCCCGGACGCCGTAGCGGACGGGGTCGAGCCCGTGATCCGCGGCCCGCTCGATCTCGGCGGCGAGCCGCACCGCCCCGGGGCGCGGGCCGTTCCGGTCCACCCAGAGCGGCCGGGCTCCGCGCTCGCGGTAGAAATCGGCGATTTGGGCGGAGACCCGGACGGGGTGGAGGGGCGCGGCGGCGGCGGCGGGCGTGGCGGGGACGGCAGGCGCGACCGGCGGGGGGGGCTGGCCGCACGCGGCGAGCGGGAAGAGGGTAGCGCAATAAGGCAGTAATCGCAGAAGCATGGGCAGCGCTGATAGCATGATCGCGCCGAGGCGCTAAGGTCTTACTCCCGATTTGGGACGGCTTTCATCTCCCCGTGGGGAGGGGGGCCACCCGAAGGGTGGTGGAGGGTATCGGCAAGGCCTCCGCCAGCTACCCCTCCACCATGCTTCGCATGGTCCCCCTCCCCATCTTCGATGGGGAGGATTTACTTGCCGGCCATCGAGGTCCCGGCGCCCCCCGCGCCGAGCAGCTTCAGGGCGACCTGGAACTCCTTGGCGGCGGCGCGCTCGCTGTTGGCCCGGCACAGGGCCTCCCCGGTGCGAAGGCGGCGGGCGGCGTTCTGGGCCGCCTTGGGCTCTGCGCCGGCCATGGCGGAGCGGATCTGCTGGGGCATCGCCTCGCAGCGCGAGTCGGCGGCGGAAGCGGGCGCTCCGGTGAAGGCGACGGCTCCGGCGACCACGAGGCCCGCGAGGGTGGCTATGACGTTGCGCATGATGAATTCCTCCGGTGAATGTGGGATCGGATTAGGCCTACTGGATTTCTTTTATAATCCGTTATAATCTCGATGGGCCATGAAGCAGGAATACACAATCGCCCGCAACCAGCTCGACGGAGTGGAGGCCTTCCTTCGAGTCGCCGAGCGGCGCAGCTTCCGGGCCGCGGCCGACGATCTCGGGCTTTCGCCGTCGGCGATCAGCCAGACGATCCGGGCGCTCGAGGCCCGGGTCGGAGTCCCTTTGCTCACCCGAACCACCCGAAGCGTCGGCCTCACCGAGGCGGGCGAGCGCTTCCTCGAGCAAGCCCAACCCGCCTTCGCCGGACTGACGGCGGCCTTCGAGGGCGCTCGAAGCTTCGGCGAGCGGCCGGCGGGCCTGCTCCGGCTCAACGTTCCGCGCGCGGCCATCCCCTTCCTGGTCGAGCCGGTTATGCAGGGTTTCACGGCGGCCTATCCGGACGTCGAAGTGGAGATATGCGGCGAGGACGAGCTGATCGACCTCGTCGAGCGCGGCTTCGACGCCGGGATCCGGATGGGCGACTATCTCGAAGCGGACATGATCGGGATCCGGCTGACCCCGCCCTTCCGGCTCGTCGTGGCCGGCTCGCCCGATTACTTCGCCAGGCACGGGCGCCCGTCGAAGCCCGCGGACCTTCGCAACCATCGCTGCATCCGCTCGCGCGCTCCGAGCACCGGGGCGATCTACCGCTGGCATTTCGACGTCGCCGGCCAGCCGCTCGAGATCGCCGTCGGGGGTCCTTTGATCGTCAACGATCTCGACGTCAGCAAGGCCGCCGCGCTTCGCGGAGTCGGCCTCGCCTTTCTCGCCGAGCCGCTGGTGACGGAGCATCTCGCCGCCGGCAGGCTGGAGCTCGCGCTCGAAGATTATGCGGCTTGGTCGCCGGGGGCCTATCTCTATTATCCGAGCCGCACCCAGATGCTTCCCAAGCTCAGGGCCTTCATCGACTTCATCCGCGAGCATCGTCCGCCGGAGCGGTTCCTCGAGGTGACGAGCGCCTGATCGTCATCCGGGCGAAAGCCGGGATCCATGGACACGGTCCGGGCAAGCTGCCGCCGCCGGCGTTCATGGATTCCGGCTTTCGCCGGAATGACGTGCGGGTTTCGGCAGAACGAGGCTTGCGCGCACGCTTATCCTCCCGAGCAGGGAAAATTGTCGCAGATTGTATCAGCGTCCTTCGCGAAGCCTGGCGATGCACTCGGCGAGGTCGGCCTGGCGGAAGGGCTTGGTGAGGCGGGGCAGATCGCCGGGCAGGCCGTCCAGCTCCGCATAGCCGGAAACGATGAGCACCGGCAGGCCCGGCCGCTCGGCGGCGAGGATCAGCGCAAGGTCCGTTCCGGAGAGGCCGGGCATGAGATGGTCGGTGATGACGAGATCGGGGGCCCGTAGATCGATCAGCGCCAGTGCGTCCGCCCCTGAATCGGCCTCCACGACCTCGAAGCCCATCTCGCCGAGCATGTCGGCGGTGCTCGCCCTGACGAGCGGCTCGTCGTCGACCAGGAGGACGGTGCCGGCTCCGGAGGGCGGTTCCGGATCCGGTTCCCGGCGGGCCGCGGCGAAGGCCGGTGCGGAGGCCGAAACCGGAAGCCACAAGGCGGCGACCGTCCCCTCCCCTTCCCTGCTGTCGAGCGTGAGTGCTCCGCCGAGCTGCGCCGCGAGGCCGTGCACCATCGAGAGGCCGAGCCCGGTGCCTCGGCCCACGCCCTTGGTGGAGAAGAAGGGCTCCACCGCCCGGGCGAGGGTCGCCTCGTCCATCCCGGTCCCCGTGTCCGCAACGCTCAGGCGAACGTAGCGTCCGGGCGCGAGCCCGGCGACCTCGCCTTCGGCAACGGTCTTCGCGGAACCGCCGATGGTGACGACCCCGCCGTCCGGCATCGCGTCCCGCGCGTTCACGGCGAGGTTGAGGATCGCCATTTCCAGCTGGTTGGAATCGGCCTGGGCGAACGGAAGGCCGGGGTCGAGCCGGGTCTCGATCCGGATCCGCGGCCCGGAGGTGCTCGCGACCAGCTCGACCATTCCGCGGACGAGGTCGGGGAGGTCGACGGGGCCGGGCTGGAGCGGCTGGCGGCGGGCGAAGGCGAGGAGGCGCTGGACGAGCGTCTTGGCCCGCTCGGCCGACTGAAGCGCCCCTTCGACCAGCCGCTGCTCGCGCTCGCCGCCGAGCGCCTTGCGGTGGAGCAGATCGAGGCTCCCGATGATGGGGGTGAGCAGATTGTTGAAATCGTGGGCCACTCCCCCGGTCAGCTGGCCCATCGCCTCCATCTTCTGGGCCTGGCGAAGCGCCTCCTGGGCGAGCGCGAGCTCCTGCGCGCGCTCCGCCACCCGCTGCTCGAGGGTGTCGTTGAGGTCGCGCAGCATCTCTTCCGCGCGCTTCTGGTCGGTGACGTCGATCATGATCCCGTCCCAGACGGTGGTTCCGTCCGAAAGCCCCCGCGGGCCCGAGATGATCCGCGCCCAGCGCAGGACTCCGTCGGCGCGCCGGAACCGGCACTGGATGTCGAAGGGCCGCTGCTCGGCGATGGCGGCTTGCTCCGCGGCGGCCATCATCGCGACGTCCTGCGGATCCTCCATCATTGCGTAGGCCACCGAGGAATCGGCGAGGATGGCCTCGGCCGGATAGCCCGTCAGCTTCTCGCAGCTTTGCGACACGAACAGGAAATGCCGCTCGGACCCGTCGCGGCCGGTCGACACCTGGTACACCATCCCGCCCGGCAGATTGTCCGTGAGGGCGCGCAGCCGCGCCTCGTTCTCGCGCACCGCCGCCTCGGCGGCGTGCCGTTCGGTGACGTCGATGGTGACCGCGAGGATCCCGTAGGGCTCTCCGGAGGGCCGGCGGATGACGGACACCGAATTGTTGACCCACACGACCGACCCATCGGGCCGGACGTAGCGCTTCTCGTGCGCGAAGGGAGTTCCCTCGGCGACGGTGCGCTCGAACTTTCCAACATTGTCGGGCAGGTCGTCGGGATGGGTGATCTCCTGCATGGTCAGCGCCAGAAGCTCGTCGCGGGAACGGCCTGCGATCTCGCAGAAACGGTCGTTGACGAGGGTGAAGCGGCCCGACAGGTCGACCTGGGCGAATCCGGCCGTGGCCTGATCGATGAAGGCCGAAAGCTGCCCTTCGCGATCCCTCAGGGCCTCCTCGGCCGCCTTGCGCTCGGATATGTCGAAAACGACCCCGTACCAGCGGATCGCGCCCGTCTCGGGATCGCGTATCGGCTCGCCCCGGCGCGCGAGCCAGCGGACCTCGCCGGTGTCCGGCCTGATGATCCGATATTCGATCGGGTCGAGCGCATTTGCCGAACCTTCGTCATGGGTCGAGTCGACCCGGCCGCGGTCGTCGGGGTGGATCAGGTCCATGAAGAAGCCGATCGACGCCTCCTCGACCACGTCGACTCCCCAGATCCGGCAGAATTCGGGAGAGACGAGCATCCGCTCGCCCTCCGGAATATATTCGAACGTTCCGACTCCGCCCGCGGCCTGGGCGACCCGAAGCCGCTCCTCGCTGGCCCTGAGCGCCGCCTCCGCAGTCGCTTCGGACCCGTCGCCTTCGACCTGCCCCTGCGACACGACCCCACGCCCTTCCTCGTGCCCTGAGCGAACGCCGCCGGGAGTTGATGGCGCTAACACAGGCCCGAGCGCCAGTTCAATCGCTCGCGGGCGCCGGCCAGGCTGGTCTCGCCGGACGCGACCGGCCGTCATCCCGGCGAAAGCGGGACCTTTGCAAAAGTCGCTCGTGCTTTGGGCGTATCGACATCCAGCGCAGTGCTCGATCTCCCTCTCCCCGGCGGGGAGAGGGTCGGGGTGAGGGGGTTCTGGGTCCGCGGATACTTCCCGACGCCGAGCCCCCTCTCCCTACCCTCTCCCCGCCGGGGAGAGGGATAAGCAACCGACGCCGCCCCGTGAATGTCGATACCGCCTAAGCCCCCCCCGACGAGGAGGGGCGTTACCTCAGCACCCTTCGCCAGAATTATGCAAAGGTCCCGCGAAAACCGGAATGCGGGAGGTGCGCCGCCTTTCAGTTCGACAGCATGGATTCGAGCCCATAGTCTTCGCTCCGGCGGAACTCCCCGGCCGTCATTCCGGACTTGATCCGGCATCCATCCTTTTGCCTGACTCGGGAACAGAAAGGTGGACCCCGGATCAAGTCCGGGGTGACGGGAATGGGGACGGCGGGACGGAGGGAAAGCTTATGGTGAAGCGCAGGATATTGGCCGCCTTTTCCGGCCCCGGCCTGCCGGTCGGCGCCGTCGGCCTTCCGATGATCGTCTACCTGCCGCCTTATTACGCCGGCTCTCTGGGCCTCGACCTGGTCGCCGTCGGGCTGGTCTTCTTCCTCGTCCGGGCGATCGACCTTCCGCTCGACCCGCTGCTCGGCCACTGGATGGACCGGACCCGAAGCCGCTTCGGCCGCTACCGGCCCTGGCTGATCGCGGGCGGGCTCACCCTCGCCGCCGGGGTGTGGCTGGTGTTCATGGCCAAGCCCGGGCTCAGCCCCTTCGCGGCCTTTTGCTTCCTGATGGTGCTTTATCTCGGTTACTCGCTGACCGCCGTGTCGCAGCTGGGCTGGGGCTCGACCCTTTCCGACGATTATCACGACCGGTCGCGAATCTTTTCGTGGTGGATGGCGGCGCAGGTCCTCGGAATGATTCTCGTTCTGCTGCTTCCTCCTCTGGTCGGCGGAGGCACCCCGGCGGGCGGAATCCACGCCATGGGCTGGTTCGTGATCTTGACCGCGCCGCTCACCGTCGCCTTGATGGCCGCGGCCCTTCCCGAGCGGGAGCGAGCCGGCGACCGGCCCAAGGCGACCTGGCCGGAGATCAAGGCGCTGGCTGGCAACCCGCTGCTCCTTCGCCTGATCGTCCTGGACATATTGACCAGCGCCGCACCCGGGATCACCGGCGCCATGTTCCTCTTCTATTTCGAGCACCGCCTGGGCTTCGACGCCCGGGAGGCGAGCCTTCTCCTGCTCGTCTATTTCGTCGCCGGGTTCGCCGCGGCTCCGCTGTGGATCGCTCTCGCCCGGCGGATCGGCAAGCATCGCGCGCTTGCCGCGGCGGCGCTCGGCTACGCCGCCTTCCAGCTCGGCCTGAGCCTTCTTCCGCCATCGCTCGGGATGGCCGGAGCGATTCCGGCCATGGCGATCGTCGGACTGCCCTATATCGCCGCCCCCTCCCTGCTGAGGGCGATGTTGAACGACGCAGCCGACGTCGACCGCCTCGAGACCGGCCTCGACCGCAACGCCCTGCTCCAGGCGGTTCTCACCAGCACCCAGAAGATCAGCTACGCCATTCCGGTCGCGATCATCTATCCGATCCTCGACTTGATCGGCTTCAACCCGAAGCCGGGCGACCATAACGGCGACGGAGCGATCCTTGGAATGACCCTGCTGTTCGTTCTGGCGCCGGTGGCTCTGATGCTCGCCGCCGCCTGGATGGCCTCCCGCTGGCCGCTCGACCGGGAGGCGCATTCCAAGGTCCAGGCCGCGCTGGCGGCCAAAACATAGCTTAAGTTAACCCACCGAAACAAACTAGCTAAAATGGATTAAACTGCGAGCTTCGGCGGGAACCGCTGAAAATTCAGGCTGTTGTCGGTCATACACCTGATGCCGCGCGTAATCCTGCGGCAACATAGATAAATGTTTGCTGAGGAAAATCCATGAACTCTCTCGAGTTATGGGGTGGGTATGAGTGTACGGTCAACAGGGTAAAGGACAGCTGGTTCGACCAGACTCCGCGAAGTGGTCATGAAGATCGAATCGAGGACTTGGCGCTGTTCGCCGGCCTCGGTATGCGATCGCTGCGCTACCCGGCGCTGTGGGAGCGCATTTCCCCCGACCGCCCCGAGTCCCGCGACTTCCGGTGGACCGACGAGCGGCTGGCCGAGATCCGCCGGCTCGGGATGAACCCGATCGTCACGCTCTGCCACCACGGCAGCGGCCCCGCTTATACCGGCCTGTGCGAGCCGAGCTTCGCGCCCGGGCTCGCAGCCCATGCCGCCGCCGTGGCCGCCCGCTATCCCTGGGTGCGCGACTGGACTCCGGTCAACGAGCCGCTGACCACCGCCCGATTCAGCGCGCTCTACGGCTATTGGTATCCCCACACCAAGGACGAGCGGCTGTTCTGGACGGCCCTCCTCAACGAGATCGATGCGACCCGTCTCGCCATGCGCGAGATCCGAGCGGTCAATCCCGAGGCGAGGCTGATCCAGACCGACGATCTCGGCTATTGCCACGCTACGCCGCCGCTCCAGGCGGAAGCCGATTTTCAGAACGAGCGCCGCTGGATCGGCTGGGACCTGCTTTGCGGAATGGTCGTCCCAGGCCACGCTTTGTGGGACCGGATCGCGGGGTTCGGCTTCGCCGGCCGGCTCGCCGCCATCGCCGACGATCCGTGTCCGCCGGACGTCATCGGCATAAACCATTATCTGGCCAGCGAGCGGCTGCGCGACCACCGGGTCGAGCTCTATCCCGATCGGGCGCTTGCGGACCGGGAAGTGGGCCGGGGCAACGGCCTCAGCTTCGTCGACGTCGACGCGATCCGCTTCCGCGAGGAAGGCGTGCTCGGGCTGCCTGCACTCGTCGAGCAGGCGTGGGACCGCTACGGCCGAACCATCGCCATCACCGAATGCCATAACGGCGCGTCGCGCGAGGAGCAGGTGCGCTGGTTCCTGGAAGTGTGGGAGGGCGCGGAGGCGCTCCGCTCCAAGGGCGTCGACATCGCCGCGGTCACCGCCTGGTCGCTGCTCGGCTCGCACGACTGGAACCGGATGGTAACCCGATTCATCGGACATTATGAGACGGGCGTGTTCGACTGCCGCTCGGGCGCGCCTCGCCCTACCCTGCTCGCTCCGGTCCTGATGGACCTCGCCGCAGGGCGCAGGCCGGCTTTGCCCGCCATTGCAGGCCCCGGCTGGTGGCGGCGCGAGTCGCGGCTCGTCCAGGCGCCGCCCAGGACCGAACCGGAATATGAGCTGCCCATCGGCGCCCGCTCCGGCAACGCCCCGGTCCCGCTGATGATCGTCGGCGACGGCGGCGGTCTCAGCCGGCTGGCGGCGAGAGCCTGCGAGGCGCGAGGCCTCTATTACGTGCGCTGCGGCGACGACGCCGCTGCCCGGCTCGACGAAGCTTCCCCCTGGGCCGTGTTCGACGCGCGCGACCGCCACGCTTTATGCGGCGAGGGACGAAACCCCGCTTGCACGCTCACTCTCCCCCGCGCCTGCGCCGCCCGGGCGGTGCCATGCCTCACCGTCACCGGAGCCGCCGCCTGGGCACCGGCCGTCGACGTGCCTGGACTGCTGGAAATCCGGACCCGGGCCTTGTTCGAGCCGTGGGACCGCTCGGAGCGCGCCGTCGCTTTGCTCGAGGCGTTGGATTCCGGCAGGCGGATCGAAGTCGACGCCGCTGCCCCCTGGAAAGGCGTCTACGGCCCCGATCTTGTCGACGCAGCGCTCGACCTGCTCCTCGACGGGGTGACCGGCGCCGTGAGCGTCCTGCCCGGCGAGAGACTGTCCGAGCTCGAATTCGCACATGCGCTGGCGACGGTCGCGGACCGCGATCCGGCGCTGATCGCCGCGACGGGAAGCCCGGCCGCCAAGCCGCTCTTCGCCTGGTCGGACGCGGCCTCGTTCCTGCCGCCGTGGGAGACGACTCTGGAGCGATTCGTGCGCGAGGCGCGGGCTGCGCGGCGGCTCGGAGTCCAGGGCGTGGATCGCCGGATGGACGAGGTTCGCGAGGAGCCGGCGCAGGCCGTCGCCGATCAAGTGTCTGCCGCGGGTTAAATTCCTCCCCCGGATTTCCGGGGGAGGGGGACCGCGCGAAGCGCGGTGGAGGGGTTCTTCGGACTCGGGCAGAGCCCCTCCACCATGCTTCGCATGGTCCCCCTCCCCGACAAATGTCGGGGAGGATTTGAGTGTCACAGCGTGGCGTGAACCGTCGCGACCGCCTTCACCACCGATGCGATCCGAACCGCCGTCTGGACCGTCTCCGCCTTGACCTTGTGCTGCTGGAGCACCCGCTCGTGGCTGTCGATGCACATTCCGCAGCCGTTCATCGCGCTGACGGCGAGGCTGAACAGCTCGAAATCCTCCTTCTCGATTCCCGGAGCGCCGATGACGTTCATCCGGAGTCGGGCCGGGAGAGTGCCGTATTCCGGGTTGGAGGCGAGATGGACGAAGCGGTAATAGACGTTGTTCATCGCCATCACCGCGGCTGCGGCGCGGGCGGCGTTGGCCGCCTGCTCGCTCAATTTGCCCTCCGCTTCCGCTTCGGCGGCGGCGACGATCGGGCGGTAGCCGGTGCCGTGGGCGCAGGCGAGGAGCAGCCCGTATTTGCGCTGGTCGCCCAGCGACTGGTCGTTGAGCAGGGAGGAGATGTTGAGCCGAAGGTCCTTGGCATAATCGGGAAGGACGTCGGCGAACTGCTTGAGGGACATTTGAAAACTTTCGGAAAGGGTGGTTCGTCATCCCGGCGAAAGCCGGGACCTCAGGACGAGAAGTCCCGGGGGTCTCCCCGAGATCCCGGCTTTCGCCGGGATGACGGTCAAAAATAAGGGGCGCGGAAGCCTTGGCTCCCGCGCCCCCCGTCGCGAGGTCTGCTGCCTAAGCGGCCCAGGGGGGCTCAAGCCGCCGGGCGCAGAACCTCCTCGCCTTCCTGCCAGTTGCAGGGGCAGAGCTCGTCCGTCTGAAGCGCGTCGAGGATTCGAAGGCTTTCCTGCGGATTGCGGCCGACGTTGAGGCCGTTCACCGTGACGTGCTGGATGACGTTGTCGGGATCGATGATGAAGGTGGCTCTGAAAGCGACTCCAGCGTCCTGGGCGATGATTCCGAGGGCGTTGGCAAGCTCCTTCTTGTTGTCCGCCAGCCAGGGGAAGTCGCAGGCGGCGAGCCGCTCGTCGGCCTTGCGCCAGGCATGGTGGACGAAATCGGTGTCGGTCGAGGCGCCGATCAGGATCGCATCGCGGTCGGCGAAATCCTGGGCGAGCTCGCCATATCCGATGATCTCGGTCGGGCAGACGAAGGTGAAGTCCTTGGGCCAGTAGAAGAGCACCTTCCACTTGCCGTTGGTCTCGCCGAGGTCGAACGTCTCGCCCGCGGGAAGGGCGCTGCCCTGCTGGACGGGGATCGTGAGAGAAGGAATCTTGTCGCCGACGGTGAGCATGGCTGCTTCTATTCTCCTGAATTTCGCTGGTCGCACCGCTTGGTGCAGTGCAGCATGTAGGAGGCTGGCTATAATCGTTCAAGGCATTTAGAACGATGATATTGATCGGATAAAACGATGACAGTCTACCTACCGACCCTGAAGCAGCTTCAGTATCTGGTGACGCTCCAGGATACCGGCCATTTCGGAAAGGCGGCGGAGAGCTGCTTCGTCACCCAGTCGACCTTGTCGGCGAGCCTGCGGGAGCTCGAATCGCTGATCGGGGTCACGCTCGTCGAGCGCAACCGCCGGGTCGTCGGCTTCACTCCCCTTGGCACCCGGATCGCGGAGAAGGCGCGGCGGGTGCTTCGCGAGGCGGAGGAGCTGGCCGACATGGCCCGGGCCGCCGGCCAGCCTCTCACCGGCGACCTGAGGATGGGCGTGATCCCGACCATAGCGCCGTTCCTCCTACCGACGATGCTGCCGGGACTGAGAAGCAAGTGGCCGGACCTGAAGCTCTACCTGCGCGAAGAGACCAGCCAGGCCGCGTGCTTCAGCCTCCATCGCGGCCACCTGGACTGCGTCCTCCTTGCCCTCCCCTATGGCTGCGGCGAAGTGGAAAGCGTCGATCTTTTTGACGATCGCCTCTTCGTCGCCTTCCCGCCGGGCGAGGCGCCGCCCGGGGACGGCGCCGTCCGCGCTTCCGCAATCGAGGAGGACCGGCTGCTCCTTCTCGAGGACGGACATTGCCTCAAGGACCACGCCCTGGCCGCCTGCAACCGCCCGGAGCTGAGGGCGGAGGCGGCGATGCTTGGAACCTCGCTTCACACGCTGGTTCAGATGGTAGCAAACGGCCTCGGCCAGACGCTGGTGCCGGAAATGGCGATCGAAGCGGGAATCCTGAAGGGCACCGGAGTCGCCGCCCGCCGCCTCGACGCCGACCACGCCTTTCGAAGGATCGCACTGATCTGGCGCAGGGGCAGCCCGCGCGAGAAGGAGTTCCGGCTGCTCGCGGACGTGCTGAAGCGCAGCTAGAGCGTATCGACATTCAGAGCCGCGCCTTCAATCCCCCTCTCGGCACCGGGGAGACGGATGAATGTTCGCCGCAGGCCTCTGGATGTCGATTCAGCCCAGAGCCTGATCGCCCTGGATTGATGCAATTCGCCGCACTTCGGGAGTGAATCAAGCTTAAGCCATGCTCGAGTCCGAGCGAAAGCGAGCTCAGCTGCTCGCCGCCCCGTTCGGCCGGATCGCCGGCGTACTCAGTCGAGGCCGAGGAGCCAGCGGTCCAGCGGCACCGCCTTTATGCGGACCCCGCACAGGGTGCGATTGAGCCGGCTTCGGTTCCGCATGATCCAGCCCAGGCAGGCGAACTCGCTGTCGAAGGTCTCGAAGTCCTCGCGGGTCGGCCGGAAGGTGCGGCCGTCGACGAGAAACCGGGCGCCCTTTCGGCAGCCGGGGGAGCCCGCCCAGTTGCGCGCCGGCGAGACGACCGACGGCACCCAGTAGGTCCGGGCGGGATCGAGGCTATCGACTTGGCGCCTTTGCATCGGGCCTCCATTCTTCCCGCAGCCGTCATTGCGAGCGTAGCGAAGCAATCCAGCGGCGCAAGCGTCGGTGACTGGATTGCTTCGTCGCTTCGCTCCTCGCAATGACGGCTGGGTCCTAAGCCGCCGCCGCCGGCTCGGCGATTCCGATCGGCTCGACGCTGTCCGGGTTCTGCGGAAGGTCGAAGCGGTCGGCATTCATCACCTTGGTCCAGGCATCGACGAAGTCGCGGACGAACTTCTCTTCGTGGCCCTTCTCGGCATAGACCTCGGCGACGGCGCGCAGCTGGCTGTTCGCTCCGAAGATGAGGTCGGTCCGGGTCGCCCGCCACCTTTCCTGCCGGCCCCCCCGGTCATAGCCGATGAACTCCTCGTCGCCGCTTTCGTCGACCACCTTCCAGAAGGTGTCGTTGTCGAGCAGGTTGACGAAGAAGTCGTTGGTGAGCCGGCCCTTCCGGTCGGTCAGGACTCCCTCCGGCCGATCGCCGTAATTGGCCCCGAGCACTCGAAGCCCGCCGACCAGAACCGTCATCTCCGGCACGGACAAGCCGAGCAGCGAGGCGCGGTCGAGAAGCAGCTCCTCCGTCTTCACGCTGTGCCTGGTCTTGAGATAGTTGCGGAAGCCGTCGGCGACGGGCTCCATCACCGCGAAGCTCTCCGAGTCGGTCCATTCCGCCGTCGAGTCGCCGCGGCCGCCCGTGAAGGGGACCTCGACGTCGAAGCCGGAGTCCCGAGCCGCCTTCTCGACCGCCGCGGTACCGGCGAGGACGATCGCGTCGGCCATCGAAAGCGGGCCTCTGAGCTCGTCGATCCGGGCGAGGATCCGGCCCAGCTCCTGCGGCTCGTTGACCGCCCAGCCGATTTGCGGCTCGAGCCGGATCCGGGCGCCGTTGGCCCCGCCGCGATGGTCGGAGCGGCGATAGGTCGAGGCCGACGCCCAGGCGGTCTTGACGAGCTCGCCGATGCTCAGGCCCGAGCCCAGTATCTGCGACTTGAAGGATTCGACGTCGGAATCGGCGGGCGCCCGGCCGGCCGGAACCGGATCCTGCCAGATCAGGTCCTCGTCCGGGACTTCCGGGCCGAGGTAGCGGACCCGGGGGCCCATGTCGCGGTGGGTGAGCTTGAACCAGGCCCTCGCCCAGGCATCCTTGAACGCCTCGTGATCGTTCCTGAACCTCTCGGAGATGGCCCGGAATTCGGGGTCGACCTTGAGGGCCATGTCGGCCGTGGTCATCATCGTCGGCACCCGCTTCGAAGGGTCGTGCGCGGCGGGCGCCATGTCCTCCTCGCGCTGGCCGATCGGCTGCCATTGCTTGGCACCCGCGGGCGAGCGGACGAGCTCATATTCATAGTCGAGCAGGAGCCGGAAGTAATTTTCCGACCACTCGGTAGGCGTGTTCACCCAGCTACCCTCGATCCCGCTGGTGATCGTGTGCTCGCCGAAGCCGCTTTCGTGGGCGCTCGCCCAGCCCAGCCCCTGGAGCGCGATGTCCGCCCCCTCGGGAGCCGAGTCGACCAGGCTCGGATCGCCGGCGCCGTGCGCCTTTCCGAACGTGTGGCCGCCGGCGGTGAGAGCGACCGTCTCCTCGTGGTTCATCGCCATCCGCTCGAAGGTGATCTTGATGTCGCGCGCCGACTGCAGCGGATCGGGCACTCCGCCCGGGCCTTCGGGATTGACGTAGATGAGGCCCATCTGGATCGCCGCAAGCGGATGCTCGAGCTCGAGCTCCTCCTCGGGCAGGATCCGGGTCTCGTTGTCCGGATGCCCAACGAACTGCTCCTCCGAGCCCCAGTAGATGTCGCGCTCCGGCTCGAACACGTCCCTTCGCCCGCCCCCGAAGCCGAGGACCGGCCCGCCCATCGATTCGATGGCGACGTTGCCCGCGAGGATGAACAGGTCGGCCCAGCTGATATGCTTGCCGTACTTGCGCTTGACCGGCCAGAGCAGCCGCCGCGCCTTGTCGAGATTGCCGTTGTCGGGCCAGGAATTGAGCGGAGCGAAGCGCTGCTGGCCGCTGTTGGCGCCGCCGCGCCCGTCCGCGGTGCGATAGGTGCCCGCGGCGTGCCAGGCCATCCGGATGAAGAGCGGCCCGTAATGGCCGTAATCGGCCGGCCACCAAGGCTCGCTCCGGGTCATCAGAGCCGTGAGGTCGTCCTTGAGCGCCCGGTAGTCGAGCGCCTTGAACGCCTCGGCATAGTCGAAGTCGGCGCCCATCGGATCGGGCGAGTGGCCGCCCTGGTTGAGAACTTCGAGCGGGAGCGCTTCGGGCCACCAGTCGCGGTTGGTCCGGCCGAGCAGCGAGCGGACGGTCGTCGGCTTGTCCATCGGGCAGCCGCCCATTTCTCCGGTCTTCGCGTCCATGGTCTCGCCTCTCCTCTGTTTCCAAGCACGCTAGGCGCTGCGCCTCATCGGAGGAAGCGAGGAATGTTGCTCAGTCCGAGCGGGAAAATCGATTACGGGCCGGGTTACCCGGAAATTACCGCCATTTCGGTTCAAATAGGCATATTCTTACTCAAGATAGGATTTGCATGATACTTCTTTATGTTCTATACATGTTCCTTGTTGGGGAGAGGTGAAATGAAACGCTCGGATCGATTGGCCGTCCTCGCCGCAAGCGCTGCGGTCGCGGCCTCGGCGGCGATGGCGGCCGAGACGATCGACTATCGCTACGACGCGCGCGGCCGGCTGGTCCGGGTCGAGCGAAGCGGCAGCGTGAACAACAACGTCTCGACCCATTACGCGTTCGACAAGGCGGACAACCGAACGACCAAGACGACGGCGGGGTCGCCCAACCCGCCTCCGCCGTGAGGATGCCCGCGCCCGGCTGAGCCTCGGGCGAGCCGCCCCGAATCCGGGCCCAGTCCCGGACGGATTTTGGAGAAGTGAAATGAAGACGACGTCCGTCGGGGCGAAAGCCCTCGGTCACGCCCTTCAAAGTGGCACTTTGAAGCGGACCCTGTGCGCCCTGCTCGCCGGCACCGCCCTGTGCGGCCTCTCGGCTCCGGCCTCGGCGCAGGCCCCGACCTACCGCAACCTCGATTCGAACGGGGTAGACCTGGTCAAGGGCGATTTCCTGACCAGCTTCGCGGAAGGATCGGTCGGCTCCGGAGACTCGGAGCTCGCGCTTTTCCGGATGCTCGGATCGATCGCAAGCGGCGGCGCCAAGGGATCGAGCCAGTTCGACAACATCACCTTCAACCTGTCGCCATCGGGCGATTTCGTCCAGTTCGGCACCAGGGCCGACATGTTCCCAGGCGCCGAGAGCCGGGGCGCCTCGCTCACCGGAAGCGGAGCCCAGTTTTTCTACGGCTCGCCCGACGGCACCCGGATCGAATTCACCGATCCGAGCCCGGGCAACGACCCCGTTTATTGCGACGGAGTCCAGACCGCCTGCATCCTGCTTCCGACCACGATCACCTCGCCCGACCGCAAGGCGGTGACGATCAATTACGAATTCTACGTGCGGTGCCAGTCGCCGGACGGGCCGGATTCCACCGTCTGCCAGAACGTCCCCCGGATCGCGTCGGTGGCCAACAGCTTCGGCTACGAGATCCGCTTCGCCTACGCCGTGGGCACGGGCGGAACCGGCCCCGTCTCCCCGGCCTTCCACCAGCGCACCGGCGCGAGCTTCTACAACAATGTGACGGGAAGCGCGCCTCTGGCCAGCGTCAGCTATTCCTATCCCTCGAGCGGGGTCACCGACATCACCGACCAGGGCGGCCGGGTGTGGCGGGTGACCAGCGGCTCGACCAATTACGCCGTCCAGCGTCCCGGCGCCCCTTCGAACACGCTCAGCGCCTCGCTCAGCGGAGGCGTGGTCTCGTCCCGTCGTCAACGAGGGCGTCACCACCAATTACTCGCGAAGCGTCTCGGGAAGCACCGCGACGATGACTGTGACCCAGGTCGACCCGAGCGGGCCCGACCCGGTGACCACGATCGTCTCCAACCTCGCCAGCGGCCGGCCGACCTCGCTCACCGACCCGCTCGGCCACACGACCGGCTTCACTTACGACAGCAGCGACCGGCCGAAGGGCACCACCGCTCCGGAGGGCAATTACGTCGAGCACAGCTACGACGCCCGCGGCAACGTCACCCAGACGGTGGCGGTGCCCAAAGGCGGCTCCGGGCCGACCATCGTCACCTCGGCGAGCTATGACCTGACCTGCGCCAACCCGGTCACCTGCAACCAGCCCAACAGCACTACCGACGCCCGCGGCAACGTCACCTACTATACCTACGACGCCACCCATGGCGGGGTCGAGACCGTGACCGCTCCGGCGGTGAACGGGGTCTCGCCGCAGACCCGCTACAGCTACACGCGCACCAACGGCGAATATCGGGTGACCGGGGTGTCGCAATGCCAGACGGCGAGCTCGTGCGTCGGAACCGCGGACGAGGTGAAGACGGCCCTCGCCTACGACTCGAACAGCAACCTCTACTGGACCGCGACCGGCAACGGCAGCGCAACGCTGGTCGCAGCGACGACGATGACCTTCGACCCGGTCGGCAACCTCGAGACGGTCGACGGACCGCTTCCGGGAAATGCCGATACCGGCCGGATCCGTTACAACAAGGCGCGGCAGGTGATCGGAAGCGTCTCGCCCGATCCCGACGGCCTCGGCGCCGCCCTCAAGCACCGCGCCGTCCGCAACACCTACGACAGCTCGACCGGGCTGCTCACCAAGGTCGAGCAGGGCAGCGTCGAGAGCCAGTCGGACGCTCACTGGGCGGCGTTCAGCCCCGCCCAGGCGGCCGAGACCGTCTACGATTCCAATGCGAGGCCGGTCGTCGGCAAGATCGGCTCGGGCTCGACCGTCTACGCCCTGGGCCAGACCCGCTACGACGGGCTCGGGCGGCCCAGCTGCTCGGCCCAGCGGATGAACATGGCCGAGTTCGCGACGGTCGCCGCCACCACCTCCGCCTGCACGCCCGGCCCCCAGGGCACCGGCGCCGGCGACCATGGCCCAGACCGGATCGCCAAGACCTTTTACGACCTGGCCGGGCGGGTGACCGAGGTCAGGTCCGCGCTCGGCACCGCCGACGAAGCGAGCGAGGGCGTCGCCACCTACACGGCCAACGGGCTCGTCAAGACGGTGACCGACGGCGAGAACAACAAGACGACCTACGAATATGACGGCCACGACCGGCTCGAGAAGACCCTTTACCCGATGCCGGCCAAGGGCTCCGGATCGAGCAACGGCGCCGATTACGAGCAATCGACCTACGAGAGCCTCCCGAACAACCGCACTTCGCCTCTTGTCACGGCCTTCCGCAACCGGGCCGGCGAGGCGACCGGCTTCGGCTATGACGCGCTGGGCCGGCCAACCTCGAAGGACCTGCCGGGAAGCGAGCCCGACGCAGCCTACGCTTACGACCTCGTCGGGCAACTGCTCTCCGCCACCCAGAACGGAGTCACAATCGGATTCACCTGGGACGCGCTCGGCCGCCAGCTCACCCAGACCATCCCGATCCCGTCGATCGCCAACCCCGTCTTCGCCAGCGAGTGGGACCTTGCCGGCCGCCGCACCCGTTACACCTGGCCGGTCGACGCCTCGAGCTCCACGGCTTATTATGTCGACTACGATTATTTGATCACGGGCGAGGTGACGGCGATCCGCGAGAACGGCGCCACCTCGGGCGCCGGGGTGCTCGCGGCGTTCGGCTATGACGATCTCGGTCGGCGCACGAGCCTCACCCGCGGCAACGGGGCGGTGACGAGCTATCAATACGACCCGGTGTCGAGGCTCGGCTCGATGACCCACGACTTCGCGGCGGCCACGCACGACCTCACCCTCACCTACGCCTACAACCCGGCTTCGCAGATCGTCTCGACGCTGCGTACCAACGATCTCTATTCCTGGACCGGCCACGGCTCGGGAACGACCTCGAGTACCGCCAACGGGCTCAATCAGCTGGCCACCCACGCCGGCGGTACGCCGACCTACGACGCGAGGGGCAACCTTACCTCCGACGGCACTTACGCGTACACCTATTCGTCGGAGAACCTGATGACGTCCGGCGCCAACAGCGGAGCCCTCGGCTACGACCCGCTGCTGCGCTTCTACAAAAGCGGTCCGACCTGGTTCATCCACGAGGGCGGCCAGCTGGTCGGCGACTATTACAACGGCAACATCGTCGGGCGCTACATCCCCGGCCCCGGCACCGACGAGCCCCTCGTCCAGGTCGACAAGTTCGGCACCCGCACCTGGTTCCACTCCGACGAGCGCGGCTCGGTGATCGCGGG
>DASVSP010000097.1:0-10261 GCA_036388065.1 Allosphingosinicella sp.
TCGGTGGGCCACGGCCTCAACGACGCCCAGAAGACGATGGGCATCATAACCGTGCTGCTCTACTCGACAGGTTATCTGACCGGCGAGTTTCACGTACCGCACTGGGTGGCGATCAGCTGCTACGTCGCAATCGGGCTGGGCACGCTCTCCGGCGGCTGGCGGATCATCAAGACCATGGGCACGGGAATCACCAAGCTCTCCCAGCACCAGGGCTTCAGCGCGTCGGCGGGCGGATCGGTCATGCTGTTCACCGCGTCCTGGCTTGGGATCCCCGTCTCGACGACCCACACGATCACCGGCTCGATCATCGGAGCCGGGGTCGCAAGGCGGGCCTCCGCGGTCCGGTGGGGCGTGGCCCAGAACGTCGTCCTGGCCTGGATCATCACCATCCCCGCCTCGGCGGCGGTGGGGGCGATCTTCTATTGGCTCACGACTTTGTTCTGAGGCTCGAGCGCCTCAGGAGGCCTCGCTCCGTCATTGCGAGCGAAGCGAAGCAATCCAGTGCTGCCTGCGACGCCCGCCGGATTGCTTCGTCGCTTCGCTCCTCGCAATGACGGTCATCGGCCGGGCCGCCTGAACAGGAGGATCGGCTCGCCCTTGTACGTCGCCTCCTCGCGAACGCTGAATCCGCCCTTCTCGGCGATCCGGATCGAGGCCGCGTTATCGTGGCTGATGATGGCGACGGTCTCGCCGCCGCCCAGAGTCCGGTCGGCCCAGGCGAGGGCCGCCAGGACGGCTTCGGTGGCATAGCCGCGGCCCTGGGCCTGCGGCGCCATGATCCAGCCCATTTCCGGAATCCCCTCGATGCCGGGGGACATTTCGCGCTTGAAGTCCGCGAACCCGATCTGGCCGAGATAGGCTCCGTCCTCGAGCCGCTCGGCCACCCAATAGCCGTAGCCGAGCAACGCCCACAGCCCCGGCGAGCCAAGGATCTTGCGCCAAGTCTCCTCGCGTGACTGCGGGACCCCGCCGAGGAAACGGACGACCTCGGGGTCGCTCATCGAGGCCCATTGAGCGTCGAGATCGCTCGCCCGGTAGCCGCGAAGGCGCAGGCGCGGGGTTTCGAGGGTCGGGGCCGTGCCCGTGAAACTCGTCATCCGGCGGAAGCCGGGACCTCGGGACCAGAAGTCACGGTGAGTCTCCCCGAGGTCCCGGCTTTCGCCGGGATGACGGCCATGCCCTTAGGTTACTTCTTGCCCAGCGTCAGGCCGCCGAAGCGCTTGTTGAAGCGGGCGACCTGGCCGCCGCTGTCGACCATCTTGCCGGTGCCGCCGGTCCAGGCCGGGTGGACCTTGGGGTCGATGTCGAGGGTCATGGTGTCGCCCTCCTTGCCCCAGGTCGAGCGCGTGTCGAACGTGGTTCCGTCCGTCATCTGCACCTTGATCATATGGTAATCGGGATGGGCGCCGTTCTTCATGTCGTGGATTTCCTTGAGTGGTGGCTGGTTCCGACCAGCCTGGAAAGGCAAGTGCGGCCCTGTAGCCAAAGGACCTGATTTTGGCAAGTTTGACCCTCCGTCATCCCGGCGAAAGCCGGGACCTCAGGTCGGAAAGCCTCGGCGGGTCTCCCGAGGTCCCGGCTTGCACCGGGATGACGGGTTGCGTGGATACCGCGAGGTAACTTAAAGCACCCGCTCAGCGAAGGTGCCCTTCACGCCGTATCCGCGGCGGGGGAAGGGTGAAATGGGAAGCCGGCGAAAATCCGGCGCTGTGCCCGCAACTGTAACCGGCTCCGGCCGCAAGTCAGGAACCTGCCTTCGCCGTCGTCCGCACCCGGCCGGGACCAGCCGTACGTGCGTGGCGCCGGGAGCGGCTCGTCCGCTTGCGGTTCCTCCGAGACGACATGTGTCGCTCGACGGAGGAATCTCGATGACGTTTATCCTGTACCTCGCGGCCGCGGCCGCCGCTCAGCCTGGACCCGAGGAGACCCCCGACGAGACCATCGTCGTCACGGCGTCGCTCGAGCCGGTTCGGTCCCAGGCAAGCCCGGCATCGGTCACGGTGATCGACGAGCGGCGGATCGAGGCGCTCGGCTCGCCCCTCGTCTCCGACCTGGCGCGCCTCGCCCCCGGGGTCTCGGTAGCGGTTTCCGGAGCCCAGGGTTCGCTCACTCAGATCCGGATTCGAGGCGCCGAGGCGAACCACAGCCTCCTGTTCGTCGACGGGATCGCCTTCAACGACCCGGCGTCCGGCAACGAGGCGCGGTTCGAGACCGTCGCCGCCGACGACCTGACCCGGATGGAGATCGTCCGCGGTCCGCAGTCCGCCTTGTGGGGCTCCGAGGCGCTGGGCGGGGTGATCGCGGTAGAAGGCGCCGATCCGCTTTCGGGCACGAGCCTGAGCGCGAGCGGCGAATATGGCAGCCGCGATTTGCGCCGCGGCCATGTCGGCCTGGTGGCGGGAGGCGGCGAAGCCGGGGTGGCGGCGAGCGTGACCGGGCTGAGCAGCGACGGAATCGACATCTTCGGCGGCGGCGCCGGCGACCGCGACGGCTTCAGCAACCTTTCGGCGAGGCTGAAGGCCGCCGTCCGCCCCGTCCGCGACAGCGAAATCGGAATCGTCGGGCATTATATCCGCGCGAAGAGCGAGTTCGACGGGACCCCCGCCCCCCTCTTCCAGCGCGCCGACACGCTGGATTCCTCACTGGCCGAGCTGGGCGCGGCAAGGGCCTGGGCGCGGCTCGGGCTCGCCGCCGATTCGCCCTGGAGCGTCGAGCTCGACGGTCAGTATCTTCACAGCTCCAACCGCAACCGCAACGGCGAGCAGCCGCTCAACCGGACGCTCGCCGACCGGCTTCGGATCGGCGGAAAGCTGGTGCGGCGCTTCTTCGCCGGGGGCGCCCGCCACGCCCTCATCGCCGCGGCCGAGCGAGAGGATGAGAGCTTCGCGGCGCTCGACCAGGCGGTCTTCTTCGCGTCCGATCAGCGGCGGTCGAGAGGCAGGACCGCCTATGTCGCCGAATGGCGGGCGCAATGGGGATCGGCTTTTTCCACCGACCTTGCGGTCCGCCGCGACGATTTCAACCGCTTCGAGGATTCGACGAACCTGCGCGCGGCCGTCGTAGCCCGCCCGATCGACCGCCTGCGCCTCCACGCCGCTTACGGGGAGGGAATCGCGCAGCCGACCTTCTTCGACCTCTACGGCTTCGATCCGACCAGCTTCGTCGGCAATCCCGACCTCACGCCGGAGAGGTCGCGCGGCCTGGAAGCGGGAGCCGCCTGGGAAGGCCGGCACCTGGGCCTGAGCGCGACGGCGTTCAGCAACCGGCTGAGCGGCGAGATCGTGGAGGACTTCAGCACTTTCCCATTCACCGTCCGCAACGCCGACGGCAAGAGCCGCCGCCGCGGGATCGAGCTGTCCGCGGAGGCGCGGCCGGCGGAGGGGCTTCGAGTGAGCGCCAACTACACCTGGCTCGACGCGCGCGAGCGCAGGGTCGGCGCGGGCCGGGGATCGGCCGAGCCGCGGCGGGCGAGGCACAGCGCCAACCTCGCGGCCGACTGGGTCGCGGGACGCCTCTTGCTGGGCGCCTCGCTCTCTTACGTGGGCAAGCGGCGCGACAGCGATTTCGACGCTTTCCCGGCCCTGCCGGTCACCCTCGGCGATTACATGCTCGCGAACCTCAAGGTGGCCTATCGGCTGTCAAAGGGGCTCGAGCTGTTCGGGCGGGTCGAGAATGCGGCGGACTCGGATTACCGGGACGTTTTCGGCTACAATTCGCAGGGGAGGAGCGTCCATGCGGGCCTTCGCGTTCGTCTCGGCGATTAGCCTCGCTGTCGCCCTCGCCGTCGCCGCGGCAGCGGCCGAGGCGGCGCCGCGGCGCGTGGCTTCACTCAACCTGTGCACCGACGAGCTTCTTCTGATGCTCGGCGACCCGCGGCAGATCGTCTCCGTCACCCATCTCGCTCAGCAGCCCGCCGAGACCCGGCTCTGGCGCGAGGCTCGGCGCTACCGGCGCAACGACGGCAGCCTCGCTTCGGTCGCCGGGTTCAGGCCGGACCTCGTCCTGACCATGGGCGGCGGCGCCCGGGACCGCGAGCGGATCGCCCGGCGTCTCGGGATCCGGGTGCTCGATCTGCCTTACCCGCGGTCGCTCGGGGATATCGAGCAGTCGGTCCGTTCCGTCGCGGCGGCGCTCGGCCGGCCGGCGGCCGGGCGGGCCGCGCTCGCTCCGATGGAGCGGTTGAATCGAGGGCGGCCGGCGCGTTCGGCCGATTCCATCTGGCTCGGCGGCGGCGGGCGCACGGTCGGCGGCGGGAGCCTGGCCGCGCGGTGGATGGCGCTGGCGGGATTCCGGCAGCGGGCCGTGGTCGGGGACCGGGTCTCGCTCGAGCAATTGCTGCTTCGCCCTCCCGCCGTGATCCTTCGGAGCGACTATCGCCAGGGCCAATATTCCGGCGAGCAGCGCTGGCTTTCGCATCCGCTGGCTCGGCGGGTGAGAGGGGCCCGGACGATCGCCACAGACGGCCGCGCCTGGACCTGCATGGGCCCGCTTCTCGCCGGCGAGATCGAGCGGCTGAAGGGCCTGACTCGTCATCCCGGCGTTTCTCGATGAGCCGTCCCGCTTTCGTCCTCCTTCTCCTGGCCGTGGCGCTCGCCTTCGCGCTCTCGCTGGCCCTCCCCTGGGCGCCGATCGCCGCTTTGCTCGGCGAGGATCGGCCGCTCGCCTTCGACCTGCTCGTGGAGCTTCGGCTTCCCCGGGCGGCCCTGGCTCTTGCCTACGGAGCGATGCTCGGAGCGTCGGGGGCGGCCGTCCAGGGCCTGTTCGCCAATCCCCTCGCCTCTCCCGACCTTACCGGAACGACCAGCGGCGCTGCGCTGGGCGCGGTCGTCACCGCCTATCTGTTCGGCTTCTCGGCGCCACTGGCGCTCGCCTCCGGCGCGGTCGGCGGAGCGCTCGGAGCGCTGTTGCTCCTCCTTGCACTGGCCGGACCGCGCGCCGAGACCGCGACCTTGCTCCTGGCGGGCCTCGCGATCAGCGCCCTCGCCGGGGCGCTCACCACTCTCGCCCTCGCGCTCGCCCCCTCCCCCTTCGCTTTCTACGACGCCTACGAGTGGCTGATGGGCTCGCTGGTCGACCGGAGCCTGGAGCAGGCCGCCTTCGCCGCAATCCCCGCTTTGGTAGCGATCGCGCTTCTGCTCCGCCTGCGCGCTCCGCTCGACAGCCTCACGCTGGGCGATGAGGTGGCCCAGTCCCTCGGCCACGACGTTCGACGCCTCCGGGTCGAGATCGTCTGCCTCACCGCCTTCGGGGTCGGCGCCTGCGTCGCCATTTGCGGGGCGATCGGCTTCGTCGGGCTGGTCGCTCCGATCTTCGCGCGCCGGCTGACGGGCGGCCATCCCGGACGGGCGATCGCCCCGTCGGCGCTCATCGGAGGCCTACTGCTTCTCGCCGCGGACCTCGTCGTTCGAAGCGCCCCGCTCGGTCGGACACTTCCGATCGGAGTCGTCACCGCCTTGCTCGGAGCGCCCTTCTTCCTCTGGCTGGTCGCCCATATGCGCTGGAAGCTCGAGCGATGACTGCGCTGCTCATGGCCGCGAAGGCGGGGCTGGCGGGGCGGCTCGAGCCCTGCGACTTCCGGATGGACGCCGCGCAGCTGGTCTGCCTCGTCGGCCCCAACGGAAGCGGCAAGACGAGCCTTCTCCACGCCCTTGCGCGAATCGGACGGCCCTCGGGCGAGGTGAGGATCGACGGCGAACGGCCGGAAGAGCTGGCTCCTGCCCGCCGGCGACGGCTGCTTTCCTATCTTCCGGCCGCCCGCGAAGTCGCCTGGCCCCTCGCCGCTCGCGACGTGGTGCGCCTGGGCGCGGACGAGTCGGAGACGGCCGAAGCGATCGCGGCGCTCGACCTGGCTTCCTTTGCCCGGCGACGCATCGACCGGCTGTCGACCGGCGAGCGGAGCCGGGTCCTGATCGCCCGAGCGCTCGCGCCCAGGCCCCGCCTGCTGCTCCTCGACGAGCCGGTCGCCAACCTCGACCCCCTCTGGCAGCTGAGGCTGATGGAGACTTTACGAACCGCCGTGAGGAGCGGTCAGGGCGCGGTCGTCGCGATGCACGATCTCGACCTGGCCGGGCGCTTTGCCGACCGGCTTGTGCTGATGGATCGGGGCGCGATCGTAGCCGACGGCGAGCCGGGGGCCGTGCTGGGTTCGGCACGGCTGGAAGAGGTGTTCGGGATCAGGAAGGTGGGCGGCGAGTGGCAGCCGCTCTCCTCCCCAAGCTTCCCGCCGGAAGGATGATCAGTCGGTTGGCGGATCGGCGATCATCGCGGTGAAATTGGTCTCGGCGACGAGGTTTCCGTCGATCAGGACCTTGCCGGCGAACTTGCAGACCTTGCCCCGATTGTGGACCAGCTCGACCTCGATCCGAAGGAGCACGCCCGGCTCGACCGGGCGGCGGAACTTGGCGCCGTCGATCGCCATGAAATAGACCAGCTTGCCGGTGCCGGCGAGGCCGAGCGACTCGACGGCGAGCACTCCCGACGCCTGAGCCATGGCTTCGACCAGAAGGACTCCGGGCATGATCGGCCGGCCGGGGAAATGGCCCTGGAAGAAAGGCTCGTTGATCGTCACCGCCTTGATTGCGACGATCCGCTTCTTCGGAACCAGCTCCTCGATCCGGTCGATGAGCAGAAAAGGGTAGCGATGCGGCAGAGCCGCCATCACCCGCCGGACGTCGAGCGGGCCGATGGCGGCTTCTGCCGGGTCGGAGCTCACCGGCCCTGGGGCTGCGGCTGAGCCGGCTGCTGGCTCTGGGGAAGCGGAGCAACGGTCACCGAAGGCAGCGCCGCGTTGAGGGCGGTGAGGACGTCGTTGGTGACGTCGATAGAGCCGGCGCGGGCGAGCGTCGCATTGGTGTCGAGAGCGACGTTGGCGCCGCGGGCATTCATCACCTGCGTGACGACCGGATTCAGCCGGGTGTTGATCTGGCGAAGCACGTTCTGCTGGGTCGACTGGATGTTCTGCTCGAGCCGGGCGATTTCCTGCTGGGCCGTCGTCTGCTTCTGCTGGAACTGCTGCATGCGCGTGTTGAGAGCGGTCTCGGCGGCGGCACGGGCCGCGCCGGTCTGGTTGCGAAGCGCGTTGCCGGCCTGCTCGATCGAAGAGGCTTCGGTCTGAAGCGGCTGGCCGAGCTGGGTGGCCCGGGTGCGCGCCGAGGCCACCATGCCCTGGAGCTGCGTTTGCGCGGCCTTGCAGGCGGTGCATTCGCGATAGACGCGGTCGGTGTCGACGACGACGATGACGGCGCCGGGCGCGCGCTGCGCCTGGGCGACACCGGGCAAAGCGAGCGAAAGGGCGGCGATTGCCGCTCCGAAAGCGATTTTGTTCATCAGAATGCGGTTCCTACGTTGAAAGTGATCAGCTTGGTGTCATCCCCGTCAGCCTTTAAAAGCGCTTTGGCTATATCGATCCTGAACGGGCCGAAAGGCGAGTTCCAGTTGACACCGAAGCCTACGGAGACTCGGGGTTTCGGGGTGTCGCCGAGGTATCTCTCGTCGAATGGCTCAATGCCCGGGACCAGGATTGAGCCCTCCGCACAGGAGCCGGGGTCCGGCCGCGGCGTGGCATTGCCTCCGGAATCGAAGCAGCGGTCCTTGGTGAGCGGGCTGCCCGGAGCGATCGGGTTCGTCGTCGGATTCTTCAGTCCGAAAAGCGCTCCGACATCCACGAAGACCGAGGGCCTGAGCCCCATTTCCCGGAACTTGGCGCTCAGCGGGATTTCCAGCTCGGCCCGGCCGACATAATAAGCCCGGCCGCCGATGGAATCGTCGACGATCTGCCTCCGATCGGCGACCAGAACGCCGTTCGCGTCGTATGGAATCCGCTGAACCCGCGGGCCGACGCCGCGAATGTCGAAGCCGCGAATCTGCGGCTCGCCAAGGAAGAAGCGGTCGACGAGGCGGACCGGATCCTGGTCGGGACCCGGGCTCTTCTCGAAGCTGTGGATATATCCGCCCTCGATCGAGGTGGAGAAGATGAAGCCGCTGCCCACGGACCAGAATTTGGCCGCGTTCGCCTTGGTGCGCAGATATTTCACATCCCCGCCAAGTCCGGCAAAATCCTGGTTGAGCGTGAAGCGGTGGCCGCGGGTCGGCCGCAGCCGGTTGTCCGTCTTGTCGTACAGCAGGGAATAGCCGAGCGACGAAGTGGTCCGTTTTCCGATCGCGTCGCACAGATAGCGTCCGACACGGAGCGGATCGCAAAAGGCCGGCAAGGGTCCGGCGCCGTCGGGATCGGTGAAGAAGGTCGACCGGTCGAGCGTGACGTTGTCGAAATTGAGCCCGTAGCGCAGACCAAGCTGCATATATTCGGTGAGCGGCATGCCGCCGCGGATCCCGAAGCCGGTGCTGACCTGCTTGTAGGTCGTGTTGCGATTGCTGTTGACGAAGTTGAAGCTCGAATAATCGCGGCGAAACAGGTCGAAGCCGACCGCGAAATTGCGGTCGAACAAATAGGGCTCGGTGAAGCCCAGCTCGACCGACTTCGAGTAGCTCGAATAGTTGACCGAGGCTCGAAGAGTCTGAGCCATGCCCCGGAAGTTGCGCTGCTCGATCGACAGGTTGAGAAGGAAGCGCTCGAGGCTGGAGAAACCGGCCGACAGCTGGAGCTGGCCCGTCGCCTTCTCCTCCAGCGCGGCGGAGAGGATGACCCGGTCCGGGGCCGAGCCCTGGGTCTGCTCGACCTCGAGATTCTCCTGGAAGAAGCCGAGCGACTGGATCCGGTCGCGCGAACGCTTCACCCGGACGGAGTTGAAGGGGTCCCCTTCGGCAAGCCGGAACTCGCGGCGGATCACCTTGTCGCGGGTCAGGGTGTTCCCGCTGACGTCGATACGTTCGACATAGACTCGCGGGGTTTCGGCGACGTTGAACGTCACCGACATCGTCTTGGCTTCCTTGTTGCGCTGGTAGTCGGGCTGGACGTCGGCGAAGGCGTAGCCGAACAGGCCGGCGCTCTCGTTGAGCGACGTGATCGTGTCCTCGATCAGCTTGGCGTCGTACCAGTCGCCGCTCTTCATCGGGAGCAGCTTGGTGAGGCCCTCGCCGCTGAAGTCGCGGATCGCGCTCTCGACCTTGACGTCGGCGAACTTGTAGCGCTCGCCCTCCTCGACCACGTAGGTGATGATGAAGTCCCGCCGGTCCGAGGTCAGCTCGGCCACCGCCGAGACCACTCGGAAATCGGCATAGCCGTTGGTCAGGTAGAACATGCGCAGCTTCTGCTGGTCGAAGGCCAGCCGGTCCGGATCGTAAACGTCGCCCGAGCCGAGGAAGCTGAGCAGGCCGGTGCGCTTGGTGACCATCTCGCCGCGAAGCTCGCCGTCGCTGAACTTCTCGTTGCCGAGGATGTTGATCTGGCGGATGCCCGACTTGGGCCCTTCGCTGATCTCGTAGACGACGTCGACCCGGTTCTGCTCGAGCTGGACGATCTTGGGCTCGACCGTCGCTGCGAAGCGCCCCTGACGGCGGTAGAGCTCGATGATGCGCGCGACGTCGGCACGCGCCTTGGCGCGGCTGAAGATCTGCCTGGGCGCGAGCCGGATCTCCGGAGTGATCTTGTCGTCCTTGAGGCGCTTGTTGCCTTCAAGGACGATGCGGTTGACGACCGGGCTCTCGCGAACCTCGATGACGAGGCTTCCGCCATTGTCGCGGATCTGGGCGTCGGCGAACAGGTCCGTGGCGTAAAGGTCGCGGAGCGCCTCGTCGAGCCGCTCCCGGTCGTAGGGCTCGCCCACCCGGAGCTTGACGTAGGAGACGATCGTCTCCGGCTCGAGGCGCTGGTTGCCGGTCACCGCGATCGAGCGCACGACCGTCGCCTGGGGCTCGGGCGCGACCGCGGAGGGCGCGGCCGGAAGCGGCGCCGCTTCCTGTGCCTGGGCCGGGAACGAGATTCCGCCGAGAATGGTGCCGACGAGCAGGACAGAGCAAAGCCGCCGGCCGTTCGTAGTTGAATTTTTGGGTGTCACGCGTCCCCGCCCTTAGACTGAACGGACGGCACGATCGGCCATCCTGTTTCCCTGTCGCCCCTGCCCTGCCCGATCCTGCTCAGTCGATCAACCCGCCAAGCTTCGACCACAGGCCAAAAGAGGCCAAATCGTTGAAGGTGACGAGGATCATGAGCCCCAGAAGTGCAGCCAAGCCGGTCCTGAACGCCCATTCCTGTGCCTCCGGCCGCAAGGGTTTCCGGCGGACGGCCTCGATCCCGTAGAAGAACAGGTGGCCCCCGTCGAGCATCGGGATTGGCAACAGGTTGATGAATCCCAGATTAATT
>DASVSP010000098.1:0-11879 GCA_036388065.1 Allosphingosinicella sp.
ACGAGGATCGACATTCAAAAGCCTCCGATGGCCTGGGCGACGAGGATGTTGCCGCTGAGGCCGAATTGTTTTCCGAGCGGATGTTTCTGGGTAACGTGGCTGACTTCGACGGTGACGCCGTAGCTCCAGCCTGCCGGTTCCCAAAGGCGCTTCGACAGGCCCGGCGCCGGCTCTTGGACTCCGGTCGGCGGCTTGCCCATCCAGCGTTCGAGGAGCCTGGCTTCGAGCGGAGCCGTCGCTTCGAAATCGTAGAGCCGGCAGCCCGAGCCCCAGAAGCCGGTCCTGTCCTGGTAGCGCGAGACGATCAGGAAGATGTCGCGTCCGCCCGCCTTGCGGCGGAAGGTCGCCCCGGTGGACGTGCCGTCTTTTGCGGCCGCCTCCCGCCCAAGCTTGGTCAGCCGGGCGATTCGGGGATCGCCGTCCTCCGCCATCCTGGTCCATCCCGAGCGGACGGCGTCCGACTTCACGGGCTCGATATCGTTTCCGATGCGCGAGCAGGCCGACTTGAAGGAGTCGAGCATTTGACGCTCGGGCGGGTGCGCGGTCGGAGCGGCGAGGAGAAGGAGCGCGACCAGGATCACCGGCGCATTCCCACCCGCCCCGGACACCCGGCACCGGGAATGCGGTTCAGGACTTTGGTCCGAGAACTGGCGAGGATAGGCATTGGGCGGTGCGCTTTTTTTGGAAGGTGGCCGGAACTAGGCGCCGAGCTCGTGCTCGCGGTTCATGATGTCGTCCCAAGTGTAAGGGCAAGCTTCCGGGAAGGTTCCCAAGGGTAGACCGGTATCGCGAAACGCGAGCGGGACCGCCGTACGATAGGCTTTAAGGATCGCCTCGTCCTTTCGAGATGAGTAGCTGGGGCTGTCCTCCAGTTCCGCCTCGATGCGACGACGATGCTCCATGATCGAGCCCTGCCAGCTTCGGCTGCGCGGCTCCGGCTGGGAGTCCCGTTTCAGCATGTGCGCGATAACGACCTCGATTGCGCTGACGAAGCCCTTGAATGCCGACCGCTCCAAATCCTCCACCTCATCGATCAGATTGCCCTTGTCGACTTCGGTCCAGCGATCCGACTTCAGCAGCCCGATCTGATGCTCGAGCCAGGCGGCGTAATCGGCCTCGTAGCCAGGCGCGGCCCGCCTCAGGTCGCTGATATGCTCTCGTTCAGCCATCCGTCCTTCTACCAGTTCCTGTCGTCTCAGGCGAGCGACCCGTCGATGGCCCGGCAGGCGTCCAGCAATTCCCTCACCGCGTCGACCGAGACCTGGAAGTTCGACTTCGCGCTCTCGTCCAGCTCGATCTCGACGATCCGCTCCACTCCGCCCGCGCCGATCACCACGGGAACGCCGACATAGAGCCCGTCGACGCCATATTGCCCCTGCAGGAAGGCGGCCGCGGGAAGGACCCGCTTCTTGTCCTTCAAATAGCTCTCCGCCATCGCAAGCGCCGAAGTCGCCGGGGCGTAGAAGGCCGAGCCCGTCTTGAGCAGGCCGACGATCTCGCCGCCGCCGGAGCGCGTGCGCTGGACGATCGAATCGATCCGCTCCTGGGTCGACCAGCCCATCCTGATGAGGTCGGGCACCGGGATGCCGGCCACCGCGGAATAGGCCGGAACGGGCACCATCGTGTCGCCGTGGCCGCCGAGCACGAAGGCGGTGACGTCCTCGACCGAGACCTTGAACTCCTCGGCCAGGAAATGGCGGAAGCGGGCCGAATCGAGCACTCCGGCCATTCCGACGACCCGCTGGTGCGGAAGGCCGGAAAATTCGCGAAGCGCCCAGACCATCGCGTCCAGCGGGTTGGTGACGCAGATCACGAAGCTGTCCGGAGCGTGGGCCTTGATGCCCTCGCCGACCGCCTTCATCACCTTGAGGTTGATGCCGAGCAGGTCGTCGCGGCTCATCCCCGGCTTGCGCGCCACCCCGGCGGTGACGATGCACACGTCGGCGCCCCTGATGTCGCCATAATCCTGGGTTCCGGTGAGGAGCGCGTCGAAGCCTTCGACGGGCCCAGCCTGGGCGAGGTCGAGCGCCTTGCCCTGCGGGATGCCCTCGGCGACGTCGACGAGGACGATGTCGCCCATCTCGCGGATCGCCGCGAGGTGGGCCAGTGTGCCGCCGATCATTCCGGCGCCGATGAGCGCGATCTTCGTGCGAGCCATAAGGGCTGCTCCAGCCTTTCTTCGGTCAAAACGGAACCGGCGGCAGGACGCCGCCAACGTGGCGCCCGCTTAGACCCGAAGACCCGAGTGGGCAACCGGCTGCGTGCCCCTCCCGTCACCCCGGCGAAACCGGTCGGCACCTTGACCGTCATTGCGAGGAGCGAAGCGACGCGGCAATCCAGCCGCGGCGCATGACGCGAACGCCGAACTGGATTGCTTCGCTTCGCTCGCAATGACGGGTCTGTTGCCCTCCCCGTCATTGCGAGGAGCGAAGCGACGAAGCAATCCAGCTTCGGCGCGGGCGGGGACGCCGGCCTGGATTGCTTCGCTTCGCTCGCAATGACGGTTCACCAGACGATGCTCTCGTACAAGTCCTCCCAATTCGGGTTCATCGCCTCGATCAAAGCCAGCTTCCGCTTACGCGACCCGCCTTTGAGCTGCTTTTCCCGGGCAATCGCCGGCAACATCTCGCCATGCAGCTCATACCAGACAAGCCGCTTGCAGCGGTAGCGGGCGGTGAAGCCGGAGCCGCCGTTCTTATGCTGCCAGATGCGCTTGGCGAGATCGCACGTGACCCCGGTGTAGATCGTGCCGTTCCGGAAATTGGCCATGATGTAGACGGCAGGCTGCTTCACGCCCGGCAGCGTGCACACTTTCCATCCACATCGCAATCCGTAGAACCGATCGTCTCAACTCCCGTCATTGCGAGGAGCGAAGCGACGCGGCAATCCAGCCTCGGCGTCCGTCACGCATGCCCCCTGGATTGCTTCGCTCCGCTCGCAATGACCGGCCACCGGCGCGAGCGGGTAGCAACCCAGCCCCTCACTTCCCCGCCAGGGCCTTGAGCATGTCCACCCAATGGTCGACGTCGTCGTAAAGCGCCTTCACCGGGAGCCTTTCGTCGCGGCCGTGGGCTCGAAGGTCGTCGGGGACGATTCCCCAGCTTCCGTCGACCCCGTAGACCGGGATCCCGGCCACCCGGAACGGCCGGGCGTCGCTCGCGCCGGTGCTCATCTCGGGCATGACCGGAGCGCCCGGGTGGCGGGCGCGGACCGCGGCGGTGTAAGCCGCGGTCACGTCGGGACGAAGCGGCGAGGCGAGCGACATCTTCTGGTCGTCGGTGCGCTCGACCTTGACTTCGGGATCGTTCACCACCCGCTCGAGCTCGTCGCGGATCGCGGCCGGCTCGGTGCCGGGCATGATCCTGCAATTGACGCTCGCCCGGGCCAGCTGCGGAAGCGCATTGTCGGCATGGCCGCCCTCGAGCCGGGTGGCGACGCAGCGGGTCCGGGTGAGGCCGACCTCGCCTTCGTCCGACTCGACGAAGTCGGCCGCCTTGCCGTCGTCGGGATTGGCGAGCCACGCCCGCATGGCGTCCCCGAGCGGCCCCTTCTCGCCTTTCTCCCGGGCAGAGAAATAGGCCCGGGTGGTCTCGTTCAAAGTGGGAGCGAAGCGATAGGCTTCGAGCCGCTCGATCGCATGGGCCAGCTTGTAGATGGCGTTGTCGGAGCGCGGCTTGGAGCTGTGGCCGCCGCGGTTCCTGACCGTGAACGTATACATCGAATAGGTCTTCTCGGCGGTCTGCATCGAGAAGCCGAGCGCACGCCCGTCCTTGGCGAAGCCGCCGCCGCCGCCGTCGGAATTGAGAGCGAACTCGGCATCCGTCCATTTGCGCCACTCGCCCGCTCCGAGCCGGGCGCCGTTGCCCTGCGTCTCCTCGTCGCCGGTGAAGAAGACGACGATGTCGCGAGTCGGCTTGAACCCTTCCGCCCGAAGCCGGAGCAGGGCGGTGGTGACGGCGGTGACGCCCTGCTTGATGTCGCTCGTTCCGCGCCCGTAGAAATAGCCGTCCTTCTCGGTGAGGACGTAAGGGTCCAGCGACCAGTCCTCCCGGTTCGCCGGAACGACGTCCATATGGGCCATGACGAGGATCGGCTTCTTCCCCGAAGCCCTGGCGGCCGGCCAGCGGGCGATGAAGGCGGCGGTCTTGTCGCCCGGCGCGCCTTCATAGGGGATGACGTGGATGTCGCTCTCCGCCCAGCCGCCGGCTTTATACTGCTCGGCCAGATAGCGGGCGAGCTCGGGCACCTTGCCCTGGCCCATGGCGGTCGGGATCTCGACCGAACGGGCGAGAATCTCGCGCGCCTTCGCATCCCATTTGTCCGGCGCCGGATCGGCGGCGAAGGCGGCGGTGGAGAGGAGTGCGAGTGCGAGGACGGCAAGGCGCATGGGGGGAGGCTCCTTCTGGGGCGGCTCGAAGCTGGACCTGCGACGGGTGGCGGTCAACAGTCCTTCCCCGTCATTGCGAGGAGCGAAGCGACGAAGCAATCCAGCGGGCCTCGGAGGCTGCACTGGATTGCTTCGCGACGCTCGCAATGACGGCTCAGCCCTCCCCGCCATGCCCCGCAGCGAGATAATCCTGCGACTGCATCTCCACCAGCCTCGACACCGTTCGCTGGAACTCGAACGCTCCGTCGCCCGCGGGATAAAGCCCGCTTGGCGCGGCGTCGGCGGCCGCAAGCAGCTTCACCTTATGCTCGTAGAGCGAGTCGATCAGGGTGACGAACCGCGCCGCCTCGTTGCGCCGGTCCGGGCCCATGACCGGGATCCCGACCAGGATCACCGTATGGTAGCGCCGGGCCACGGCGAGATAGTCGGCGGCGCCCCGCGCCTCGCCGCACAGCCTCCTGAACGAGAAGACGGCGACTCCCTTCAGGCTCTTGGGCACGTGCAGAGTCCGGCCGCCCTGCACATCTATGTCCTCCGCGGGCACCTTGGCGCGGTCCTCGACCGAGAAGTCGGTGAGCCGGAAGAAGGCTTCGCTGAGCGCCCGGCTGGCCTCCGGCCCGTTCGGGACGTACCAGGTCGGAAAACCGCCGAGCCGTTCGAGCCGGTAGTCGGTCGGACCGTTGAGCGGAACGACGTCGAGCTCGCGCTCGACGAGAGCGATGAAGGGCAGGAACAGCTCCCGGTTGAGCCCGCCGAGATAGAGGTCGCGCGGAGGCCGGTTGGAGGTCGCGACCACCGTCACCCCGCCGGCCAGAAGCTGCGAGAACAGGCGCGACAGGATCATGGCGTCGGCGGCGTTGTTGATCACCATCTCGTCGAAGGCGAGGAGCCGCGCCTCGGCGGCGATGGCGCGGGCGACCGGAGGGATCGGATCGCCCTCCTCCTTCTCCCTCTCGGCCCGAAGGCGCTCGTGAACCTCGAGCATGAATTCGTGGAAATGGACCCTCCGCTTGGGCTTCGCCGGAATCGACTCGAAGGCGAGGTCCATCAGCATCGACTTGCCCCGTCCCACCCCGCCCCACAGATAGGCGCCCCGCGGCGCGGGCGGCGCCTTGCCGAACAATCGCGCCCAGGGCCTCTTCTTGGGCTCGGGCGCAAGCTCGGCGGCGATCCGGTCGAGAACCTCAACCGCTTTTTCCTGGTCCGGATCGGGCCGAAGCTCCCCGCCGCCGACCAGCGCCCGGTAGCGCTCGGCGACCTCGGTCACCTGGTGAGCTTTCTCAGGGTCCCCGACCAGGAGGCGACGATCTCCCCCTCCTGCTCGACCAGGCCCCGCATGACCGCCAGCCGCTTGCTTTCGCGCAGGATCTCGACCGAGCAGTCGAGCGCGAGCCCCAGCTTGGCTCCGGAGAGGAACTGGGCGGAAAGGTCGAGAGTCACCGAAGGCCCAAGGCTCGCACCCGCCGCATAGCCGCCGGCGAACATCGCCATGTCGACGAAGGTCAGGATCGCGCCGCCATGGACGATGTTACCCAGATTGCTCTGCGCGACGTCCGGGAACATCCGGCACCGCGCCTTGCCCTCGCCCTCGCCCCGGACGAGGAGCTTGCCGAGCGTCGCGTTGAAGCGGTCGTCGCCGCTCGTGAGATCCCAGGTCATCCAGCCCGGATGGTCCGGGTCCGGCTCGTGGCGGATGAGGGAATGAAGTCGGCGCTCGGTCATGCCGTTGCAGTGGCGAGAATAAGGGAGGCTTTCAAGGCCACCCGTCATTGCGAGCGAAGCGAAGCAATCCAGCTGCGGCGCCTGTCGCGAGCGCAGCGCTGGATTGCCGCGTCGCTTCGCTCCTGGCAATGACGGACCTAAAAGGCCCTCAGGCGTGGCCGCCTAGACCGCCCGCTCCACCAGCATCTTCTTGGTCTCGGCGATCGCCTTGGCGGGATTGAGGCCCTTGGGGCAGACGTTGGCGCAGTTCATGATGGTGTGGCAGCGGTAGAGGCGGAACGGGTCCTCGAGCTCGTCGAGCCGCTCGGCCATGTTCTCGTCGCGGCTGTCGGCGAGCCAGCGATAGGCCTGGAGGAGGATCGCCGGGCCCAGGAACTTGTCCGAATTCCACCAGTAGCTCGGGCAGGAGGACGAGCAGCAGGCGCACAGGATGCACTCGTAGAGTCCGTCGAGCTTGGCCCGGTCCTCCGGCGACTGAAGCCTTTCCTTGCCGCCGGGATCGGGGGTCTTCGTCTTGAGCCAGGGCTCGATCGAGGCATATTGGGCGAAGAAGTGCGTGAAGTCCGGAACCAGGTCCTTGACCACGTCCATGTGCGGAAGGGGCGTGATCCTGATCTCGCCTTTATAGTCCTCGATCGCGGTGGTGCAGGCGAGGCCGTTGCGGCCGTTCATGTTCATCGAGCAGGAGCCGCAAATCCCCTCCCGGCACGAGCGGCGGAAGGTCAGCGTCGGGTCGATGTCGTTCTTGATCCTGAGCAGGGCGTCGAGAACCATCGGCCCGGTCTCGTCGAGATTGATCTCGTAGGTGTCGTAGCGCGGATTCTCGCCCGAATCGGGATCGTAGCGATAGATTTTGAACTTCCGGGTCCGTCCGGGCCCGGCGGGATCGCTGAACGAACGCCCCTTGCCCTTGATCACGCTGTTCTTCGGAAGTGTGAACTCGGCCATTCTCAATCCTTTGCTTGCCGCGAGATAGCGACTCGGAAGCGCCGGCTCAACCAGCGGCGGACCAAATTCCTCCCCCGCTTTTGCGGGGGAGGGGGACCAGGCGAAGCCTGGTAGGAGGGGTTCTCCTGACGCCGAAGAGCCCCTCCACCGCGCTTCGCGCGGTCCCCCTCCCCGAGAAATCTCGGGGAGGAATTAGCTCAGCAGCCCATGCCGGCTCAGGCTCTCCGCAAGGATCGTCTCGATGAGCTGCTCCTGGCTCAGCCCGGCAAGCGCCGCCGATCGGCCGTAGACCTTCTGGGACCAGAGGTTGGCGTTCAAGTTGACCTCGAGGAACTGGACCTTGCCGCCCTCCCGGTCGAAGCGGAACTCGTAGCGGCCATAGTCGAACGGCCTGAACTCCTCGGCGATCCGGCGGGTATAGTCGGCGATGACCGGCATCCATTCCCGGTCGTCGAACTCCACCAGCTGGTATTTCTGGCTCCGGTCGACGAGGTCGCGCTTCTCGTAATAGGTTCGAAGGTGCGAAGGGTCGGCCTGCTCGAACAGCATCATCGGCATGATCGCCGGCTCGCCGTCCACAGTGATCACCGGAACCTCGACGTCGCTTCCGTTGAGGAAGGGCTCGACGATCGCGTCATGGCCTTCCGAATGGATGCTCGCGATCGCCGCCTCGACCCCTGCCCAGTCGTGGGCGTCCTGCACCCCCCAACTCGCCGAGGAGGCGTTGGGCTTGATCACCATCCGCTCGCCCTCGGGGCAGCGCGAGCGCTTCACCGGGGCGCCTCGGCGGTAGATCGCCCAGGGCGCGGTCGGGATTCCGAGCGCGGCGACGGCCATCTTGGTCAGGTGCTTGTCGTCGGACATTCCGCGAAGGATCGGGCTCGCTCCCAGGAAGGGGATGCCGTGGCGGGTGCACAGCAGGGGAAGCATCATCTCGCTGTTGAGGAAGCCGCCGCGGTTGAGGAGGGGGAAGACGAAGTCGACGTCGGGCTTGCCGAACAGGGCTTCGTACTTGTCGGCGAGCTCGAGGTTGAGCCCGAGCCCCTTCAATATCTCCCGCACCTCGACATGGTACAGGGCGTGGTTGCCGTCCTCCGGGTGGAGCCCGCCTTCCCACAAAGCGTGCTTGGCGATGAACAGGATCCGCAGCCGCTCTCTGGCTTCGGGCGGGATGGTGAGCGGGCGGATGTTTGACACGCGGGACTTCGCCTTTCAGGGAGGGGCGCGGCGGCCATAGTCCCGCCGCTACGGAAGGCCAAGAGCGTAACCTTTGTGACTGCCCCGGACCCGACCTTGAGGCTGCATCGCCATTCAGCTGAGCGCCGCCCAACCCCTCTCCCGTCCTTACGGGAGAGGAGGGGTCCAAGCCGAAGGCTTGGGAGGTGAGGGTCTGTACTCCGGACTCAGCAAGACCCTCACCTCCCACCGCTTCGCGGCGGGCCCCTCCTCTCCCGCGAAAAGCGGGAGAGGGGAAGAAACTGGACCGCTGAATGTCGAACCCGTCCAGCCCCGCGACCGCGCTGATGACGACCGGAGGCGACGCCCGGATCGTCCTTCGGCCGGAAACCGGCCTCAACCGCTATCATTCGGCTCCTCGGCCGAGCCCGGTGCTCGCCTATGCCTCGTCCACCGCCAACGACATCTCGGCCGCGGCCTTCGGCCATGTCGAGGCGGTTCTGGCCGGGATCGGGCCAAGTCTTACCGGCCAAGCCTATTCGGAGGGGCTCGAGGCTCTGCGCGGCCGGATCCGCCGCGCTTATTCGCTTGCGGACGACGTCGACATCGTCTTCGCTCCGTCGGGCACCGACCTGGAATATGTCGCGCTCGCCTGCGCCGCCGGCCGCGCCCGCGGTGGAACGCACAACATCCTGCTCGGCGCCGACGAGGTCGGAAGCGGCTGCATCCATTCCGCCTTCGGCCGCTACTTCGCCCGGGAAACCGCGCTCGAGGTCGCGACGGTGCCGGGCGACCCGGTCCCCGGCCTCGGCGAGACCCATGTCGAGATGATCGACGTGCCCGTCCGCGACGGCGACGGCCGGGCCCGCCCGTCGGCGGAAGTCGCGGCCCGGATGGACGAGGCGATCGCCGAAGCCCGCGCTTCCGGCCGCCATGTCCTCGTCCATGTCGTCCACGGCTCCAAGACGGGGCTGATCCTGCCGTCGCTGGCGGATATGGATCGATTAGTTGCAAAGAATGGCGATTCCGTCACATTCGTGGTCGACGCCTGCCAGGCCCGGATCACCAGCCCCGCCATCGCTGACTATCTCATGCGCGGGGCGATCGTCTTCGTCACCGGCTCCAAGTTCATGGGCGGCCCCCCGTTCAGCGGCTTCGCACTCGTCCCCCGCCGATTCCGCGGGGAATCGGGGCCCCTCGCCCACGGCCTCGCCTCGATTTTCCGCCGCGGCGAATGGCCTCAAGGCTGGCCCGGCGCCCAGGCCCTCGAGGACGGCTCCAATCCGGGCCTGCTCCTGCGTCTCGAAGCCTCGATCTTCGAGCTCGAGCGCTTCCAGCGCCTGACCATGGACGAAGTGACCCGGGTCGTCCTGTGCTTCCACCAGGCTGTGCGCGACGAGATCGTCGAACGCACTCCGGCCCACCGAGTCGCCCCCTATCCGCCGGGCGAGAAGGAGACTGCGGACACCCACCCGATCGAGATGCGAACCCTCTCGACCCTCGATCTCAGCGAATTTTCGGGAGCCTCGACCTTCGACGACTCGGTCCGCTGGCACAAGGCGATGCTCGCCCACGCGGTCCGCCTCGGACAGCCGGTGAAATGCGTCAGGCTCGAGGACGGAAGCTGGGGCGCCACTTTACGGATCGGGCTGTCGATGCCGATGGTGGTCGAGCGGGCGGCGCTGGACGACGAAGAGCTTCGCCGCAGCTTTGCGCAGGACATGGCGCGGGTGCGGGCGGCTTTGGAGGCGGTGGCGGGCTGAACCCCGTCATTGCGAGCAGCGAAGCGACGAAGCAATCCAGGGACTTCGAGGCTGCTCTGGATTGCTTCGCTTCGCTCGCAATGACGGAGGGATTCAATATCAGGCGATCATGCTCTAATAATGAACCGCTCGCCCATACGCATCCAGCACGCTCTCGTGCATCATCTCGCTCAAGGTCGGATGCGGGAAGATCGTGTGCATGAGATCCTCCTCCGTCGACTCGAGCTGCCGGGCCACCACATAGCCCTGGATCAGCTCGGTGACCTCGGCTCCAACCATATGCGCGCCCAGCAGCTCCCCCGTCTCGGAGTCGAACACCGTCTTCACGAAGCCCTCGGCCTCGCCCAGGGCGATCGCCTTGCCGTTGCCGATGAAGGGGAATTTCCCCACCCTGACCTTGCGGCCCAGCTCCTTGGCCTTGGCCTCGGTGAACCCGACGCTCGCCACCTGAGGCCTCGAATAGGTGCAGCCCGGGATGTTCCAGGTCTCGAACGGGTGCGGCTTCCCGCCCGCGATCGCCTCGACGCAGACGACTCCCTCGTGGCTGGCCTTGTGGGCGAGCCAGGGCGGGCCGGTGACGTCGCCGATCGCGTATATTCCCTCGACGTTGGTTCGCCCATAGCCGTCGACGACGATATGGCCGCGCTCGGTTTTCACGCCCAGCGCCTCGAGCCCGATATTCTCCGTGTTGGCGGCGATCCCGATCGCGACGATGGCGTGGCTGAATTCCTGCTCGCCGGCGCCCTTGATCGCCGCCTTTACCCCGTTCGGTCCGCTCTCGAGCTTCTCGACTCCGGACGAGACGTGGATCTTCATCCCCTGCTTGGTCAGTGCCTTGTGGACGAAGGCGGAGACGTCCTCGTCCTCCACCGGAAGGATTCGGTCGAGCATCTCGACGATGGTGACCTCGGCGCCCATGTCCGAATAGAAGCTGGCGAACTCGACCCCGATCGCCCCCGATCCGATGACCAGCAGCTTCGTCGGCATGGCCTTGGGCACCATGGCGTGCCGGTAGGTCCAGATCCGCTCGCCGTCCGCCTTGGCGAAGGGCAGGTCGCGGGCCCGCGCGCCGGTTGCGATCAGGATATGCCCGGCCTCGAGAATCTTGTCGCCGACCTGAAGCCTGCCCTTGCCGGCGAGCTTGCCCTCGCCCTCGACGACCGTGATCTTGTTCTTCTTCATCAGCCCCTTGACCCCGGCGTTGAGCTGGCCGGCGACCTTGCGCGAGCGGTCGACGATCTTCGCGAGGTCGAAGGCCGGCTTCTCGGCAATGAGCCCGTAGGCCGAGGCGTGGGTCATGTAGTGGTAGATTTCCGACGTGCGCAGAAGCGCCTTGGTCGGGATGCACCCCCAGTTGAGGCAGATCCCGCCCAATTTCTCGCGCTCGACGATCGCCACCTTGAGTCCGAGCTGGGCGCCCCGGATCGCGGCGACATAGCCGCCGGGGCCGGAGCCGAGGACGATGAGGTCGTAAGTGTCAGCCATTGTCGCTCCAGGCTTTCATGGGGACCGAGGAAGGAAGGCGCTCGCGAGTGAGATGATGCGCGAGCCGGTTCGGGACAAGGCGAAAATCGATCACGCTTTCTCCTCTCCCGCTTTTTGCGGGAGAGGAGGGGCCCGCGGCGAAGCCGTGGGCGGAGAGGGTCTTGCCGAGTCCGGTGTACAGACCCTCATACTCCCGCTTCGCGGGCCCCTCCCTCTCCCGCGGACAGCGGGGGAGGGAAATCAGGCCTGCTCGCCATCCGACGCTGGACGAGCAGCCACCACAGGGGCCCGGCGGCGGCCCCGGCCAGGGTGCCGCCGATCCAGTCCCGGGGCGAGTCGACCCGCTCGCCGATCGCCGTGTCGACAAGGAGATGGACCGCGAGGCCCAGCGGAAGCCC
>DASVSP010000099.1:0-9252 GCA_036388065.1 Allosphingosinicella sp.
GCCTCCCCATGCGCAGCATGGGGAGGGGGACCATGCGAAGCATGGTGGAGGGGTAATTGGCGGGGCCTGAGCGGTTCTCGCGCGAATCTCCTGGTCCCTCGCCTTCTACCCCTCCACCACCCTACGGGTGGTCCCCCTCCCCATCGCGGGGCGATGGGGAGGCAAGCCACGTGTCGTCGATCATCTTGATGATGGCCGAGAAATCCTTCCCCTCGCCGCCAAGCTTGGCGAATCGCGAATAGAGAGTTTCCGCCTCGGCTCCCATCGGCGTGTAGGCGTCGACGCTCTGAGCCGCCTCCATGGCCAGCCTCAAATCCTTCAGCATCAAAGCGGCGGCGAACCCGCCTTCATAGTCGCGATCGGCCGGAGTCGCCGGGCCGACTCCGGGAAGCGGGCAATAGGTCGTCATCGACCAGCACTGGCCGGATGCCTTGGAGGCGATGTCGAAGAAGGTCTGCGGGTCGAGGCCGAGCTTCTCCGCAAGAACGAAGGTCTCGCAGGTCGCGACCATCGAGGCTCCCAGAAGCATGTTGTTGCAGATCTTCGCCGCCTGGCCGGAGCCCGGGCCGCCGGCGTGGATCACCGCCTTGCCCATCTTCTCCAGGATCTCGCGGGCGCGAGCGAACGCCTCCTCGCTCCCGCCGACCATGAACGTGAGGGTGCCGGCGTCGGCCGCGGCGATCCCGCCTGAAACGGGCGCGTCGACCATCGCATAGCCGGCGGATTGCGCCTTTCCGATCTCCTCGCGGGCGGTCGCGACGTCGATCGTCGAGCAGTCGATCAGCAGGGCGCTCGTCGGCGCCGTGCCGATGACGCTGGCTTCGTAGACGTCGCGGACATGCTTGCCGGCCGGAAGCATCGTCACCACCGCCTCGGCCTCCGCGACGGCCTCCGCGGCCGTACCGGCGCGGGAGCATCCGTTCTGCTCGGCCTTTGCGAGCGCGGCCTCGCTGAGGTCGAAGGCGCGAACCTCATGCCCCGCCTTGACGAGGTTGGCGGCCATCCCGCCGCCCATATTGCCCAGCCCGATGAATGCGATCCGTGCCATTGTTCACTCTCTCTCAACGTCATCCCGCGAAAGCCGGGACCTCGGGGAGACCCCCCGAGACTTCTTGTCCTGTGGTCCCGGCTTTCGCCGGGAGGACGGTTCTTCACCGCCGTCTACCGCCCAGTCCACTGCGCCTTTCGCTTGTCGACGAAAGCGGCCATTCCTTCCTTCTGGTCGTGCGATCCGAACAGCCCATGAAACAGGCGGCGCTCGAAGACGATGCCCTGGGCGAGGCTCATCTCGAAGGCGGCGTTGACCTGCTCCTTGGTGGCCATCGCTGCGAGCGGGGCCATTCGGGCGATCGCTTCCGCCGTCTTCAGCGCCTCTTCGACCAGATCCGCGGCAGGGACCACCCTTGCGACCAGGCCGGAGCGCTCCGCTTCCTCGGCGCCCATGTTGCGGCCGGTCAGGCACATCTCCATCGCCTTGGCCTTGCCGACGGCTCGGGTGAGCCGCTGGGATCCGCCCATTCCCGGGGTGACCCCGAGCTTGATCTCGGGCTGGCCGAACTGGGCGCTGTCGGCCGCGATGATGAAATCCGCCATCATCGCCACCTCGCAGCCGCCGCCGAGCGCATAGCCGGCGACCGCCGCGATCCACGGCTTGCGGGTCGCGGTGACCTTCTCCCAGCCCTGGAAGAAATTGGAGGCGTACATCGAGGCGAAGCCCTGGTCCGACATCTCCTTGATGTCGGCCCCCGCCGCGAAGGCCCGCTCGCTTCCGGTGAGAACGGCGCAGCGCTGGCTGTCGTCGGAGTCGAAGGCCGCGAAGGCGGCGATCAGCTCCGCGAGGACGGCGCTGTTGAGGGCGTTGAGCGCGTTGGGGCGGTTCAGGGTAATGAGCGTGACCGCGCCGCGCTGCTCGACCAGGATGGATTCGTAAGTCATTTCATTCTCCAGGAACGTCAAACGTCATTGCGAGGAGCGAAGCGACGAAGCAATCCAGCTTACGGACGCCGAGCCGCTGGGTTGCTTCGCTCCGCTCGCAATGACGGTGGCGTGGGTCACAACGGAGTCCACTCTTCGCCTTCCGGCATCGGAGCGAAGATAGTGTCGATCAAGTGCTCGGTGACGGCCTCGGGCGTCGCCGGCTCCCAGCGCGGGCGGTTGTCCTTGTCGACGAGCAGCGCCCGGACCCCCTCGACGAAATCGTGGCGCTGGACCACCCGGGTGGCCACCGCATATTCCTGGCGCATCTCGTGGACGAAATCCTGGACCCGCAGGCCGTCGTAGAGCAGCCGGAGCGAAACCTTGCAGGCCTGGGGGCTCTTGCCCCTCAGGGTCTCCAGCTCGGTCTTCGCCCAGTTCGAGCCGTCCGCGTCGAGCGCGGCGAGTATCTCTTCATAGTCGTCCGAGGCGAACAGCCGGTCGATCCGCTCGAGATTCTGTTCGATCCGCACCGGGGGCGGGGGCGTTCCGCTCCCCCCCAGCAGCTCCTCGATCCGTTCGGGCTGGCCGAGGATCCGGGCCTTGAGGTCGTCGAGCGCGAGCGACTGCATGTAGTGGGTGGCGAGCCCGAGAGCGTGGCATTCGGCGCCGTCGAGGCGGGCTCCGGTAAGGGCCAGGAATTGGCCCGCCCTGCCGGGCAGGCGGGGCAGGTACCAGCCGCCGCCGACGTCGGGGAAGAGGCCGATCGCCGTTTCCGGCATCGCGAAGCGGGTGTTCTCGGTCGCCACCCGGAAGCGGCAGGGCTGGGAGAGCCCGACGCCGCCGCCCATCGTGATCCCGTCCATGAAGGCGATGGTGGGCTTGGCGTAGGTGAAGAGCAGATGGTTGAGCCGATATTCCTCGTGGAAGAAGGCGCGGGCCTCGGCCCCGTCGGCCGCGCCGCTGCGAGCCAGCATGACGACGTCGCCGCCCGCGCAGAAGCCGCGGCCCTCGGCATGGTCGATCATCACCGCCTGCACGGCGGGGTCCTCCCGCCAGGGGAGGAGTGCGGCGATCATCGCGCTGCACATGTCTTTGGTGAGCGCGTGGATGGCCTTGGGGCGGTTGAGACGGATCCGGCCGACCTTGCCTTCGACCTTGGCGATGACGTCGCTCACGCCGCGTCATCCCGGCGAAAGCCGGGACCTCGGGGAGACCCGCCGAGACTTCTCGTCCTCGGGTCCCGGCTTCCGCCGGGATGACGGTCCCTTGTCACTGCCTCAGCATGTCCCGGCCCACGATCACCCGCATGATCTGGTTGGTGCCCTCGAGGATCGAGTGGACTCGAAGGTCGCGCCAGAAACGCTCGACCGGATAGTCCTGGAGATAGCCGTAGCCGCCGTGGAGCTGGAGCGCCCGGTCGACCACGGAGGAGCCGGTGTCGGTCGCGAGGCGCTTGGCCATTGCGGCGAAGCGGGTCTTGTCGGGCGCGTTCTCGGTCACCTTGACGGCGGCCGCGTAGAGGAAGATCCGGGCGGCCTGAAGCTCGGTTTCCATGTCGGCAAGGGTGAACTGAGTCGCCTGGAAATCGGCGATGGCCTGGCCGAACGCCTTGCGTTCCTTGGTGTAGCGAACCGATTCGTCGAGGCAGCGCTGGGCGCCGCCCAACGAGCAGGCGCCGATGTTGAGGCGGCCGCCGTCGAGGCCCATCATCGCGATCCGGAAGCCTTCGCCTTCGCCTCCGACGAGGTTTTCGGCCGGCACCCGGACGTCGTCGAAATTGACCTGGCAGGTCGGCTGGGAATGCCAGCCCAGCTTCTTCTCCTGGGCGCCGAAGCTGACCCCCGGCATGTCCTTCTCGATGACAAGCGCGCTGATCCCCTTCGGGCCGTCCTGCCCGGTCCGGACCATGGTGACGTAGATTTCGTTCTCGCCGCCGCCCGAGATGAACGCCTTGGACCCACTGACGACGTAGCAATCGCCGTCTCTCACCGCCCGGGTCTTCAGGCCCGCCGCGTCCGAGCCCGAGCCCGGTTCGGTGAGGCAGTAGGATCCGAGGCGCTCCATCGTCACCATCGACGGCAGGTACTTCTCCTTCACCGCCGCCGAGCCGAACCGGTCGATCATCCAGCTCGACATATTATGGATCGAGATGAAGGCCGAGGTGGAGGGGCAGCCATAGGCCATCGCCTCCATGATCAGCGCCGCTTCGAGCCGGCCCAGCCCGATCCCGCCGCTCTCCTCGGAAACGTAGATCGAGCCGAAGCCCAGCGCCGCCGCCTCGCGGATCGTGTCGCGCGGGAAGATATGCTTTTCGTCCCACTCCGCGGCATGGGGCGTGATCGCGTGGGCGGTGAACTGCTGCGCCATCTCCTGGATCTGGCGCTGCTCGTCGGTGAGGTCGAACTGGCTCATGGGCGCGCTCTAGCGCCTGGGACGGGAATCGCAATCCGAAGGGTTCAGGCGAACAATTTCAACGCCGAGAGGACGGCGACGACGAAGACTGCCATGGCGGCCATCCGCAAGGTCAGGCGAAGCTCCATTTCCTTCATTTCGGAGCGAATGCTCGTCGCGACCCCGGCCATCTCGGAGCGAAGGCCAGTCGAAAGCCCGGCCATCTCGGAGCGAAGGTTGGTCGATAGCTCGGCCATCTCGGACCGAAGGCCGGTCGAAAGCTCGGCCATCTCCGACCGGAGGCTGGTTGAGAGCTCCTTCATCTCTGCGCGTAGGCCGATATCCACTTCCCGAAGATCGGTCTTCGTCGTGATGGACTGGAGCACGATGTCACCCATAGCGTCGGCGAGCGCCTCAGCGTGGCGAGCGCTCATCCCCGCCGCTTCTAGCCGCTTTACGAAGGCGTGGGTATCGAAAGCTACGCGCGCGTTCATCAAGCCAGCATGCCGAACTTTCTGTTTCCGAGCAAGCCGGAGGTCATATCATGCGATTTTCGTTTACCCCATCGTCGGGATGACGAACGCATTCTCCCCCGTCACCGACCCGTCCGGCCAGCGCTGGGTGATGGTCTTGGTCTTGGTCCAGAAGCGGACGCCTTCCATTCCGTGCTGGTTGATGTCGCCGAAGCCCGAGCGCTTCCAGCCGCCGAACGTGTGGTAGGCGACGGGCACCGGGATGGGCACGTTGATGCCGACCATGCCCACGTTGACCCTGGCGGCGAACTCCCGGGCGGCGTGGCCGTTGCGGGTGAAGATGGCGACCCCGTTGCCGTACTGGTGCTCGGAGGGGAGGCGGACCGCCTCCTCGAAGCTGTCGGCGCGGACCATCTGCAGGACGGGGCCGAAAATCTCCTCCCGGTAGCTCTGGAAGCTCGGCTTCACATGGTCGAAGAAGGTCGGGCCGATGAAGAAGCCCTCCTCGTGGCCCTGAAGCGAGAAGCCGCGGCCGTCGACGACCAGCTCGCCGCCCTCGTCGGCGCACATCTGGATGTAGTTCTCGATGCGCTGGCGATGGGCGGAGTTGACCACGGGGCCGTAATGGGCCTCGGAATCGGTCGAGACTCCGACCCGGAGCCCCTCGATCGCCGGGATCAGCTTCTCGCGCAGGTTGGCCGCGGTCTTCTCGCCGACCGGGACCACCACCGGAAGCGCCATGCAACGCTCGCCGGCCGAGCCGAAGGCGGCCCCGGCGAGGTCGTTCACGACCATGTCGAGGTCCGCGTCGGGCATGACGATCCCGTGATTCTTGGCGCCTCCGAAGGCCTGGACCCTTTTCCCGTTCGCGGTGCCCCGGCTGTAGATATATTGGGCGATGTCGCTCGATCCGACGAAGCTGATCGCCTTGATGTCCTCATGGTCGAGGATCGCGTCGACCATCTCCTTGTCGCCGTGCACGACCTGGAGGATGCCGTCGGGAAGCCCCGCCGCCTTCATCAGCTCGGCGAGCCGCACGGGAACCGAGGGGTCGCGCTCGGAGGGCTTGAGGATGAAGGCGTTGCCGCAGGCGATCGCCACTCCGAACATCCACATCGGGATCATCGCCGGGAAGTTGAACGGGGTGATCCCGCAGACGAGCCCGAGCGGCTGGCGCATCGAATAGACGTCGATGCCGGGGCCGGCGCCCTGCGTATATTCGCCCTTCAGCGCGTGCGGGATCCCGCAGGCGAACTCGATCACCTCGAGCCCGCGCTGGATGTCGCCCTTGGAGTCGGCGATCACCTTGCCGTGCTCGGAGGAGAGGAGGAGCGCGAGCTCTTCCATATTCTCCTCGACCAGCGCCTTGAAGTTGAACATCACCCGGGCGCGGCGCTGCGGGTTGGTCGCCGCCCAGGCCGGGAAGGCTTCGCGTGCGGCGGCGACCGCGGTCTCGAGGTCGGCGGCGGTGCCGAGGCGGACCTTGGCCTGCACTCCGCCGTTGTTCGGGTCGAACACGTCGCCCTGCCGCTCGCCCGAGGCGAGCGCGCCGCCGCCGATGAAATGATCGATGTTACGCATGGAAATTGCCTTCAAGCCTTGGATGCCGGGGTCGACGCAGCCCCTAGCCAAGGCGGGAGGGAAATGCCAGTTGCTCCCGTCATTGCGAGCGCAGCGAAGCAATCCAGCCCGCCGCGTGCGCCGAAGCTGGATTGCTTCGTCGCTACGCTCCTCGCAATGACGGAGGACGAATGAAGCTTGGGAGTCTCAAAGGCGGCCGCGACGGGCGGCTGGTGGTGGTCAGCAACGACCTCGCCTGGTGCGCCGACGCCACCCATATCGCTCCGACGCTGCAGGCGGCGCTCGACGACTGGGACCGGCTCGCCCCGCAGCTCGAGCTGCTCGCGATGGACCTGGAGCATGTCGTCATCCCCCGCGACCGCTTCCACGAGCGCGAGGCGCTTGCGCCGCTTCCCCGGGCCTACCAGTGGGCCGACGGCTCGGCCTACGTGAACCACGTCGCACTCGTCCGCCAGGCGCGCGCGGCCGAGATGCCGGAAAGCTTCTGGACCGATCCGCTCATGTACCAGGGCGCCTCCGACGAGATGCTTGCGCCGCGCTCCCCGATCCCGCTCGCCGACGAAGCCTGGGGCTGCGACTGCGAGGCGGAAGTGGTGGTCGTCACCGACGACGTTCCCCAGGGAATCACGGCGGAGGACGCGCTCGCCCACATCCTGCTCGTCGGCCTCGTCAACGACGTCAGCTTGCGCAACCTCATCCCCGGCGAGCTCGGCAAGGGCTTCGGCTTCCTCCAGTCCAAGCCCGCCTCGGCCCTGTCGCCGGTCTTCGTCACGCCCGAGGCGCTCGGCGACCGCTTCAGGGACGGCAAGCTCCACGGCGCCCTCAAGGTCGACCTGAACGGCAAGCCCTTCGGCCGGGCCGATTCGGGGATCGACATGACCTTCGACTTCGGAACCCTGATCGCCCACCTCGCCAGGACCCGCAACATCGGCGCCGGCTCGATCATCGGCTCGGGAACCGTCTCCAACCGCGATTCGGACGGCGGCCCGGGCAAGCCGATCGAAGCCGGCGGCCTCGGCTATTCGTGCATCGCGGAGGTCCGCACCGTCGAGACGATCCTCGAGGGCAAGCCCAGGACGGAGTTCCTGAAACGCGGCGATTCGGTGCGGATCTGGATGGACGACGAATCCGGCCACCCGATCTTCGGAGTGATCGAGCAGACGGTGGCGGGATAATCCTCCCCTGCATTTTGCAGGGGAGGGGGACCAGGCGAAGCCTGGTGGAGGGGCTCTTGGAGGCTTCGAAGAGCCCCTCCACCGCGCTTCGCGCGGTCCCCCTCCCCGCGAAATCGCGGGGAGGATTTTCAGGTCGGCGTCCGCCGGGAACCCCCAACCGTGACTTTCGGCCTATGGCAGGCAGCCTCTCGCTGTGGCAGCATCCCGCTGCCCTGAGGAGGAGCGTGCCGTGATCAGGATCGCGAAATCGGGAACCGTCGCGTTGGCGGGCGCAGCGGCGGTCGCACTGTCCGCCGCCGCCGCCGGGCAGGCGCAACAGGCGCCGCCCACTGCCGAGAAGGCGCAGCCGCCTGTCGGACTCGGAATTGGACTCGAGGAGGACTCCCAGGGACCCAAAGTGGTCGCCGTCGCCCCCGGCGGGACCGCGGCCGCAATCGGGATGCAGCCCGAAGATATCCTGCTGCAGGTCGGCGGAAGGGCCGTCACGGGGCCGCAGGTCGTCACCGGATACGTCCAGGGCCTGAAGGTGGGCGATAGCGTATCGATCCTCGTCAGGCGCGAGGGGCGCACAGTCGAGCTTAAGGGCAAGGCGGTAGCGGCGCCGGCGGCCGCGCCGCCCGCGCCCGACCGATCAACGCCCGTCGAATCGAACGAGCTTCGGGAGACCTGGAACGACCGGGTGAGCCAGGGTCCCCCCGTGGGCGCGATGCCGGAATTCGAAGGGTGGAGCATGGGCGCCGCAATGCCCCTCCCGCGCTCCGAGCACGCGGTCGCGGAATTCGGGGGCAGGATCTGGGTGCTCGGCGGCTATCCGCCCGGCCGGCTCCCTTCCAGTCTCGTGCAGATCTACGATCCGGCCACGAGCCGATGGTCGCTGGGGCCGAAACTGCCGACGCCCATCCATCACACGCACGTCGCTTCGGTCGGCGGAAGGATCTACGTGCTCGGCGGCGAAATCGAAGGCGCGAGCACCGGAAAGCCGGAAGTCTTCGTTGCGAACGTCTGGATGCACGATCCGGCGGTCGGCGGCTGGGTGGAGCGTTCGCCGATGCCGACCGCGCGCGGCGGCGGCGGCAAGGCGGTGATCGACGGAAAGATCTACGTCGCCGGCGGCCGCCCGCCGGGGGGCTCCGCCTTCGAGGTGTACGATCCGGCGGCCGACAAGTGGGAGAAGCTTCCCGATCTTCCGACCCAGCGCAATCATCTCGCAATGGTCGCCTTGGGCGGGAAGATCGTCGTCGCCGGCGGCCGCACCGGCCCGGGCGCAATGGCCGAGCGGGTGGACGCGGTCGAGATATACGATCCCAAGACCCGCCGCTGGAGCAAGGGCGCTCCGCTTCCGGCGCCGCGGGGCGGGATCACCGGCGCGGCGCATGCCGGCTGCATGTTCGTCTTCGGCGGCGAGGGCGAGCGGACCCACGTGCTTGGGCTGACTCCCAACGCCTACGGCTACGATCCCCGCGCCGACCGCTGGACCAGGCTTCCCGACCTCCCGATCGCCGTCCACGGCCTCAAGGGGAGCGCGGTGATCGGAGGCCGGATCTATCTGCCGGGCGGCGGAATCACTTTGGGCGGGAACAGCGGAACCAACGCCATGCAGGTCTACCGGCCCACGATGCGCTGCGAGTAGCGGGGCCGACCCTGATAATCCTCCCCATCGCGAGATGGGGAGGGGGACCACACGAAGTGTGGTGGAGGGGTAACTCGCAGAAGCT
>DASVSP010000100.1:0-7264 GCA_036388065.1 Allosphingosinicella sp.
TGCTCGAACTTGAAATGCTTGACCGCGTTGGTGACGTAGGCCGCCTTTCGGTCGACTCCGGCATCGCCCAGCGCCCGGTCGAAGAGCTGGCCGGCGGGACCGACGAACGGGCGGCCGGCGAGATCCTCCTGGTCGCCCGGCTGCTCGCCGACGAACAGGATCTTCGAGTCAAGCGGGCCCTCGCCGAACACGGTCTGAGTGGCGCATTTATAGAGGTGGCAGCGGGTGCAACCCATCGCCTCCTCGCGGACCGCCTCCCAGGCGGTCCTGAGGTTGCCGCCGATTTGTCCTCGTCCAGCCTCGACCATCTTCGCCTCGCGCACCTGGGCCCCTGCCATCAGCTCCCCCACCAACGCGGTCTCGGGCATGTTTTTCCAGTATTTCTTCGGCATCTCCTTGAGCATCGCCCCTTTCTTGAGGCGCGCCGGGTTGAAGATGGAGGCGTAATAGGTCTTCCACACCGACTCGATCGGATCGCCTTCCGGGGCGTCGGCCCGGGAAGCGCCGGGGCCCTCGCTCAAGGTCTTGCCGTCCCAGTGGAGCGACAAATCGGGGGTCAGGATCGACCAGGCCATGTTTGCGAAGCGGCGGACGAAGAAGCCCGCATTGTGGCGGACGATGTGGTGCTCGGGCTCGAACCAGGCGACGAAGCGGGGGCCTTCGCCGGTCTCGACCTCTCGGAAGCGCAGGAAGGCGCGCATCTTGTGGACGTCGCGGCGGACCGCCTTGGCCATCCGCTCGAGCCGCTGGACGAGCGGGTCGGCGGAGTCCGCGATCGCGCCGGGCCGTTCGCGCAGCCGCAGGAGCAAGGCGTAGAGCAAAGCGAAGCGCTCGGGGTCGGAATGGCAGATGGCGCTTTCGGCGAGGGTGAGGAAGGCGCGGGGGACCGAGAAGGGGGTGCCGGCGGAGGGCAGGGGGGCGGGGGCGGCGAAGAGGTCGCCGGCGCCGTCGCCCACGGTCCAGCTGACTTCGGCGGCCGGCACTCCGGCGCCGGCCAGGGCGCGCGCTGCATCCCGCCAATCGTCGATATCGTCTGCGCTGGAAAGATGAACGCTGTGCATGGACCCCGTTCGGGCTGAGCCTGTCGAAGCCCGTTCCTTTTCTCCGCTCCTGGAAACAAGGAGAGGGCTTCGACAAGCTCAGCCCGAACGGATTTTGGTCAAACGAACAATTCCATCTGCGTTTCCGCCGGCTTGATCCAGGCACCCGGATCGGCACGGTCGGTCAGCAGCGCCGGGCTCCAGCCCTCCGCGCAGATGAACGGGCGCACCTTCGCGATCGAGACGGTAAGGCGGGCGACGTCCTCGAGCCTGAGGCGGCGCCAGCGGCGGCTGGCGAGGAGCTTGTCGACGGCTTTCACTCCAAGACCCGGCACCCGGAGCAGGACTTCGCGCGGCGCCCGGTTGACGTCGACCGGGAAGCTCTCGCGGAACTTGAGGGCCCAGGCCAGCTTGGGATCGATGTCGAGGGGGAGCATTCCCGCCGGATCGGCGGCGGAAGCGACCTCGGCGGGCGAGAAACCGTAGAACCTCATCAGCCAGTCGGACTGGTAGAGCCGGTGTTCGCGCATCAGCGGGGGGCGGCGGAGCGGCAGGACCGCGGATGCGTCGGGGATCGGCGAGAAAGCGGAATAATAGACCCGGCGAAGCCGGAAGCGGTCGTAGAGGGTGCTTGCCCGTCCCACGATCTCGGAGTCGGTGGCCGAATCGGCGCCGACGATCATCTGGGTGGACTGACCCGCCGGAGCGAAGCCCGGCGCCGACTTGAAGCGCTTCTTTGCATCGGCGCCCTCCTCGATCGAGGCGCGCATGTCCTTCATCGCGCCTTCGATCCGGGCACCGTCCTTCTCGGGGGCGAGCCGGGCGAGCCCTGCGGCGGTGGGCAGCTCGACGTTGATCGACACCCGGTCGGCATGGACTCCCGCGAGCCGGACCAGCTCGGGATCGGCGTCGGGGATCGTCTTCAGATGGATGTAGCCGCGGAAATCATGGTCCTCCCGAAGGCTTCGGGCGACCTCCACGATCTGCTCCATCGTGTAATCGGGCGAACGGATTATGCCCGAGGAGAGGAACAGCCCTTCGATATAGTTTCGGCGGTAGAAAGCGAGGGTGAGCCGGACGACCTCCTCCGCCGTGAACCGGGCCCGCCGGACGTTCGAGCTCTTGCGGTTGATGCAATAATGGCAGTCGAAGATGCAGCTGTTGGTGAGCAGGATCTTCAGAAGCGAGATGCAGCGGCCGTCCGGCGCGTAGGCGTGGCAGATGCCCATCCCCTCGGTGGACCCGATGCCCTTGCCGCCGCGGCTGTCCCTCTTCGAGGTTCCCGACGAGGCGCAGGACGCGTCGTATTTGGCCGCGTCGGCGAGGATAGCGAGCTTCTGCTGGAGGTCGAGCTGGGGCATGAGTTTCCTCTATGTTCCAAAGCTTCCTCGCGCAAGCGATTAGCCGTTCCCATTCTGTTCTTGCAATGTAGGATTTGATTTGAGATTATCCGATTCGCTGATTCGGACAGCCGGGTCGGCGGACGGCTCTTTGACAACGTGAAACCAAGCGAATCCGGTCGCCGACGTTTGGACCGGCCCGCGTTCTTATGGTGGAGGGGCTCTCCTGCGCGGGGGAGCCTCTCCGCCAACCCTTGCCGGGACGGTCAGTCGCCGCCTCCGCAGGTTTCGTGACCATCAGGTCCTCCCCCGGTTTTCCGGGGGAGGGGAACCATGCGAAGCATGGTGGAGGGGTTCTTTTCGGACTCTGAAGAGCCCCTCCACCGCCCTGCGGGCGGTCCCCCTCCCCGCGAAATCGCGGGGAGGATTTTAGAAGCCGATCTTCGCGGCATGCTCGGGCTTCGCTTTCGCTTCGGCCTCGAGCAAGGCGACGATGTCCACCGCCTCGGACCCCGGCCGGTAGCGCAGCTGGCGCTTCACCACCGCGAAGTCGCCCGGAGTCAGCCCGCCGATCTCCGCCAGGCCCGCCGGGGCGGGCTTGCCGAAGAAGCGCTCGAAGGCCCGCGCCGAGGCCTCTCCCGACAGCGCCCGGAGCTCGATCTTGAAGACGAAGCGCCGGAGCGCCGCCGGATCGAGCCGCCGAGCGAAGTTGGTCGCAGCGACGAAGGGGAGGGGATGGGAGTCCATCCAGGTGAGCATCTCGTTCACCTGGGTGATCTCCCATGAGCGCTGGGCATCGCCGCGGTCGAGGAGGAGGGAGTCCGCCTCGTCGAACAGCAACACCGCGCCCTGGTCCCGAGCCTCGGCGAAGGCCTCGGCGATGTTGGCCTCGGTCTCTCCGACCCACTTGGACAGGAGGTCCGACGCGCGCTTCACCTTGAGCGGCCGGTCGAGCCGTTCCGCCACGTGCGCCGCGAGCGCCGTCTTTCCAGTCCCCGGCGGCCCGGTGAGAAGGAGCGAGAAGTCGCTCGCAGCCCCCGGAACCGACAGCCGGTCCATCAGAGGCGCGATCTCGACGTCGGCCTCGTAGAGCGCGAGATCGAGACCGCCTTCCGCCGGTGGGGGCGGGAGCGAACGGCCGCCGCGAAGGCCGAGGATGAGCGAACGCTCCGCCGCAGCCGCCGCCTCGGCGCCTCCACCCGAAAGGGCGGCGGTGCGAAGCGCGGCCCGTGCAACGCTCGCGCTCTCCGGGTCGCGCAGGAGGAACGGAGCGAGCCCCGCCTCCGCCCCGGCCACCCCTTCCGCCTCGGCCGCGCGCGCGGCGATCCGCGCCCGCGCCCGGGGCGAGGGAAAGTCCATGCGGAGCACGAAGCTCATCCGCCGAAGGTGGGCGGGATCGACCGCGCCAACGTCGTTCGTCGTCCAGATCACCGGAACCGGCCCCTCTTCGAGCAGTCGGTTGACGTAGATTTTCGACCCGGAACGGTGTCCGCCGCCCGCCGACCAACTCGCCTCGGCGAACAGGTCCTCCATCTCGTCGAAGAGGAGGACGCTACCGCCCCGCCGCGCGAGCAGGCGCTGCGAGCGCTTGAGCGCCTGAAGCCGCTCGAGACGGCTCGGCTCCTCGCCGTCGAGATCGGCCTCGCCGACCGCGAAGAGCGAAGCCCCGGCCGCCTCGGCGACGGAGCGCGCGAGTTCGGTCTTGCCGGTGCCCGGGGGCCCGTGGAACAGCACGGCGACCCCCTTTGCGCGGGTCTCGATGGCTCCGGCGAGCAGGCGCACGATGAGGTCGAACGCCTCCCCATGCTCTACGAAGTCGGCGCGGCCGAGCGTCGCCCGCTGCCGGATGCCCGCGAGAGCGCCCACCAGCCGGGTCTCGTCCGCCGGCCCCTCGTCGAGCAGGCGGGCGAAACGCCACTGCAGCTGAAGCTCGCTTCCGCCCATGCCCGAGTCCGCACCGTACCAGAGCAGCCCGAGCGCCAGCGCCTCCGAACGGCGTACGCGAACGGTCGCCTCGGCCGGGGGCGCTCCCGCCAGCCGGCCGATCAGCGCGGGCACGTCGGCCCCGACCGAGCCCAGCCGAAAGCGAAGCGCGCAGAGGCGCGGAAGGCGCTCGAAGGCCGCGACCGTCTCGATCAGCGCCACCTCGAACGGGTCGAGCGCGAGCAAGGCCGCCGCAGCGCGAAGCCCGGTGAAGAGCGGCAGCTCGGGCTCGTCGGTGTCGATCCGGCCGAGGAGGCGGGGAAGCGCCTCCCAGTCGAGCGTCTCGGCACCGAGCGCGCGCGCGATCAGGCCGGGCGGAGCCTCCGCCCAGGCCTGTCCCGGCCATAGCCAGTCGCGCTGGTCCGACGCCCAGCCGAGCGCCGCCATTCCCTCCTGGCTAAGAGGTCCGACCGTGTCGCGAAGCAGCGCGAGGACGCGCTGCGCAAGAAGCTTCTCGCCCATGACAAATCCATTTCGGCCGGACGCGCTCCAAGGCGCGGCCTGAGCCGTTCTTCAAGAGATTCAGTGGATTTCGTGCTCGCCGGTCAGGTGCCGGCCGAGCGGGTTAGCGCTTGGACAGCAGCCTGACGGAGGCGGGACGAAATCGCGAATGTGATTCGCGGTTTTCCAACGCATTGCTCCGTCTGTGCCCGAGTCGAAGGACTCGGGGAGCGGGCGGATAGGCGGGGGCGTAACGAATGTCAATTCTCCGCATCATCCCGGCTAGAGCGGGGATCTCGCGGGTGACGTACGCCGGCGCCTTTCACCCCTTGGGGCCCCGGCTTTCGCCGGGGTGACGACGGGGTTACGCCGCGGCCTCCTGAGGCTCGGCCATCCGCTTCGACATGAACAGCTTGAAGAGGACGAAGGCGACCAGTCCGACCACGGCGGTGCCGACGTGGAGGAGCCAGAAGGTCGGGGTATCCAGGGTCGAATAGAGCTGGCCGATCTGGCCGACGATCTTATTGGCTCCGAAAAAGGCGAGGTAGTAGAGGCCGATGACGGTCGCATTGATCCGCCGGGGCGCGATCTTCGAGAAGAGCGCGAGGCTGACCGGAAGGATGCAGGCGAAGCCTATGCTGTTGAACAGATGGAACATGACCGGCCAGAACAGGCCGATCTTGCCGTCGCCCTGGGTCAGCGCCGCGACGTACAGGCACAGGCCTCCGGCGATGGTGAAGAAGCTTCCGATGATCATCTTGCCGAGCTCGTCCGGCTCCTGCCGCCGGGTCCCGTAATATTTGAAGAAGGCGGCGACCGCGACCAGCATGGAGAAGCTCAAGGTCGCGTCGATGGTGATCATCCAGCTCGTCGGAAGGGTTCGGCCGAAGAAGGTGAGCTGGAAGTGCTGGTCCGCCCAGATCAGATAGGCGTTGAAGATCTGCTGGTTGGTGAGGAGCGCGACGGCCATGGCGGGGATCAGCAGGATGAGGGCCAGGACGCGCAGCCTTTCGTCCCCGGTGAGGCCGCGGATCAGCCAGAAATAAAGCGGGATCAGGGCCGCCAGGGCGATGAAGATTCCGGCCACGAACGCGACCGCGATCACGGCCCCCATGACAAGCCCCGCCACCGCGATCGTGCCCAAGGTCTTGGCCGGACCGATCGACTCGCTCTCCCCCTCCTCGACCGGCAGGTGCGGCCGGCCGGCGAGGAAGATCAGGACCCCGAGCACCATGACGATTCCGGCGGTGCCGAAGCCGTAGTGCCAGCCGACCCTCTCGCCGAGCGTCCCGGCGACGAGCGGAGCGGCGATGACGCTCACGTTGATCGCGATGTAGAAGATCTGGAAGGCCATTGCGCGGCGCAGGTCGTTGCCCTTGTAGAGGGCTCCGACCTGGCTCGCGATATTGCCCTTGAACAGTCCGACGCCGATGATCAGCGCCAGGAGCGCGAACAGGAAGGCGCCTTCGAAGGCCATCAGGAAATGGCCGAGGGACATGATCACTCCGCCGGCGAACAGCGCGATCCGGCGGCCCGAGAAGCGGTCCGCGATGACTCCGCCGACGATCGGGGTCAAATAGACGAGCGAGGTGTAGTCGCCGAAGATCGCCGAGGCGAGCGGCTGTCCGCTGAGCCCCTCATAATGCCAGGTGCGAAGCCAGTCGAGGCCGGCCACGTGCTCCATGCGTTGCGGCACCAGCAGATAGTTGACCATGTAGAGGGTCAGCAGGGTCTGCATCGAGTAATAGGAGAAGCGCTCGCAGGCCTCGATGAAGGCCAGATAGCCGAGACCCTTCGGGTGCCCGAGGAAGGCTCGGTCGTTGCGGTCGGCAACGGCCTCGAAATCGGGGGTGGCGTCGGCGACGGTCATCAGCGTTCCTCCGGCGAAGGTGGCGCGGAAGCTAGCGGATCGTTTCGGCCGCGCCAGCCCTTTTCGGTGTATCCGTCATCCCCGCGAAAGCCGGGACCTCAGGCCGGAAAGCCTCGGCGGGTGTCCCCGAGATCCCGGCTTTCGCCGGGATGACGGTCAGCTCCGCAACGTGAAGCCGATCTTCAAGGTCACCTGGTAGTGGGCGACCTTTCCGCCTTCGACATGGCCGCGAGTCTCCTTGACCTCGAACCAGCCGATGTCGTGGATCGTGGACGCGGCCCGGGCGATCGCGCCCTCGATCGCGTCCTCGATGCTGCTCGCCGAGCTCCCGACGATCTCGATCACCTTGTAGACGTTGTCGCTCATTAGGGGGCCTTTCGATTCATTCGTCATCCCGGCGGAAGCCGGGACCCCAGGTCGGAAAGTCTCGGCGGGTCTCCCCGAGGTCCCGGCTTCCGCCGGGATGACGGGTTGCTAACACGCGATGGACGGGATCGTTTCCGCGCCGCTAGGGTAAGTCCGCGACAAGGAGAATAGCTTCATGCGGATTTGGCAGTTTGCCGGTGCGGCGCTGCTCGCGGCAGCGCCCG
>DASVSP010000101.1:0-29211 GCA_036388065.1 Allosphingosinicella sp.
CGAGCTCGGCAATTACGCAAGCACCCAGATCCTCGACGAGCTGCGCCGGGTGCCGGGGATCGGCGACGTCACATTGTTCGGATCCGAATATGCGATGCGCATCTGGCTCGATCCGCAGCGGCTCTCGGGCTACAACATGTCGGCGGCCCAGGCCCTTGCCGCGGTGAGAGAGCAGAACAGCCAGACTCCCGGCGGCCAGATCGGCGCCCAGCCCGCGGCCGCCGGCCAGCAGCTGAACGCCACCGTCGTCACCCAGAGCCGATTCTCGACTCCGGAGCAGTTCTCGCAAATCATCCTGCGGGCAAACCCGGACGGTTCGGCGGTGCGGCTGGGCGACGTCGCCCGGGTCGAGCTCGGCGCCAACAGCTACGACACGACGACCCGGCTCAACAAGCAGCCGATGGCCGGAATGGCGGTCCAGCTCGCGGTCGGCGCGAACGCGCTCGAGGCGGGCCAGGGGGTCAAGGACCGGATGGAGGCCCTCAAGGCGGCGTTCCCTCCGGATACCTCCTACTCGATCCCCTACGACACCACCCTCTTCGTCTCGATCTCGATCGAGGAGGTGCTGATCACGCTCGCCGAAGCGATGGTGCTCGTCTTCCTCGTGATGTTCCTCTTCCTGCAGAACTTCCGGGCGACCATCATTCCAACGATCGTCGTGCCGGTCGCGCTGCTCGGGGCGTGCCTCGCGCTTTACTTCATCGGTTACTCGATCAACCTCCTCACCCTGTTCGGAATGGCGCTTGCGATCGGAATCCTCGTCGACGACGCCATCGTCGTCATCGAGAATGTCGAACGGATCATGGCGGAGGAGGGCCTTCCACCGCGCGAGGCGACCTACAAGGCGATGGACCAGATCGTCAGCCCGATCATCGGGATCGCCCTGGTCCTGATCGCCGTGTTCGTGCCCATGGCCTTCTTCCCCGGCTCGACCGGCGGCATCTACCGCCAATTCTCCGTTACTTTGGCCTTCGCGATGGCCTTTTCGGCCTTCCTGGCCTTGACCCTGACTCCGGCCTTGTGCGCAACCTTCCTGAGACCCTCCAAGCACAGCACGGAGGGCAAGGGCTTCTTCGCGCGCTTCAACCGCGCCTTCGGCCGGACCACGAACCGGTACGAGCGCGGAGTCGTCGCGATCCTGTCTCGGCCGAAGCGCTGGTTCGCAATCTTTGCGGCACTCGTCGCGGTCGTCGCACTGCTCTACATGTCGGTGCCGACCACCTTCCTGCCCGAGGAGGACCAGGGCTACATCGTCACAGTCGTCCAGGCACCGGCCGGGGCGACCCGCGAGCGCACCCAGCTCGCGGTCGAGGAAGCGGAAAACTTCTTCCTGGCGCAGCCACAGGTCAAGGAGGTCATCTCCGTCCTCGGGTTCAGCTTCTTCGGAAGCGGCCAGAATGCGGCGATCATGTTCGTGCCCCTCAAGCCCTGGGACGAGCGCGAGGGCGCCGAGAACAGCGCCTCGGCGCTCGCCGGCAAGGCGATCGGCGCGCTCTCGGGCTCGAAGCACGCGATGATATTCGCTCTCAGCCCGCCGGCCATCCAGGAGCTCGGCAATTCCAGCGGCTTCAATCTCAGGCTGCAGGACCGCTCGGGCCTCGGCTACCAGAAGCTGCTCGAGGCCCGCAACCAGCTGCTCGGCATGGCCTCGCAGAGCAAGACGGTGGTCGGAGTCCGCCCCGAGGGGCTCGAGGAGAGCCCTCAGCTCAAGGTTTCGGTCGACCGCATCAAGGCGCGCTCGCTCGGCCTCGACATCGACGACATCAACAACACGCTCTCGATCGGTTTCGGATCGGCCTACGCCAACGACTTCAGCCGCGAGGGCCGGGTCCTTAGGGTCGTCCTCCAGGCGGACGCTGCTCAGCGGATGAGCCCGGACGACATCCTCCAGCTTCGGGTCCCCAACGCGACCGGCGAGATGGTGCCCTTCTCCGCCTTCACGACCGCCGAATGGGGTGCGGCGGCGCCGCAGCTGCAGCGCTATAACGGCTTTCCCTCGATGACCATCTCGGGCGAAGCCGCGCCGGGCCAGTCGACCGGCGACGCAATGGCCGAAATGGCGGCGCTCGCCTCTCAGCTTCCCGAAGGGATCGGCTTCGAATGGTCGGGCCTGTCGTTCGAGGAGCAGCAGGGCGCGGGCCAGGTGCCGCTGCTCCTCGGCCTCTCGCTGCTGGTCGTCTTCCTGCTTCTCGCCGCACTCTACGAAAGCTGGTCGATCCCGGTTGCGGTGCTCCTTGTGGTGCCGCTTGGAGTCCTCGGGGCGCTGCTTCTCGGGCTGGTCCGGGGAATGGCGATGGACGTCTATTTCAACATCGGGATCATCACCATCATCGGCCTTTCCGCCAAGAACGCGATCCTGATCGTCGAATATGCCAAGGATCTCGAAAAGGAGGGCCGCGACGTCGTCGAGGCGACCCTGGAGGCGGTGCGGCTTCGATTCCGGCCGATCCTGATGACTTCCCTCGCCTTCATTCTCGGAGTCTTGCCGCTGGTGATCAGCAGCGGCGCCGGCTCGGCCGCGCGCAGGGCGCTCGGCAGTGGGGTGATGGGCGGGATGATCACCGCCACCGCCCTCGGCCTGTTCTTCATCCCCCTCTTCTTCGTCGCCGTCCGAACCTTCGTCTCCCGCCGAAAGACGCGACAGGCGCCCAAGCCGCCCACCGAAAGCCTCGCCCATGCGTAAGCGCACCGCCCTCGTCGCCGCACTTCTGCTGGCCGGCTGCTCCCAACAACCCAAATATGTTCAGCCTGGGCTTCCCAGCGCCCCCGAATTCCCGGCCGGAGCCTGGGCCGGGACCGCCGGCCCGCGCGCCGTCGACGTCGAGTGGCGAAGCTTCTTCCGCGATCCGAGGCTGCAGGCGCTGATCGAGCGCTCGCTCGAGGCTAATCGCGACCTTCGGATCGCCGTGCTCCGGATCGAGGAGGCGCGCGGCCAGTACCGGATCCGCCGCGCCGACCGCCTGCCGACGCTCGATGCGGCCACGGGAGCGAGCCGGTCGCGAGGCGAAGGGTTCGACGGCGAAGCTGCGACGGCGAGCCGCTTCGAGGTCGGAGCGAGCGTCGCCTCGTTCGAGCTCGATTTCTGGGGCCGGGTGCGAAGCCTGACCGAATCCGCCAGGGCCAATTACCTCTCGACCGTCCACGCCCGCCGATCCTTCCAGATCGGTCTGATCGCCGACGTCGCAGAGGCCTATCTGACCGAGCGCGAGCTCGACGCGCGGATCGCGCTTGCACGGACCACGGTGGAAAGCCGAACCCGGGCTCTCGGAATCGGCAAGCTCCGGCTCGACGCCGGAGTGACCTCAGCGCTCGACTACCGCCAGATCGAGACCCTGCTCACCCAGGCCCAGACGCAGCTGGCCAATCTCGAGCTCGAACGGGCCCGAAGCCGCAATACGCTCGAATTCCTGGTGGGTGGTCCAGTGCCCGATGCACTGCCCGCGCCGCGTCCGCTGGCAGGCCAGGGCATCGTCGAGAACATCTCCGCCGGACTGCCCTCGGAGCTGCTCGCCAACCGGCCGGACATATTGGAGGCCGAAGAGCAGTTGCGGGCCGCCAATGCCGACGTCGGAGCAGCCCGGGCCGCCTTCTTCCCCCAGATCAGCCTCACCGGAGCCCTCGGCTTCGCAAGCAGCGCGCTCGGCAGCCTCCTGTCCGGCGGAGCGCTCACCTGGACGGCGGGTGCAAACGCAAGCCTTCCGATCTTCGACGGCGGCCGCAACAGGGGCAATCTCGACGTCGCCAATGCCCGCCGGGGGATCGCCACGGCCGGCTACGAGCGCGCCGTCCAGAACGCCTTCCGCGAGGTCGCCGACAGGCTGGCAGAACGCCGCTGGCTGGCCGATCGGCTTGCCTCGCAGCAACGCGAGGCCGCCGCCCAGCGCGAGCGGGCAGAGCTGGCCACCCTGCGCTACCAGAACGGTGTCGCCAATTATCTCGAGGTCCTCGACGCTCAGCGCGAGCTGTTCGCCGCCGAGCAGCAGGTGGTCGCGACCAGACGCGAGCAGCTGACCAACTCGGTGGACCTCTACGTCGCGTTGGGCGGCGGGCTCGATCCGGCCGACCGCGGTGAGACCCGGGCGAACCGCTAGCCATCGAAGGCGGCCCGACCGGGACGCCCACCCGCTTGTCAGGCGCTCTGTCGCCGGCACGGATCCAGGCTTGGCCGACCGCGCGCGGCCAGGGCCGCGACGCTGTAACGGCCGGCGAGCTCGTAATGCACGAGCCTCGCCAGCGAATCGGCCGAGGCTCCCGCACGCTCGACGGACTCGAACATGCGCCCTTTGAAATAGCCCTCGTCCGCTCGAGCTTGTTCCCTCGATTCCTCGCAGTCGAGGCTTCGGGCGGCGTCGCGGCCGATGCCGGCCTCGCCTTCGATCCCGATCCGGCTCGCCAACCCATCGGCCGCAGAGGTCACCGCGACGCCTCCGAAGCCCGCCTGGGCGCCGCGGCTGCAGCCCGTTCCACCTCCAGCTGAGCATGGTCGGCCGCGGCTTCGATCTTTTCGGCGCTTACGCCGGGCGGCTCCTCCGCGGCGCAGGCCGTCAGCGATCCGGCGATCGCCAATCCAAGCAGGTTGCGCCTGTCGCCCCTCTTCAAAGCGGAGTGCTCGTCAGGAACGTCACCACCCCGGCGGCAAAGCCGAACAGGAGGGGCGGCAACCAGGTGCCGCGGACTCGTTTCAATATCGCGGCCATCCGCCGTCTCCCCTTATGTAGTGTAACGTACATTACATAGAACGCCGGTCGGGAAACGCAAGGGCGGCGGCTCCGAATAGAAACTAATGCTGGGATTCTTACGCCTCGGACAGCACTCCGCGATATACCGGGTCTTCCAGAGCTCGGCCGGCGCCCATCGCCACGCAGGTCAAAGGATCGTCCGCGACCGCCACCGGCAGCCCGGTCGCGAGCGACAGCGCCTCGTCCATCCGTCGCAACAGAGCGCCGCCGCCGGTCAGGACGATGCCCCGGTCGACGATGTCGGCGGCGAGCTCGGGCGCCGTGTTCTCGAGCGCGGTCCGGACCGCTCCGACGATATGACTCACCGGCTCCGCCAGGGCTTCGGCGATCTCGGCCTCTCCGATGAAGATTTCCTGAGGCATTCCTGCGGAGAGGTGGCGCCCTCGAACCCGGATCGTCGCCGCTTCGCCTTGGGGGGGAAGAGCGCTTCCGACCTCGTGCTTGATCCGCTCCGCCGTCGCTTCGCCGATCATGAGATTATGTCTGCGGCGGACGGCCGCGGCGATCGCGTCGTCCATCTTGTCCCCGCCGACTCGGATCGACGTGCTGTAGGCGAGGCCGTGGAGAGACAGGATGGCGACCTCCGTGGTGCCTCCGCCGATGTCCACCACCATTGCGCCGACGGGCTCGGTCACCGGCAGGCCCGCGCCGATCGCCGCGGCCATCGGCTCCTCGATGAGCCAAACCTTGGATGCGCCCGCGTTGGTGGCCGCGTCGCGGATCGCCCGGCGCTCCACCGAAGTCGAGCCGGACGGGACGCAGACCACGATTTCGGGGTGGCGCCCGAGGCGCGAGGGGCCGCCATGGGCCCTGTCGATGAAATGCTTGATCATCTGCTCGGCGACATCGATGTCGGCGATGACCCCGTCCCGAAGCGGCCGGACCGCCTGAACGTTCGCGGGAGTCTTCCCCATCATCAGCTTGGCATCGCGGCCGACGGCCTTGACTCGCCTGACGCCGCCCGTGGTCTCGAGAGCGACGACCGAGGGCTCGTTAAGGACGATTCCCTTGCCGCGGACGTAGACGACGGTGTTCACCGTCCCAAGGTCGATGGCCATGTCGTTCGAAGGGAGGCGGAGGATTCGGGAGAGGTACATGATTTGATGTCGTCCTGGGGGAGTGAACCGTTAGAGCTGCGAGCCTGACGCCCGGGACAGGGCCGGCGAATCGCGCGCAGCCCGCACCCGCAGTCCCTACCCGCTTATTCATCCGGCCGTTAGGAGCATTGCCAAGCGGAACCCGCGGCGATCGACCGGCCTGCCGCTTCCAAGGACGGCCCGATGCCGTCGGCGGCTTGCCGGGCAGGGCGGGATAGGGCTGATGCCCGACCTCTCCACGGCGCTCGCCCACGGCCCGTCGGCCTCCCGCAACGGGCGCCCCCGCTTCCCGCGGCGGAACGAGCCCACGACGAATTCGTTCTGGCTCTGATATGAAACCGCACCCCGCACCCCTCACCCGCGCCGCCGCGCTTCTTCTCGCTGCCGCCGCGCTCCCCCTCACCCCCGCGATCGCCCAGGACAGCGCCCCGCCGGCCGAGGAGAGCGCTCCGCCCGACGCGAGCACTTCGATCCCGCCGCCGGAAGCGACCACTCCGGTCCAGACCACGGAGACGGTCTCGCCGGACCCGGCAACCGACGCCGAGACCGCCGCGCCGGCGCCGAGGACCCGGGCGCCTTCCGCAACCACGACGCGGCGCACGACGACGACCCGGACGACGACTCGCGCGCCAGCCGCGGTCATCGTTCCGGCCCCGGCGGGGGTGGCTCCGGTACCGGTTCCAATCGACACCCTCCCACCGGTCGCGACCGCTCCGCTTCCGCCGCCCGTCGCCCAGACTCCGCCGCTCGAGGTCCTGCCCGAGACTCCGCCCGCTCCGGTGGCCACCACCGTCGAGACCCGTGACAGCCGCGACTCGTTCCTGCCCTGGCTTCTCGGCGGGCTGGTGCTGCTCGGCGCCCTCGCCTTCTTCGCGCTTCGCCGCCGCCGCCCGAGCGTGGTCCATGACGAACGGGTCTACGAGCCCGCGCCCGCTCCGACCGTCGTGCCAGTCGCCGCGGCTCCGATCGTCACCCCCGTCGAGAAGGTCGTTCCCGCCGGCCGGCCCGAGCTGGACCTGACCATGCGCCCGGTCCGGGCCGGGGTGAGCGGCAGCGATGCCCGGGTCGAATTCGAGCTCACCGTCGGCAATTCCGGCCCGGTGGCGGCCGAGAACGTCCGGATCTCGACCTGGATGCTCGCCGCAGGCTCTTCCGAGGCCGAGAGCGCGCTGATCGTCCCGCGCGACCATGCCGACACTGCGCCGGTCACGATCGGCGCCGGGGAATCGAGGACCATGGAGGCTTCGGTCGCTCTTCCCACCGCCGAGGTGGACGGCGACGCCGTCCTTCCGGTCGTGATCGCTGACGCCCGCTACCGGCTTCCCGACGGCAGCGAGGGCCGAACCTCGGCCTCGTTCGCGGTCGGCGTTCCGGACGGCGAGGGCCTCGCCCATTTCGGGATCGAGAACCCGTCGGGGCTTCACGAGGGCGTCGTCGCCAGGCCGCTTCGCGAGCCCCAGCGGATCTGACGGCCCGGCCCGAATGAAAAAAGGGGCGGCTCCTCGCGGGGCCGCCCCTTTTTCATTGTATCGTCCCCCCGGGAAGCACCCGTCATCCCGGCGAAAGCCGGGACCTCGGGCCGTAAAGGCTCCGAGCACTTCCCACCGGGATCCCGGCCTTCGGCTTGGCCGAAGTTTATCTCGAGCGCCCCCGCAGGCGGCGTCGAAGGGCCGGGATGGCGTTCGCCGTCAGGCGAGCGTCACTTGAGCTCGACGGTCGCTCCGGCTTCCTCGAGGCGCTTCCTGAGCTCCTCGGCTTCGGCCTTGTTGACGCCTTCCTTGACGGGCTTGGGAGCGCCTTCGACCAGCGCCTTGGCTTCGCCGAGGCCGAGCTGGGTGATGGCGCGGACTTCCTTGATCACGTTGATCTTCTTGCCGCCGTCGTTGACGAGAATGACGTCGAACTCGGTCTGCTCTTCGGCGACCGGGGCGGCGGCACCGCCGCCGGCGGGAGCCGCAGCGACCGCAGCCGCCGCCGAAACGCCCCAACGCTCCTCGAGCGCCTTGGCAAGGTCGGCGGCTTCGAGAACGGTCAGCTCGCTGAGCTGGTCGACGAGGGAATTGATGTCAGCCATTTTAAGTCTCCTGGTTCTGTCTGGATCGTCACCCCGGACTTGATCCGGGCTCCACCTTCTTCACTTCAGCAGCGGAGGAAGGTGGATGCCGGATCAAGTCCGGCATGACGGTTGCGGTCGGGTCAGTTCACTAATTCAGATTCACGCGTCTTCTTTGGCCGCATAGGCGCCGATCACTCGGGCCAGCATCGCGCCGGGCTCGTTGATCGTGCGTGCGATCTTGGTCGCCGGCGCCTGGATGAGGCCGATGATCGTCGCGCGCAACTCGTCGAGCGACGGCAGCTCGGCCAGCGCTCTCACGCCCGCGAGGTCGAGGACGGTATCGCCCATCGCCCCGCCGACGATCTCGAAGCGGTCGGTCGTCTTGGCGAAATCCACCGCGACCTTCGCGGCCGCGACGGGATCGGCCGAGGTGGCCAGCGCCGTCGGGCCGGTCAGCATATCGCTGATCGGAGCGTAGGGGCTGCCTTCGAGCGCGATCAGGGTGAGCGTGTTCTTGGTCACCTTGTAGCTGGCCCCGGCGTCACGCATCCGATTGCGGAGCGTGGTCGACTGGGCCACGGTCAGTCCGAGGTTGCGGGTGACGACCACCACGCTGGTCTCGGCCAACGTCTGCTTCAACTGGGCGACCTGCTCGGACTTCTGAGCTCGATCCATCTTCATTCCTTCAAGCTTCCCGGCGGCAGGCCGCCGGTTGGCCAATACCGCCCGGCGGACCATCCGCCGGACGCAGGCTTGCCAGGCGCGCGGCCGGGCCGAGCGCCTGATGTCCGTGATGGGGAGAGTGAGCGCCCGAAGCCTGAAGCTTCCGGCCGACGGCGCGCATGCGGCCGCAAATCTCTTTCCCCGTCTAGGCTGGATATTAAGCTCCAAATGGAGCACCGGCTGTCTCGGACGGCACGCTTCGAGCGCGAGGCGACGAAGCGAAGCAGGGCCATTAGCGGCAGCCCGCCCGGAATTCAACCCTTGCATCCAATTGTCGGACGAGCGTGCCGCAATCCCGGCAACCGCTGAACTGGATTGCTTCGCTTCGCTCGCAATGACGGAAGGATTCGAATCCGGTGATCGGGCTCTCGGTCCGCTTCGCGCAGCCTCGAATTCGGCGCGGCCTCGCGACCGACTCCGCCTTTTGACGCGATACCCCGCTTTTATCTGTGAATGATTGCGCCTCCGCCGAGGGAGGCGCCCGGCCGGCGGCGCCCGCCCGGAAGCGGTGGCCGGGCGGCTAAGAGGCCCTGGATTGGCCCCATCAAGGGCAATGATGCTCTAGCTGGCCCTGATCTCGTTCAGGTTCAGCCGCCTCGCCTCACGCTCATAATGGCTGGCGAGCTGCTGAAGCCCGCGTCGGGCATGCTCGTTCTCGGCCGCGAGGGCGGCGGCCCGGCACTTTTCGGCCTGCTGGTGAAAGAAACGCACGTCGTCCATGGCCCCTGAAAGCGCGGGCCTGCCCAAGGTTCCCCCGCAAAGGCGCCGCCTGAAGGCCGTCCGGGGCCTGAACGGTAGCCGCGCCGATGCGGTCCGAGACGCTCAGCGCCGCCCCTTCGACCGGCGCTTGGCGGGCGGAGCTGCGGAGTTCGAATAGAGCCGGGCCGACCAGGCGCAGGTTTCGAGGGCGCAATCGGTCATCGCCACCCGCAGCCTGTAGGTTCCCGCCGCGGCAGGAGCCGCGTCGAGCTTCGGCATCTCGACCAGAGGCTTGGGATCGCCCACCCGCGCTCCGGCAGGGTCGAGCAACTCCACCTCGCCGGCGCCGCAAGCCGCTTCGCACACGACGACGAACCGATAACTCGACCCCGCCGCGAGCGGATAATCGAGGCGCGCTTCCGCGCCGTTGGCCAAGGCGCCCGGCCGGATCTCGCCCTGCGGCGTCCATCCGTCCTTCCTCTGTATCTCGTCCCACTCGGCGAGGATCCGGTTCACCCAGGCCGCCGGGCGGGTCTGGGCGAAAGCCGGGCCGCCGAAGAGGCCGGCCAGCGCCGCCAGCGCCAGAGATAATTTTCGCATGTCTTCTCCTCGGTGCCCGTCTCCGGTCTCGGCCGCCCGCTGTCAACCGGCGGACTCGGTCCCAGCGACGCCCCCCTCGCGCATGGCCACGCGGCATCGCGGGCCCTGGCGCACAAGGACGCGAAGCATGGACCGGACGACTAGGCCGAATGCGGCCAGCGATAGCCGAGCAGCTCGTAGAGCTCGTGCACCGGAGCGCCCGAATCCACCGTGTCGGTGAGGTAACCGCGTTTCGGATAGGCCTTGAGGCAGACGCAGTCGCTCTGGTTGCCGCCCAGCACCAGCAGGCTGTCGCCGAGATCCTCGACGAAGAAGGCGACGTGGCCGGTCGTCACCGGCTCCTCCGGAGAGCTTCGGCCCCGAGCCCAGACCACGACCGAACCGAGGCGGGGCGGGTCGATCGGCTCGCCCCACTCGGCCCAGGAGCGCGCCCAGCCCGAATCGGTCCCCTCGATCCCGGCTTGACGGAGGCACCAATTGACGAAGGCCGAGCACCAGGGCGTCGAATCCCGCTCGGCCTCTCCTTCTTCGAGGTCGGTGCAGGTCGCGAGGTATTCGAGGATTCGGGGATGGTTGCCGCTCCCCCACTCCGCGACGCGATCCTCAAGCTCGCCGAGAGCTATTTCGCACCAGGGGGGAGTGGCCGACATTGCGCAAAGGTAGCGATCGCGCCCGTTCATAAGAAGAGGCGAACGAAAAAGGGCCGGAGCTTTCGCCCCGGCCCTCTCTCTTTCCGAATGATCGAAGCAGCTTCGATCGGATCTCAGGCGGCCGCCACCTCGGCGACGTCGACCTTGAGGCCCGGGCCCATGGTCGAGCTCAGCGCCACCTTCTGGACGTACTTGCCCTTGGCGCCGGCCGGCTTGGCCTTGACGATGGCGTCGACGAAGGCGGTGAAGTTGCGCTTCAGGTCCTCGGCCGGGAAGCTCGCCTTGCCGATTCCGGAATGGATGATTCCGGCCTTCTCGACCCGGAACTCGACCTGGCCGCCCTTGGCCGCCTTGACCGCCTCGGCGACGTTGGGGGTGACCGTCCCGAGCTTCGGGTTCGGCATCAGGCCCTTGGGGCCCAGCACCTTTCCGAGCCGTCCGACGATGCCCATCATGTCGGGCGTGGCGATGACCCGGTCGAAGTCGATCGTCCCGCCCTGGATGGTCTCCATCAGATCCTCGGCCCCGACCACGTCGGCGCCCGCCGCCGTGGCTTCCTCCGCCTTGGCGCCGCGAGCGAACACCGCCACTCGGACGTCCTTGCCGGTGCCGGCGGGGAGGGTGACGACTCCGCGGACCATCTGGTCTGCGTGGCGGGGGTCGACGCCCAGGTTCAAGGCGATCTCGATCGTCTCGTCGAACTTCGACTTCACGTTCGCCTTCAGGGTCTCGATGGCCTCGTCGACTCCGTAGAGCCGGGTGCGGTCGACGGCCTGGTCGATCGCCTTCTGGTTCTTGCTGAGCTTGCCCATGTCCTTAGCTCCCCGTCACTTCGAGGCCCATGGCCCGGGCCGAGCCCTCGATGATCCGCGACGCCGCCTCGATGTCATTGGCGTTCAGGTCCTTCATCTTCACCTCCGCGATCTCGCGAAGCTGGGCTCGGGTCACCCGGCCGGCGCCGATCTTGCCCGGCTCCTTCGACCCGGACTTCAGCCCGGCCGCCTTCTTCAGCAAGAAGGTCGCCGGCGGAGTCTTGGTCTCGAAGGTGAAGCTCCTGTCGGCGAAGACGGTGATGACGGTGGGGATGGGCATGCCCTTCTCCAGCTCGGTCGTCGCCGCGTTGAACGCCTTGCAGAACTCCATGATGTTCACTCCGCGCTGACCGAGCGCAGGCCCGATCGGAGGCGACGGATTGGCGGCGCCGGCGGGCACCTGGAGCTTGATATAGCCCGTAATCTTCTTAGCCATGTGTCTTCTTCTCTCACTCTCGAGGCTCCGCCGTCGCATGAAGCTATGGCGGACTGTCGAAGTTTAGCGGTCCGGACGAGGCGCCGAGGCGTCTCTCCCGCAAATTCCAAGGCTGTAGCGCTGGAAGGGCGGGCCCTTAGCGCAATCGAGGCGTCAGGGCAACCGTGGCCGGATCCGGACTCGTGACGATGGTCACGCGCCTGCGGTTGCGTGGCGCCTATTCCGGCAGGGGTTCCAATCCAGAGGAGTTCCGCCATGTCCATGTCGTTCGCGCTGCTGCTTGCCGCCTTTCAGTCACCGACCACGCCCGGCACCGGCCTCAGTCTCGGCTCCTTCATGCAGGCCTGCGTCGCCTCGGGGGGCGATCTCGGATGGTTTGGCCCCGGGATCACCGGCAGCTCCCCTTTGCGCGGCGTGTATATCGGCGACGCTCCGGCGCGGGTGACCGTGAGTTTCTTCAACGAGGACGGCAGCGGAAGCTCCGATATTCGCTGGTTCAATTCCGCGACCCCGTCGGTGGAGGTTCGCCAGCCTGCCGGCATCCCCGAAAGCTACACGATCGTGAGCAAGCGCGTGCGCTACGGGGTCTCGGGTACCCGCGGCGCGACCGCGGTCTGCACCCGGATACGGTGACGGATTTCACCCCGGTCCCTCGGGTGGGGAGGCGGGTTCAGCGGTTCGGGCAGGGCCTGGTTCTCGGCGCGTCGTCGCAGCGGCCGCAGGGCTCGCGCCAGACCACCCACTCCCGGGTGACCGCCCCGCAGGCCCAATATTCATAATCCGCCCGGGCGTCGCAGCAGCGGCACCTCCAGGCCTTGGCGCCGGTGCGCCTTGCGTTGCAGCCCATGGGTTCCTCGCTTCGGTCTTTGCTGTTGACCTTAGCAGTTTCTCGGGGTGAGAGGGGAAGAAGCAAAGGTTGTTTCACGCGAAGATCGCGAAGCACGCGAAGGAGATGGGATCGGCCATGCTACCGGTGAGAGGCGCCGCCCTGCGTCATCTTGCCCTGCGCTTTGATGTGCCGGTTACTGAAAATGGCCGCGAAGAAAAATCGCCCTCCACAGCGTCGAAGTTATCGGACGCACCGCCCCACGGCCTTGCGATATTCCTGTGAGGCGCTTTATGCTGCGGCCATGGAAGGCACGATGACCGATCTCGCGGAGGACCTGCGCCGAGCCTGCGCCGCCTCTGCCAAGGGCGACAAGGTCGTTACCATTCACCTCTTTGGCATCCGCCATGCGGAGGGCCTGAAGGGCGCAAACCTTCAGGATTTGGCAGAGCGGGCGGGAATCGGAGCGTCATTCGGGACAGAACTTCGAAAAGGCGTGCGATTGGCGGAATTTGTTCGGATCGTGTGAACCGCGATTAAGACCGCGAGCTGTATCCAGCAGGTGACTGGCCCCAACCCTCCCGCCCACTCTAAATCGGATTGAGCTGGGATACCTTGTGGTCTAGCTCCGCCTTTTCCAGTGGGGCATCGATGGCAATCCTACAGCAGCTTCTCTCTGCCACGCAGGTCCGAAATATCGCTGATGCAATTTCAGCTATCGGTAGAGAGCACCGCATCACTTGGCGTCCAGTGGACGACAACGAAAACAATCTCGCCACCATCAATCTCGGCAGCGATCCTGCCGCTGGCATCGTCGAACGCATCACAAACGCGTTTGATGCGGTGCTCGAATACGAATGGCTGAATCGCGGCCAACCTACGAGCTTGATGTCTCCTCGCTCTGCGGTCGAGCAGTGGTTTAATATACGTTCTGGCCGATTGAGCGGCGTCGATGATTTGCGGGCTCCTGAAATTGTGGCTTTGACGAGTCGCGTCCAGGTTACGTTGCATGATTCTGAGCGGTCCGACGCTCCAACAATCGACGTTCGCGATTTCGGAATTGGAATCCGTAGGGAGGATTTTTCCGTCGGCATCCTCAGCCTCCACAAAAGCAGGAAGCTTAGAAAGCTCTTTCTCGCTGGGGCCTTCGGGCAGGGCGGATCAACGGCCCTCGCATACTCACCTTACACGCTAATCATGTCGAGAGCGCGATCTCTAGATCGGGTCCCTTCATCCGGGCCTGACGAGATCAGCTTCACGATAGTTCGTTTTAACCCTGGCGATCCTGAAACCGACAAGCACGGACTTTACGAATATCTAGTCGACCAGACCACCGGTCATCCAATAGCTATTCCGGCCGAAGACGAGTTCTCTCCGGGTACTTTGGTTCGGCACGTTTCGATGGACTTAGCGAAGTACAAGAATGTCCTAACAGCTCCTACGGGATCTTTATGGTTTCTAGCCCATAACTATCTTTTCGATCCGGTACTTCCCTTCCGTCTAATCGAGAATCGAGCTAATAGTGGACAAGGGGCTCAACGTACTGCAGCTGGCAATTTTCGCCTTTTAAGTAGAGGTGAGCATACACAATATCAAAGAAGTGCGTCTCTGGCTTTCCGAGACGGTACCGTGACAGTCACTTGGTGGGTCTTGTCAGCGGAGGGCGAGCAAGCAAGGAATCGGTTGACCCAGTATGTTATGGCTTCAAAGCCCATCGTAATTACGTATAACGGCCAAAGGCAAGGCGATTTTCCGAACACTGTTATCAAGAACGACCTGCGACTCCCTTACTTGGAGCGCTATCTAATTGTACACGTGGATTGTGACCATCTGGATAACGAATCTCGGCGGCAGCTCTTCCCGACCACGCGGGAGGCGTTGCGGGATACTCCAATTGGTGATGATCTTAGGCGCTTGATCGTTGATACCCTCGGAGGTGACGTCGAGCTGCAGCGGCTAGATGACGAGCGGAAGCAACGGTATCTGCAGCGTGCCGACACGGCATCAGTGGAGAATATTCGTCGGCGGTTGGGAAACCGGGTTAGGGCTTACACTCGCTCCGGCGGAGGCGGGCGCGGACCGCGAGTCCTGCCGCCCGATCCCCGACCGCCTTCCGATCCTCCGCCGCCGATACCGATTCAGGAGCCTCCAACGTTCTTAGATGTGGTTAGTCCTAATCCGCGAAGGGTATATGCCGGAAAGCGTTTCACAGTTCGGTTTCGAACCGACGCAGACCCTGCGTACTTCACACGCCCTGACAGTTTTATTGCAATCATCGATCCGCCTAGCTTCGGTCAGTATTCCGGCACTACAAATGTTCGCAACGGATATGGAATAGCATATTTTACAGCTGCGGAAGATTTGGACTTGGGTGCCGCTGGCTCGATCACGTTGGAGGTGCGGCCGAGGCGTTCACACAGCCTAGACGCCCGGCTGGCTGTGGAGGTTGTCCCTCTGCCTCCGGCAATTGATCCCAGCCAGCCAGGCCCAGGTGCCACGCCCAACATAAACCCGCGGTGGGTCTCCGAGGGGGATCCGTTTTGGACCGACAATAACTGGAACCGGTCCTCGGTAGCGAAGGTCATCCGCAGCACAGACTCGGTGGAGATTTATGTATCTGCCGCGAATGAAAAGCTTGCTTCCCTGATGGCACGAGCCCAGCGGCGAAATGTGGCTGCTGTGGATGCGCTCAGGGACTTTTACTTGGAACACGTTGCGTTCCACGCATTTCTCGAAAGTGTTGACCAAGATGAACGGCCCGGCCGGGAGGGTGGTGATGAGGAGGTAGCCCCGCGAAGCGAGAGTAACCCGGAGTTGGGCCGGGTGTGTGAAACCGTCTGCGGAATTGCTGATTCCTTGTTCGAGCTACTGGTCACTGGAGCAGCGGATTTAATAGACGCGGACGAGGAGGCGACAGATCTGGCCGATGATGCCTGACAAGAAAAGACTCAGGCTGCGTCCCGCTTATCCACGGGGTCCTGAACCTCGCCGTGCTCCCACTCGCTGAGCCACCGCACCTCTTTTGATAACTGATTAGTCCGCGTAGTTTTGAAGCTCCCAAGATGACGAAAAGGCAGCCACGTGGCGCCCTCGTTCTCGCATACAATCGCCTCGCCGGGACGGGCTTGGCACCATGACGCCAACTCATCAAAATCGAGCTGGGCCGCACCAAACCGGTAGTGCCGGCCAGCCTCCATATAGGGCGGATCAATGAACCATGTCGCCGGCTCATGAACCGGTGCAGCTTGGTAGCTGCAATTATGGACCTCCCAATGACGTATGTATTGAAGTTGAGTCGCAATCGTCCGCCGAACCCGCTCTCCCCAAAAGGAGCCGGGCCGAATACCATCTCGCATCCATCTGGAGGGAGACTTGCGAGGGTAAGCCGTCGCGCGGTTGAGCCACAACCCAACGAGCCATTTTGCTTCCTCGCACACCTTGAGATCGTCGACTGTGGACCCACTCGGTATATCTGGGATGGCAAGGATCTCTGCTGCGCTTACTGATGTGAGATATCTCCATACTGCGGCTATCACCGGGTCAAGCTCACAGAGGACAACGCGATGGTCTGCATACCGCAAGGAGTACCCAGCAGAACCCGCGAACGGCTCGACAATAGTTTGATATTTAGGTGCAGGATAGTTTTTTACGGCATCGCGCCATTTCCCGCCGAAATATCCGAAAAAGGGTCTGAGTTTATGAACGGACATCATATCCGCCGCCTGCTGATGACCTTATGGCTCCCATTAAGCGTGCCTAGCGCCGATTGGGCACAATCAAAAGACCTCTGCCATAAGGGCGTCTCCGGTCGGAGCTCACCCCGCGCGTAGCGGATTCGTGACCAGACCGATGCAGATGGTTCTTGGCATCCACTGTTCGCGGCGCGAGAGTGCGGGTCATGAGCCTGAATTTAGACCACCTACCGGAAGGCAAGCGCCGCGAGCTGGAGTTCGTGGTCGCGGTGATCCGTGAGGGGTTCGCCAAGGCGATTGCGCATCGGACGCAGCCTCGGTTCCGTTCAGGGAAGCTGCTCAAGATTGTTCTGTTTGGGAGCCATGCCCGGGGGGATTGGGTGGATGATCCCGTCGGGCGGTACCACTCGGATTATGACCTGCTCGTCGTGGTCGATCATGAGGATCTGACCGACGTGGCCGAATTTTGGGCGAAGGTTGAGGATCGGCTGCTCAAGGAGCTGACGGACGGGAGGCTTCGGAACCAAGCGAGTCTCATTTATCACAGCCTCGCCGACGTGAATCAGCAGCTGGAGCTTGGGCGCTATTTCTTCATGGATATCGTGCGCGAGGGTATCGTGCTGCACGAGGAGCCTGGATACCCGTTCGCCGAGCCTCGGCCGCTATCGGTCAACGAGGCGTTGCGAGAGACCACAGACTATTATGAGGACTGGTTCGTAACTGCCGGCGGCTTCGTGCGGAACGCCGGCTATGCTGTTAAGGACGGGGACCACAAGCTCGCGGCCTTCCTGCTCCACCAAGCGACCGAGCGCTTCTACCACTGCCTGATCCTGGTCCGCACGCTCTACAGCCCGCGCACCCACAGCCTGAACCGGCTTCGAAAGCTGGCCGAGGATCTCGAGCCTCGGCTGGTCGGGGTTTGGCCTCGGGACCAGAAGTTCGAGCGGCGGTCGTACGAGCTGCTTCGCGAGGCTTATGTGAAGGCGCGCTATTCGCGGCATTACCGGATCAGGGCTAGGAGCTGGAGTGGCTCGCGGGCCGGATCGAGGTGCTTCGGGTTGGTTCGGGCGGTGTGCTAGGAGCGGATCGGGGCGCTCTCGGCCGCGGCTTGGAACCGGACGTTGATAACCTGCGAGTGACAGGCGCGGGTGCTTTTGGCCGGCGCGGGGGGACCGCTACGGCTTGGACATGGCGCCCGCCATCCGGCCGGCCGGCGAAGGCGGCAAGCCCGGTCCTTGCTCTCGAGGTTATCAAGCCTCGGCCCGCCAAAGCGGCAGGCAAGAAGAGTTCTAACCCCGTAAATCCGCGAATAACAATACCGGACTCATTGGTTTTACAAGATAAGCGAAACTCGTATAGGCTGAAGCGCCAATCGTATTTGCGTCGGGCAGTATCCCGTCCCCGGACTTGACCCTGGGTCCACCTTGCCGCCGTCGAGACAGGAAGGGGGATGCCGGATCAAGTCCGCCATGACGAAAAGGGCGAACGCCTCAAGCCGCCGAAGCAAGCGCCCCGATCCTTCCTCGTGCCGCCCGTCGAGGAACTTCGAGCCGCGGCGATTCGGCTGACCGCCGGGCTCGACCAGGCGGAGCTTCACGAGGCGGCGGCGCACATGTCGATGGCGGCGGATGCGATGACCGATCCTCAGGATCCGGCGGTCGACGACAACGTCTGCCGGACGTCGTCGAGTGCCAGTTCGAGGTCGCCTTCGGCAGGCTCGGGATGATCGGAAGCATGAGCGGGTGTGGATGTACCGGAACGGCGACTGCCAGATCATCGGACGAAGGATTATGTGCGGGCCGAGATGGGGTTCCTGAGGGCGATGCTTTCCAAGACTTTCCAGGACCTGCTGCCGCGACCGACGGTGGGGCGGGCCCTTCCTCGTCCGGCCGACTTCGCGTTCTTCGCGTTCTTCGCGTTCTTCGCGTGAGACAAGCTTCGTTATTTTCACGCGAAGGCGCGAAGGGCGCGAAGGGGCGACGGGTGGGCGGCGTTCGAGGGCTCAGGCGGCCCGCAATCCGGTGTCGCGGCCCCGTTCCTGGATTGCTTCCCTTCGCTCGCAATGACGGTGGAGGCGCGAAGGGGCTAAGTTGCAGGGTTTCAATGTGGCGCGAATCGCGAGAACATCAGGAGAACTCGCGACTCGAAAGGCAATGCGATGGCCCGTCCCCTCACTCCGCTCCAGGCTTATCAGAACCAGCTGTTCCTCGAGCGCTTCGCGCTCAGCGGGAACGTTCGGATGGCGGCTCGGGAGGCGGGGATGAAGTACGGGACGATCCAGCACCGGCGGAAGCGGCATTCGGCGTTCGCTTTGGCCTGGGAAGCGACCGCGGCGGCGGTCCAGGCCCGGCTTCATCTCGCGGGGGGCAAGAGGGGGCCCGAGGCTGCCCCTCCACCGCGCTTCGCCGAAGGCGAAGTTTATCCTGAGCGACGCCGCAGGCCGCGTCGAAGGGCGCGGTCCCCCTCCCCCGGAAATCCGGGAGAGGATTTAAGGACGAAGGGCGGGGAGCCGATGGTGGTTCGGAGCCGGAGCGGGAGGCTCCAAATCCGGCTCGCGCACCCGGACAAGCTGACCAAGGCGTGCGAGCAGGCGTTCCTTCGGGCGCTTGCGGCAACCGCCAACATCCGGCTCTCCGCGGCGGCCGCCGGCGCCTCGCCGGCCGCCTTCTATCGGCGGCGCAAGCGCGACCCCGTCTTCGCGAGGGAATTCCGGATCGCTCTGCGGATCGGCTACGACCGGCTGGAGCATGCCGCCATGCAGCGCACGTTGCAGGCCCTGCGCATGGACGGCGGCGACCCGCTCTGGCTCGCCCGGATCCTGGCCGACAATCCGATCCCGCCGCTGAGCTTCGGCCAGGCCTTCCAGCAGCTTTGCCTCCACCGCAACACGGCCCGGCTGGGCGAAGACCGGCCGTCGGGCCGGCCGGCGCGGATCGAGCACGACCCGGTCGCAGCCATGGCCGCGATCGGCCGCAACATCGACGCGATCGAGGGCGCCGCCCGGTTCGAGGCGACTGGGAGCTGGCGCCGGCCGGAGGAGGCGGAGCCGCCTCGGCTTGCGCCGCTGCAGACGGTGACGGGGTGGTCGCGGGCCTCGGGCAAGCCGGCGCACCATGAGGGCGTGGCTTTGTTCGGCGGGTGGCGGATCGCGGACATGGAGCGCAGGCGCCGGCGGGCCTGAGCGGCCGGGCGCGGGCGCTCAGCTTGCGGTGAAGCTGCCGTCCTCTTCCGAGCCGGACCCGTCCTCGGCGGAGCCGGCCCTGAGCCTGGCCAGCCTCGGCGCCTGCCAGGCCTTGCGGCCGGCGGTGCAATCCTTTTCGAGCCGCCGTCTTTGCAAGCACTCTCTCCTGAATTGCCGACCCGCCGGGCGGGCGGATTATTTGACCAGCTCGACCTGCTCGAACTCGAGCTCGACCGGGGTGGCGCGGCCGAAGATGGAGACTCCGACCTTGACCCGGCCTCGGTCGAAGTCGAGCTCCTCCACCACTCCGTTGAAGCTCGCGAAGGGGCCGTCGAGGACCTTGACCTGGTCGCCGATCTCATAGTCGACGTTGATCTTGGTCTTGGGCGCGGCGGCCGCGGCCTCGTCCTTGGTGTTGAGGATCCGGGCGGCCTCGGCGTCGGTGATCGGCTGCGGCTTGCCCGACGAGCCCAGGAATCCGGTGACCTTGGGCGTGTTCTTGACCAGGTGGTAGACGTCGTCGTTCATCGCCAGCTTGGCGAGCACGTAGCCCGGGAAGAACTTGCGGTCGGAGGTGACCTTCTTGCCTCGGCGGACCTCGGTGACCTTTTCGGTGGGCACCTCGACCGCCTCGACCAGGGTCGCGAGGCCGAGCCTGTTGGCCTCGGACTGGATGGCCTCGCGGACCTTGTTCTCGAAGCCCGAATAAGCGTGGATGATGTACCAGCGGGACATGTGGTTTCTACCTTGGTCTTGCTAGCCGAGCAGGCCGAGCAGTGCGCTGACGAGTGCGGCGAAGGCGTTGTCGACTCCGAAGAAGAAGATTCCGAGCAGGCTGGTCATGATGAGGACCATGATTCCGGTCGTCACCGTCTCCTTGCGGGTGGGCCAGGAGACCTTGCCGGTCTCGGCCCGGACCTGGCGGAGGAATTCGCCGGGATTGACTCTTGCCACTTTGCTTGTCGTCCTTTGCTTGCCAGCTTGCGCCTGGGCTGCGCCTTTCGGGCAGCCGCCCTCGACCGGGGGGCCGGTCAGCCGAGCTTTGCCGATGCATGCGAGCTTCGCGAGATAGCGAGGGCAAGGAGCGATGGCAAGGGCAAGGAAGGACGTCATCCCGGCGAGCGGGCGTCTTGCAGACATGCGCCGCTGAGGCTATCTGCGCCCTGGCCTTAGGAGTGTAGCTCAGTTTGGTTAGAGCATCGGTCTCCAAAACCGAGGGTCGTGGGTTCGAATCCCTCCACTCCTGCCAGGCCGGAGCGAGGCGCGCGGCGAAGCCGCGGGCCGCTCGGCGAAGCCGGCTCGAAGCCGCCGGCCGGCGCGCGGAGCGCGACTGAGATCCTCATGGAGTTCAGCGGCCTTCGCTGGCGATACCGTATCCGCAATTCCGTCGTCGACGTCGACAACGCCGTCGGACAGGGTGGATGGTCGCAGGAACGGCTGATCGTGAACGGCGAACCGCTGCACGCCGGCGGCGGACTGTTCCGTTTCTTCCGGAGGTTCGAGGAGCCGTGGCTGACGGAGCAGGGCGAGACCTCGCTCAAGGTCCGGCTGTCGCCGGGCCTGATGGCCATCAAGTGCCGTCTGAAGGTCGGTTCCGAAGCCGTTCTCAGCGATGAGATGTTCGGCGCCGAATGGCAGGGGCCCCGCGGCCGCTGGCCCGACGAGGGCGCCTGGCGGCGGCAGGTGATGCCCGGTGCCGGCTCACCCGCTCACCGGCGCAGTGGCTGAGAACCACGGGCTTCAGCCGGGCCGAAAGGGATGAGGATGGGCTTCGATTCGACGCCGCATCTTCGAATCGAGGCTCGAGCGCAGCTGCCGGAGGACAGGGTGGCGGTCGGTGATCGCGCGCCCGTAAGCCAGGTTGAACCGGTAGTCGAATCCGGGCGGATTGGCGCCGACGAGGTGCTGAAGCATCGTCTCGATCTTGTCCAAGCCCTTGGCCACCAGGCTCTCCGGCGAGCCGCCGGATTCATATTCCGAGCACAGGGCTTCGATGCGTCGCGCAAGGTTTTCCGGAAGCGGAGCGCACAGCTGGCGAAGCGCGTCGCGCTCGCGTTCCTTCCTGCCGTCGTCGGCGGCCTGGCAGGGCGCCGGAACGTCGCCGGTAATCGCTTCGGCGAGATCGTGGACCAGGCACAGCTGAAGCAGCCGGAGGACATCCACGCCCTCGAGGTCGTCGGCCAGAAGCATGACCAGAAGGCACAGGCGCCAGCTGTGGTCGGCAGTGCTCTCCCGGCGGCCGCTTGCGGTCCTGCCCGTCCGAAGCGTGTCCTTCAGCGCCGAGGCCGATTGGAGGAAGTCGATCACGCCCTCCAGGCGGACCGGATCGATCGGTTGATCGCTGCTCATTCCCTGACCCTATCGCGGCCGGCGGTGCGGACGGGAGGAATAAATTATGCGCGTCGAGTCAGCCGATCGTCGTCGTCAGGCGGCCCACGCGACCATCGGCGAGCGGGAGCGTTTCCCAGAGCATTCGGCCGGGCGGCACCGGGACGTCCGACCGGCCGTTGCACTCGGTGCGCAGCTCGAGACTTTGATAGGGCCGCTCGAACCACCCGCTCTCGAACAGCCCGGCCTCCGCGGCCTCGATCTCGGCACTGGCGAAGGGCCAAAGCGACCGGCCGACGAGCTCGGAAACGTCGGTCCGCCAGCTCGCGGCCCGGCTTGGGGAAGCCGCGAGCAGCCGGTGGGTCGAGTCGCAGATGAGGTGGACGGGGCGCCGCGAGGACTCGACCAGCCGCTTGAGCGCCGAATCCCGATCGTCGCCCGCCGACGCGCAGATCAGCTGAACGATCCGATCCCTCTGCGCCGGATCCGGCCGGTGGGCCCCGCTCTCCCACCTCGACACGCATCCCTGGGAGACTCCGAGCCTCTCGGCAACCGCGCTCTGCTTGACCAGGTTCAGCCGCCGGAATCTCCGCAGCGCGAGGCCGATGGGAAGATGGGATGTCATGGAGCCCGGGTGGCGCGGCGGGTGGGCCCGGTCAAGGTCGGGCGGGTCGGGAGTGCGGAAATAGACCCCCCCCCCGCGCGGTGTGGACCACAGGCTTGAACGGCGACGGACTGGACTGCGTTCAGCGGTGCGGGCATCCGGGCCAGCAACAGGGACGCCGCTTCCCGTCCGAAAGGTTGGAGCACGCCCAATCGACGCGCTTCCGCCTCGTCTCCTGCTTCTTCGCCGACTCGATCCAGCATATCCATTCGTTGCGTGCGAGCGGGGTAATGTCCTCCCACGTCGCCAACGCGGCCGGATGACTTTCCAATGCCTCCCCCAGGTCGGTGGGGAGATCATGAACGACGCCGCCGGGGATCGTTTGTGTGTCGGTCATCGAACGTCGGGCCTCTTAGGTTGAGATCTTTTAGATTGAACGGGACAGGCTCGGTGGACTGAGGCAGGATTTGCGCGGCGACTCCTTCGGCGGGTAAACGGTGACAATATACATTTTTGCCCGCCGGGTGGCGAGGAGCGGACTCCGGGAAATATAATTGTCACGCGTTTCCCGTGAAAATATATGCTGTCACTCGTTTCCCATGCTCTCTCAGGGTGGGGGCCGGTATTCTTCCCGAATCGCCCGGCCCCCTAATCGCGCGACCGAGCGAGGAACACAGGCGCTTCGGCCCCCTATTCCCTTGGCAGAAGGCAGGCTTCGGCCTATCCCCATCGTGTACGCTGGGAGGGACTGATGGAGACTTCGTTTCGCGACTTCCGCATTCCGCTCGCCATTATGACGCTCATTGCAGTTGGCGCGGTCTGGTGGGGCATCAGCCTGTCCGGCCGTGGCGGTCCTCTCGGCGGGACAGGGGATGACCCGTTCGACCTGGGGATCTCTCAACCCACACAGCCCGGCAAAGCGGGGCCGGAAGAAGAGTTCAAAGGCAAGACGAAGAACGGCGGACGGGCTCCCCGAGGGACCAAGGGTAAGTAAGGGGCACCCGCACCTACGTCAAAAGCCGTCGCGGCTCGATTTGGGAAATTTCCCAAAGCTGATGCGTCCCCGGCCCGCGAGAATCGCGGCGATGCCGTGGCCCGTTTCATGAAACCGGGTCGCCAGGATATCCGGCCTGATTCCTCAATGCTGTGGTGCTGTGTGCGACGGGAGTCGGTCGGGCGGGCTTCCTCCGGCTCAGCGGACGCCACGGGAGTTAGGCTGTATCGACGTTCAGTGGGCTTATTCGAACATGAATCCCTCTCCCCGGTGGGGAGAGGGTAGGGAGAGGGGGCTGGAGGCAGCGCCTGTTCTCGGCGGCCGAGCGCCCTCACCCGGCCCTCTCCCCCTCGGGCAGAGGGGGATTGAAGCGACGCCAGTGAATGCGCTTCTTCGCTGCGCGCCTCGCTTCGTCCTACGCCGCTATGTCGTAGGGCTGGATCTCGCCGGTCAGGTACAGGCTGCGCGCCTTCGCCCGGCTGAGCTTGCCGGACGAGGTCCGGGGCAAGGTCCTTGGCGGGACCAGCTCGATGACGCAGTTCATTCCGGTGATCGCCCTCACCCGCTCGCGGATGATCTCGCGAAGGCGGGTCCGCTCCCCGGCGTCGGAGGTGCGGCACTGGACCAGGACGGCGGGGGTCTCCTCGCCGCCCGGAGTCGTGATCGAGAAGGCGGCGATGTCGCCCGCCTTGAAGCCCGGCAGTTGCTCCACCGCCCATTCGATGTCCTGGGGCCAGTGGTTCTTGCCGTTGATGATGATCATGTCCTTGGCGCGGCCGACGATGTAGAGATAGCCGTCGCTGAGATAGCCCATGTCGCCGGTGTCCAGCCAATTTTCGGGATCGAGGCAGGCGGCGGTCGCTTCCTCGTCGCGGAAATAGCCGACCATCACCGACGGGCCGCGGCAATGGACCTTGCCGATCTCGCGATTGCCGAGCCTCCCGCCGTCCTCGTCGCGGATCTCGATCTCCATGTCGCGGGCCGGCCTGCCGCAATTGACGATCGCCCGGTAGCGCTGCGGCCGGTCGCGGTGCATCTTGCCGTCGCCCGACAGAATCGTCTCCTCGACCAGCTCGACGACGATCCCCTCGCCCGGAGGCATGATGGTCACCGCGAGGGTCGCTTCGGCGAGGCCGTAGCTCGGGCAGAAGCTCTTCGCGTCGAACCCGGCGGGTGCGAAGGCGTCGACGAAGGCCTGCATGACGTCGGGCCTGATCATGTCGGCGCCGTTGCCGGCGATCCGCCAGCGCGAAAGGTCGAAGCGCTCGGCGACGTTGGTCAGGCTCGACACCCGGCGGGCGCAGATGTCGTAGCCGAAGGTCGGCGAATAGCTTCCGGTCGTGCCCTTGTTGCGGGTGATGAGGTCGAGCCAGGCGAGCGGTCGACGGGCGAAATCCTCGGTCTTGAGATAGTCGGTCGAGATCTGGTTCGCCATCGGCGACAGCAGGCAGCCGACCAGCCCCATGTCGTGATACCAGGGCAGCCAGGAGATGCAGCGGTCGGTCTCGATCACCTCCATCCCGTGGCTGTGGGCGGCGAGGTTGTTGAGAAGGCCGCGATGGGTGACCGCGACTCCGTGCGGGAATCGGGTCGAGCCGCTCGAATATTGGAGATAGGCGATGTCGTCCGGCCGGGCTGCGGGGAGCGGCGCCTCGCGGCCCTCGCGGCGCTCGAAGCACTCCCAGGATTCGCCCGCCACGCCCGCCGCCTCGGCGGCGGCGGCGGCCATTCCGGCAAGCTCGCCGGGGTAGAAGAGGTGGGTCGGGTCCGCGCTCTCGAGCTGGACCTTGAGCTGGTCGATATAGGAATCGCGGCCCCCGAAGGAGGTCGGAAGCGGAAGCGGCACCGGCCAGGCGCCGGCATAGACGGCTCCGAAGAAGAGGGCGGCGAATTCGGGGCTGGTCTCGGCGACGATAGCGATCCGGTCCTCCGGCCTGACCCCCGCGGCGATCAGGCGGTAGGCGGCGGCGAGCGCGTCGTCGCGGAGCTCCCGATAGGGATAGGCCCGGACCAGCTCTCCGCGCGGATCGTGGAAATTGAGGCCGCGAAGGCCCAGAGCCGCATAATCGAGCGCCTCTCCAAGCGTCTCGAAATCGGCGAAGCGGCGCGGCAAATCGTCCGCAGTCGGCGTCGGGACCAAAGTCTCGGGCACGGGTGTAGCGGATCCTCTCAGATGTTTGCTCGCGACCGCTTCCCGGGACGGGAGAGGTACTCGTTTATAATCGGGACCGACTGTGGCACAATCATGGCGCGTGAGATCCAGACCCGACAAAAGACGGAGGGCAGGCCCCGGGCCGCCCCTCGATTCCGAAGGGCTCGAGCGGCTCGGCCTCTTCTATGCCGGCCGCTATGCGACCACCCGCTCGAAGCTCGCCGCCTATCTTCGCCGCAAGCTGGGCGAGCGCGGGTGGAGCGGTGGCGGAGAGCCGCCCGTCGAGCGGCTGGTCGAGCGCTTCGCCGAGCTCGGCTATGTCGACGACAAGGGCTTCGCCTCGGCGAGAAGCGCGTCGCTGCTCCGGCGCGGCTATGGCGAGCGGCGGGTGAAGGAAGCCCTGAGGGGCGCCGGGATCGCCGAGGAGGATTCCGCCGAAGCCAGGGACATTTCCGGCGAGGATGCGCTGGCCGCGGCGCATCGTTTCGCTCGGCGCAAACGGCTCGGCCCATATGGCTCGGTGTCTCCCGACCGGGCGGCTCGCGACAAGGCGGCGGCCGCGATGCTTCGCGCAGGCCACCGTCTCGACCTGGTCCGCCAGGTGCTTGGCACGTCCCGCGAAGACCTGCCCGAGCCCGATGTCCCATAAAAACAGCCGTAAACGGTTCACAAATCCTCGGAAGGCGTGATAGTCACCGCGGTTTGTAACGTGGATCGGCCGTTAATGACGTCGCGCCGGGAATTCGAAGCTGGAAGCGACGCGCCGGACACCGACGGCGCGGACGACGCCCCGCGCTCCGTCGAGGAGAGCCTGATCAGGGTCACCGGGACGATGAAATGGTTCGACGCCACGCGCGGCTTCGGCTTCCTGGTCAGCGACGAGGCGAGGGGCGACATCCTCGTCCATTTCAGCGTCCTCAAGGAGCATGACCGCCGGAGCCTTCCGGAAGGCGCGGTGGTGGAATGCCTCGTCGCCGAGCAGGAGCGCGGCCTCCAGGCCCGCAAGGTCCTCTCGATCGACCTCAGCCAGGCGGTCATGCCCGAGCCGCAACGGGCGCCGGCGGCGGGGTCCGGCGAACGAATCGATCCCTCCGCCCTGCTCGACCTGGCCGGCGAGTTCGAGGCCGTCCGGGTCAAATGGTTCAACCGCCTCAAGGGCTACGGCTTCCTGGTGCGCGAAGAGGAAGACGGCGAGGACATCTTCGTCCACATGGAGACGGTGCGCCGAGGCGGCCTCGCCGACCTCAGCCCCGACCAGCCCCTGCGCGCCCGAATCGCCGCTGGCAAGAAGGGCCCGCTGGCGGTCGAGGTGGAGCCGAACTAGGCTGTAGCGACATTCAATGGCGTCGCTTCAAACCCCCTCTCCCCGGCGGGGAGAGGGCCGGGGTGAGGGGGTTCTGACTCTGCGGATACTTCCCGGCGCCGGAGGCCTCTCTCCCTGCCCTCTCCCGGCCCTCTCCCGGCCGGGGAGAGGGATGAATGCTCGAATAGGCCCTCTGAATGTCGATACAGCCTAGAATCTCGCCTCCCTGGAAGCGGGGAGGCAGCCTTCCGAATTGCGGGGCGCGCGGGCGCCCCCGACATCGTCCCCCGGGCGCTTCGCCGAGCCCTCGCCGCCTCGCCGCTCATGTGCGGCCGCCGCGATGATGGCCCGGCCTTATGGGCCTTCTCCTTCCGCCGCCTGGTGGGGGACAGTGACAGAACCGCCCAGTTGAAGCGTGACGGGCGTCACGCGCACCGGCCGGTCCTTTGCCTAAACGGCTTCACGGGCGCCGACGGCGCCAAGGAGGTGATGCATGGCAAGGATGGTGGAGAATTTCGCGGCGGCGCTGAGCGAGCGGGCCCCGGACCTGGCGGCGGCGCCCGACACCGAATCGGTCCAGGCGATCGTTCAGGAGGCGGAGACGGAAGCGCGCCGCAGGACCGAGATCCCGGACACCTTCGTCTACCGGGTGACCGTGATCGTCCTCGGGCTCGCGGTTCTTTCGGTTATCGTCGCTCAATTGTGGATCACGCTCGAGCGGGGCGAGGGCGACATCCCGGACGGAATCATCGCCATCGGCTCAGCCGCGATCGGCGCCCTCGCGGGACTGCTCGCGCCTACGCCGGCGAGCTGAAGCCTTGCGGGGCGTCCGGACCCTTCGGCGGATCGGTAAGCCGTGAGAACGCTCGCCAGGAAATATGTAGACTGTCCCGGATTTTCCTTCACTCAGCTTTCTGACCTGGAATTCTCTGTGGCGTCGGACGCACCGGTGGTCGCAACCTGTTGGCCTCCGTTAGGTAACGAGAAATACGTATCAATCGCACGAATTACTTCAGCATGGCCGTTGCCCATTATCTCACGCACTGATTTTTCTACCCTTAAGGGATCAAGAGAGCCTATTCCCAACACCTTTACGTCGCTACTGTCACCGGCGACTAAAAGAGCCCCATAAGGTTGAAACGTTACTGCTGCGTGCAGCACGCCGTCGGTCCAATGCCTCCACAGATCATTAGGGAAAATTTGATTGGTATCAATGGGTTTGCCTGTAGCAAAAGACCTAACAATCAAATATAGTGAGGCCCTTACACCAGCAGCCATTTTTGCGTGATATACGTCCTGATCGCTACTCGGCCCCAATGGTAATTCATGCGCCTCCCCGCTCGCTGGTGCGCTGGGCCTAAGAAGACTAGCTTCGAGTTTATCTGACAATGCCCTGACAGCAGGAGGGAGAGATACTACCTCCTCAAGCAGCCGATCGGACTGCTTGCTCAACACATTAGACACTTCGCACACGTTTGACGCAGCATTTTTTACGTCCTCAGCCGACGACTTCAATGAGCCGACCGTTTCCGAAAAGCTTTGATTCGCTACGAGCGCGTGGCCAATAGCTACAACCGCGAGAACCAGCGAGGCGATCGAAGTAGCAAAAGCGATGTACTCTCCAACGGACTTCCCATCGGGAGTAGCTAATATCAGTGCGGCTATAATTAGTAGAAGGACAGCTATAGTCCAGAGCGAATGAACCACGCCATGGTTTCGCAAATGTTGCCGCAGCGCTTCCATGTGCCTCGCCAAAATTTCCCACCAGAGGCCTACGCCTACTCCGCCGCCACCCCAGCCCGAGTGAACATATCGTCCCCGCCATCCGGCGCAGCACCCGCCCCGCCATCATTCGCCGCCTTCGCGCTCTTGCGCCGGTCGAAGCTGTCCCAGACCTCGCCCCAATTCCCCCGGGTCGCGGCCTTCGAATATTCCGTGGCCCGCGTCTCGAAGAAGTTGGCGTGCTCCACGCCGTTGAGCAAAGGCGCAAGCCACGGCAGCGGGTGGTCGTCGATCATGAACATGGGCTTCAGGCCGAGCTGGCTTAGGCGCCAGTCGGCGATGTAGCGGATATATTGCTTGATTTCCTTGGGCTGCATTCCGGGGACCGGGCCCATCTCGAAGGCGAGGTCGATGAAGGCGTCCTCGAGCTCGACCGTGTGGTGGCAGGTCTCGCGGATCTCCTTCTTGACCTGGGGCGTGTAGCAGTCGCGCTCCTTGACGAAGGCGTGGAACAGGCGGGTGATTCCCTCGCAGTGGAGGCTCTCGTCGCGGACGCTCCAGCTGACGATCTGGCCCATGCCCTTCATCTTGTTGAAC
>DASVSP010000102.1:0-3531 GCA_036388065.1 Allosphingosinicella sp.
ATCCCGCCGCCGAGCCCCCCAACCCTCTCCCTGCCGGGGAGAGGGACAAGCACCCGCCGCCCCAACCTTCCCCCTCTCCCCAGCGGGGAGAGGGCCGGGGTGAGGGGGTCCTGACTCCGCGGATACTCCCCGGCGCCCGAGCCCCCTCTCCCTACCCTCTCCCCGCCGGGGAGAGGGATAAGAACCACCGCCCAACCTTCCCCCTCTCCCCGGCGGGGAGAGGGCCGGGGTGAGGGGGTTCTGACTCCGCGAATACTCCCCGCCGCCGAGCCCCCTCTCCCTACCCTCTCCCCGCCGGGGAGAGGGATAAGCGCCCTGGCCGCCTTCGACATGAAGCGAGCCGCTCCGATCTTCCCCCTCGCCCCACCTCTCCCCGCCGGGGAGAGAAAAGCCGCCGCTCACAGGGTCCGGATCCGGGGCTCGGCGCGCGGGTCCCGGAGAAGCAGCTCGCTGAGCGCCCAGACCATCGCGTCGGCGCGGTCCGGGCTCCGCCCCGGCCCCTCGTAGCCGCCGCCGGCGATCAGCCCGCACAGCTCCGCCTCGAGCCGATCCATCCGGCCGTGAAGGCTCACCCGCCCCGCCTCGAACAGGGCGGCGACCGGGTCGGCACGGGCCGACTTGCCTTGCGCCGCGTGGACGAGCCTGACGGCAAGCCCCGCCGAGGCCGCCTTGAGCACGCTCTCGACCATCTTCCCGCCCTGGTTGGCCTCGGCGACGACGAGCGCCGCGCCGTGCCCCTCGGCCGCCGCCGCGACGGCCCGCGCCCAGCCCTCCGGAGACCGCCCGGTGACGCTGTGATCGGCCAGCACGTGGCCCCGGCCGAGCGCATCGACGGCGCAGGCGACGATCCCGCAGGTCCCGTCCGCCGCGGGCGGGTCGACCCCGACGACGATCCGGCCGAAGCGCGCCTCGGGCGCGCCGCCGGCGCCCGGATCCACCCGGCACCGCTCGATCAGCTCCACCGTCCAAAGCGCGCCCGCCACGTCCGGCAGCAGCTCGCCGCCCAGCTCCTGCCGGGCAAGCCTGGTCCCGGCGTAGCGCGCCCGCATCTCCTCGATCCGCTGCCTCGGGACGTGCGGGTTCGCCCAGCTCGGGCCTCCCGTGGTCACGCATCCGGGCGCCGCCATGATCCCCTTCAGAACCGGCCCGGGCCGGGGAGTGGTCGTCACCAGCGCCCTCGGCCGCTCGCCCCGCCGGAGCCCGAGCTGGAGCATGTCCCAGCTCGCCTCGGCATGGCGCCATTTGGCGAGCTCGTCGCACCAGGCGAAATCATGCTCGGGCCCGCGAAGCGATTCGGGCGAGGCGCCGGAGAAGAGAGTCGCCTCCGCTCCGCCCTCGAAGGTCAGCCGCCTGAGGCTCGGCGACCAGTCGCGAATCTGGTCGTGCGCCACCTCGAGCAGCCCGCACGGCCCCTCGACCATCACCCGGCGAACCTCGTCGAGGGTCGCCCCGACGAGCGCGATCCGGATCGGGACGGTCGCTTGCGACCGTCCCGACCGACTGTCCCCGCCGGCCCGGCGCGCGAGCCCCGACACCCATTCCGATCCGGCCCGGGTCTTGCCGAAGCCGCGCCCGCCCATCACCACCCAGGTCGACCAGTCTTCTCCGGGCTCGAACTGCCCCTCATGTCCCCAGCCCGACCAGTCGAGGTCCGCCGCCTGGGATTCCTCGGCGGTGAGTGCTCCGAGCAGCAGGTCGACCTCACGGGGGCGAAGAGCGTCGGTCATCTCCCGGAAGCTCGGGCCCGGCTTATTCGAATGTCCCATCGCCGTCCCCCTCGCTCCGGGCCTTTCTTATCGCCTCGATCTTCCGGGCGATGCTTGCCCGATAATGGTCGAACCCCCGGGTCGGCCCGCCTTTCCAGCCCGGCCGGCGCCCGGCGCCCGTCACCGAGGCCCGATGGAGCTGGAGCAGCCGGATCGCCTGGTCGATCGTCATTTCCGGAAACGGCCGGTCGCCGTCGGGAAGGGCGCCTTCGATCGCCGCATTGGCCGCTTCGATCAGGGCCATGTCGAGCCGGTCGTAGGCCTGCTCGAGCACCGCCTGCCATTTCCGGGCGAAGTCGGGGCGAAGCCGGCGCTGGCGGTAGACGCTGGTATGCCCGACCCCGGCCGCCTCGGCGGCGAGGCTGACGTTGCAGGTGGCGGCGAGCACGTCGAGAAACTGCTCCTCCGCTTCTTCGCTCCACTGGCTGTTGCAGCGGATCCGCTTGACGTGCCCGCCCCGTGCATGGCGAAGGATGCTCCCAGACGGCCTTCGCGCAAGCCCGGCGACGACGGCTTCCCAACGCGCCTCGAAGTCGGGCCTGGACCGCTTCAGCGCATAGACGGTCGCCGGGCTGAACCCGCAGCGCTCGGCCGCCGCCCGGACGTTCCCGGTCGATTCCAGGGCCGCGAAGAAGGTCTCCTCCGCTCTCGCCGACCAGCGCCGCTGCCGCCGGCCGCTCCCGGCCCTCCGTTTCGCCGGCTCCCGCCCCGAATTCCTTTGCCGGCCCCCCGGCGCCATTCCAGCCATGACCCCATCCTTTCATGTCCCAGGCCCCCTCTCCCCAGGGGGGAGAGGGTAGCGAGAGGGGGTTCGGCGCCTCCGGCTCGCCGCGTCCGCCGGGCCCCTCTTCCCAGGTTCGTGTTTTGTTCTACAGCTCCTAGACCTCGTTCAGGATCTCGATCAGCTCCGAGGGTTTCAGCGGCTTGCCTCCCGACCGGGCGCGGATCGGCCCATAGGCGACCAGCTGCCGCCGGTAGCCGGCCAGCATCGGGAAGTGCGAGTTCAGCGACCGGTCCTTGAAGGTCTGGAAACGGTCGAGCTGCCCGATCATGAAGCTGGCGACGCTGAAATGCTTCGATTCCTCGTTGCCGTCGAAGCCCGGGAACCGGAAGGCCGACCGGTCGAGGCCCGCCTCGGCCTCGAGCCTGGACCGCGAGTCGCCGGGCAATCGCTCGAAGCTCCACTCGACGTGGCTCCACATTTCGAGGATGTCGACGACCTCGGAGACGACCTCCGGCCGGTCGGACTCGCCGTTCATAAGCCCGGGGAGTTTCGACTCCAGCCCCCACAGGTGACCGCCGGACAGTGCCGACAGGACGAAATCCGGATCGATTTCGCCTTCGCCCTCGACCGTCTTGCGATGGATGTCCGCCAGCATGCCGAGGATCAGCCTGTCTCCGTCGCTGATCGAGAGCTCGCGGCGCTCGCCCTCCAGGCCGCGCTCGACCAGCCGCCGGATCGCCTCCGCCCGCGAAGCCCCGTCCCCCTGCCGCTCCCGCCACCGGTCGAGCCGCTCGATCAGCCGCCCGTCGAGCCTCATCTCGAACCGCTCGGTCTTCGCACCCCGCTCAGCCACGCCCGATCTCCCTACGAATCACTAACGGTATCTATATACGTCACAACATACGTAAGTTCAATCCGTATTTATCCGCAGCAAGAACCCCCTCTCCCCAGCGGGGAGAGGGCCGGGGTGCGGGGGTCCTGACTCCGCGGATACATTCCCGCCGCCGAACCCCCTCTCCCAACCCACTCCCCGCCGGGGAG
>DASVSP010000103.1:0-10089 GCA_036388065.1 Allosphingosinicella sp.
CGCCCGTGCCGCCGCCGCCGGCGCCACCCCCACCCGCGCCTCCGCCCCCGGTGTCCCCGCCGCCGCCCGCGCCGCCACCGCCGGTGCCGCCGCCGCCCGCGCCTCCACCGCCGACTCCGGTTCCGCCACCGCCGCCTGCCCCTCCCCCGGTGGTGGTGGCGCCGCCGGTGGTGGCGCCGCCCGTGGTGACGCCGCCCGTGGTGACGCCGCCTGCCCCGGTCGCTCCCGCGCCGCAAGCGGTTCCGCCGGTCCTGCTCGCCACTCCGATCCTGGCGGCCCCATTGCTGCCGGCTTCATCCGGCGGCCCGCAGCTTGCGGTGGTGGACGGCGGAGTCAGGATGCCGGCCATCGAGACCGCTCGGAACGACGTTCTGGACGAGGAGGAATCGCGCCCGGCCGCCCGGCCCGGCCCCGTCGCCGCGCCGATCAAGCCGGTCGTCCCGGTCTATCCGCGAAAGCAGGCCCGCCATTAGGACGCCCTGCCTCGCCTTGCTCGCGGCGGCCCTCGCCTCTCCCCAGGCGGGCGCCGCGGAGAGTCCGGCGGCCGCGGCCCGGGCGGGCGAGCCGATCGCCGTCGAGACCAATTCGAGGGACGTCCGGGCGGTTCTCCACTGGATCGCCGCCTCGGGCGACAATCGCGGCCTGGCCTATGTCGTCGTCGACAAGCTGAATGCGAAGGTCTTCGTGTTCGGCGCCGACGGCCGGCTGCAGGGTGCCAGCTCGGCTCTCCTGGGCCTTGGCCGGGGCGACGAGACCGTCCCCGGAATCGGCGATCGCAGGCTGGCGACGATGACGGCAAAGGAGAGGACCACGCCGGCCGGCCGCTTCGTCGCGTCCCTGGGGCACGATCTGGAGCAGGACGTGTTGTGGATAGACTATGGCGCGGCGGTATCGCTCCACCGAGTGATCGCGGGTCGTCCCGAAGAGCGTCGCTCCGAGCGTCTCAAGTCTCTTTCCGCGCTGGACAAGCGCATCTCCTACGGATGCATCAACGTTCCGCCGGAATTCTACGACAAGATGATCGTTCCGGCGTTCCGCGGGACCGTCGGGATCGTCTACATCCTTCCGGAAACCAAGGCCGTCGGGGCGGTTTTCGGCTTCACGGAAAGCTCGGCCACCCTCGATCGAACCGCGGCGCCTCCGCGATACCCCCGTCTGGAAGATTCTCGAGCGATCGAAGACCGCTGAAGGACGGCGGATTCTCCGGCAGGACGTCTTCGTCATCCGCCCCCCGGCCGGGTTTCACCCGGGAACGGGAACCGTCCCGATAAGCGCGGCTGCCTCGCGGCGGCGCTGGGTGAGCCCCATCACGATCAAGCCGACCCCCGCGACCGCGAAGCTGACGGCCAGCAGGACTCCGAAGCTCGACACCATCTCGGGCGTTTCGTTGAACATGAGGATGGCGATCGTGGCCATCGGCAGGCCGACCAGCAGCGCCAGGCCCAGGCCGACGTCGGTGACGCCGCGGAGCAGCAGCCAGAACCACTCCGTCGCGTAGGCGGCCCGGGCCTGAATGCCCACGTCCAGAGAGATCACGCCCCTCAGCAGGAGCCAGATCATCGTCACGGTCGTAAGCGGGAAGAGGCCAATCCAGCCGCTGTTGATGAACAGGATCCCGGCAAGGACGGTGAGCAGGCCCGAGCCCAGGGTCAGCTTGCCGAGCAGGGCGCGATGTGCGCCCCACCCCAAAGCGAACTCCGCGGTTCCACCGGCGAGGAGCATCCAGCCCACCGACTCGGCGAGCGGCCGCCCCGCCGCCATCGGGAGGCCGAGGGCGAAGACGGCAATGGCGATTTTGAGTGCGCCGCAGGCCACCGTCCATTCCCACGACGAGGCCGCGAAAACCGGCTGCGGGGCCTGGTCCGCTTCGGAGGAGGTGCTGGACATGGCGTGATCCTTTTCAGGCCGCGAGCGGCAAATGAGAGGCGAAGGTCGGTTGAGTGATCTCGACCCGAAGGCCGCCGGCGCTGGATACCTCGCGGATCTCCGCGTTGAGCTGCTTCGCCAGCGCCGCGACGATAGCGGTCCCGAGCCCGCCCGAATTCGTCGACTGGGCGGGACTGCGACCCGCGCCGTTGTCGTCGACGGACAGCTTCCAGGCCGAAGCTTCGAACTCGAACGTCACGACGATGCGAGCTCCGGCGCGTGCCGTGGGAAAGGCGTATTTGATGGCGTTGATGACGAGCTCGGTGACGATCAGGCCGAGGCTCACCGCCTCGCTGGATTGAAGGGTGCCCTCGTCCGACACGACTTCGATCTCGATCCCGTGGTGCGGACCGATCATCGATGCGGCGAGCCCGGCGCTGAGCTTGGACAAATAGGCCGCGATGTCGATCCCCTCGATCCCCTCGATCCCTTCGATCGAATGGAGGTGGCTCTGGACCGCCGCGACGGACATGACCCGCTTGTGGGCGTCGCGCAGCTCGAGCCGAGTCTCTTCGGAGCCCACCGCGCCCGCCTTGAGCAGCAGGATGCTGGCGATGATCTGGAGGCTGTTGGCGATCCGGTGCTCCATCTCTCGAAGCAAGGTCTGCTGCCTGGCGAGGAGCCGCTCGGTATGCTCGAGCAGTTCCTGCTTCTCCCGCTCGATGGAGCGACGCGCGGTGATGTCCTTGAAAGCGATGAGGATGTTCGGGCTGGAATGGACCTCGTAGCGAACGAGGCGGGCATTGAGCAGCATCGTTCGCCGGCCGAGATGGAGGAAATCATGCTCCACCTCGAAATTGTCCATCGACGTGTGCTCGGGGACGATCGTCTCGATCAGCATGCGGAGCGCGGGCATATCCCATTGACCGTCGCCGAGCTCGAAGAAGGGCCGGCCGCGAGTCCTCGCCGGATCCTCCTTGAAATGCTCGTAGAAGCAGCGGCTCGCGGCCAGTACCCGCAGGTCGTCGTCGAGGACGACGAACGGCTCGGGCAGAGTGTCGACGATGGCCAGAGCGAGGGTCTGAGCGTCGGCCAGATTGTCGAATTGCTTCATGACGATGCTCCAGCGGGCGGGAGCATGTCGAGTCTCTCAGTCACCGGCGCGCCAGGCAGGCCCGGTGATCCCCTGACCTTACACGATTCGATGATTGCAGCTAACTTAAATCATATTGGCAGTGTTTGCCCGCAACCCCCCGTCAGGCATCGTCGCTTATCGGAAACAGGAAATAGCCGCGCTCCGAAACGCCGCGAATGATCTGAAGGGAAGTCGCGCCGACCCGGCGGTCGCCCGGCGAGACGACAACTTCTTTCGCGTAGATCCATTCCGACCCGTGTCGCGGAAGGTTTCCGCCGCTGGCGTCCGTGGTCAGGGCGCCCCGCCAGCTTTCCGCCTTCACGAACTTGTGGAGAAGGAGGGCCGGGGCGACGGCAGGCCCCTCCCCGTCCGCAAGTGCGTCCGCTGCCGCGACGATGGTCATTTTCTCGCCCATCCGACTTTCCTCAAAAGTTCATTCCGCCCATTCCGCCGCCGGACGCGGACGAGCCCGCAGGCTCGTCCTCCTGCAATTCGGCCACCGCCGCCTCGGTGGTAATGAGCAGTCCCGCGACCGACGCCGCATCCTGAAGCGCGGAGCGGACGACCTTGGTGGGATCGATGACTCCGGCGGCGACGAGATCCTCGTAGACATCCGTCTGAGCGTTGAATCCGAAGGTCGCGCTCTGCTGGTCCATCAGCTTGCCCGCGACCACGGCCCCGTCGAAGCCGGCATTCTCGGCGATCTGACGCAACGGCGCCTGCAGCGCCCGGCGGACGATATCGATTCCGCGAGTCTGCTCGTCGTTCGCTCCCGTGAGGCCGTCCAGGGCCTTGGAGGCGTAGAGAAGCGCCGTTCCGCCGCCGGGCACGATCCCCTCCTCGACCGCAGCGCGAGTCGCGCTGAGCGCGTCGTCGACCCGGTCCTTGCGCTCCTTGACCTCGAGCTCCGAGGAGCCGCCGACCTTGATGATCGCCACTCCGCCCGCCAGCTTGGCGAGGCGCTCCTGGAGCTTCTCCATGTCGTACTCGCTGTCGGAGCGCTCGATCTGGCCGCGGATCGCCTCGACGCGCGCCTTGATCGCCTCCGAGGTGCCGGCGCCATCGACGACGGTGGTCTTGTCCTTGTCGATGCTCACGCGCTTGGCGGTGCCGAGCATTTCGAGAGTCACCGTCTCGAGCTTGATCCCGAGATCCTCGGTGACGACCTGGCCGTCGGTCAGGATCGCCATGTCCTCGAGCATCGCCTTGCGACGGTCGCCGAAGCCGGGGGCCTTGACCGCCGCGACCTTGAGGCCGCCGCGGAGCTTGTTGACGACGAGCGTGGCGAGCGCCTCGCCCTCGATGTCCTCGGCGATGATGAGCAGCGGACGGCCCGACTGGGCGACGGCTTCCAGGATCGGGAGCATCGCCTGAAGGTTCGACAGCTTCTTCTCGTGGAGCAGGATGTAGGGATCGGCGAGCTCGACGTGCATCTTCTCGGCGTTGGTGATGAAATAGGGGCTGAGATAGCCGCGGTCGAACTGCATGCCTTCGACGACCTCGAGCTCGAACTCGAGGCCCTTGGCCTCTTCGACGGTGATCACGCCTTCCTTGCCGACCTTCTCCATCGCCTCGGCGATCTTCTCGCCGACGACGGTGTCGCCATTGGCCGAGATGATCCCGACCTGGGCGATCTCGTTGTTGCTCGACACAGGCTTCGACCGGGCCTTGAGGTCCTCGACAATCTTGAGGACCGCGACGTCGATTCCGCGCTTCAGATCCATCGGGTTCACCCCCGCCGAAACGGACTTCATGCCTTCACGGACGATCGCCTGGGCGAGCACGGTCGCGGTCGTGGTGCCGTCGCCGGCATGATCGTGGGTCCTCGACGCGACGGAGCGAAGCATCTGGGCGCCCATATTCTCGAACTTGTCGTGGAGATCGATCTCCTTGGCGACGGTGACTCCGTCCTTGGTGATTCGCGGCGCTCCATAGCTCTTGTCGAGAAGGACGGTTCGGCCCTTGGGGCCGAGGGTCACCTTTACCGCGTTGGCGAGGATGTCGACTCCGCGGGTGATGCTTTCACGCGCGTCACGGGAGAATTTGACGTCTTTGGCGGCCATGTTTGTGGTCCTTGATTTGATCACGTCACCCCGGCGGAAGCCGGGGCCCGGTGGAATTTACGTCACCCCGGCGAAAGCCGGGGCCTCAGTGAGAATTTGCACCGAGCCTTTCCGAGTCGAGGTCCCGGCTTTCGACGGGATGACGGGAACGGCCGGCTGCGTGGACGTCAGCCCACAATGCCCAGGATATCGCTTTCCTTCATGATCAGCAGATCCTCGCCGTCGAGCTTGACCTCGGTGCCGGACCATTTGCCGAACAGGATCTTGTCGCCGGCCTCGACGTCGAGCGCAGTGACAATGCCGTCCTCGCCGCGCGTGCCGGTGCCGACGGAGACGATTTCGCCTTCCTGCGGCTTTTCCTGTGCGGTGTCGGGGATGATGATTCCGCCCGCGGTCTTCGCCTCGGCTTCGATTCGGCGGACGAGCACTCGGTCATGCAAGGGGCGAAATGCCATGGCTGCGGATCCTCTTGCTGGATCGCGACGAAGTCGTCGCTTCACAAGCGGGAGCCAGCGCTGCCAATTTGCGATTGGCACTCTCGAAGGAAGAGTGACAACATAACCTATGTGGGTGCTTGCAGCCCCCGGGTCAACGGCTCGAAGCGCCGAGGAGCGAGATTGCAGGTTCCGCCTCAGCGACACGCCGGCCGGGCTTCGACGTAGAAAAGCCCCAGCTTCCCCCCGCGGGGCTGGGGCTTCTCCGGCCTCCACGAAGGAGGCTGACGCCGCGTTTTGGCAGGTCCGCCAAGTCCGGATCGTCGCCGATCGACGGCCTTTGCGCCCGCCCCGTCTCGGCTCCACGGAGGACATTGTCAACACCGCCCGGCGGGCGCCGACGCGGCTCGCGTCGCCTGGACGGCCGGCATCGTCGGTTTACGGGTCCAGCCGGCACCGCCCCGCATTCCAGCCGCCGCCGGCTACTCCAGACGGCTTGCTCGCAGCCGCTTGATGTAATCGACGACGGCTTCGGGCTGGTAGGGCCGTTCCAGACGGGGGCCGCTTTCGCAAAGCTCGGCCGCGGTCTGGGCCGCCGTCTCGACCCCGGCGGCCAGCCTGACCTCCAATTCGGGCCGGTTGGCTCGAACCCAGCTCGCGAGCTCGCGAACCCGCTGCGGGAACCCAAAGCGGAAAGGTCGCACAAGATCGCATCGATCGAGAGGGTCGGCTCGCCCAAGGCGATCAGCGCGTCGTTTGGCCAAGCTGGCGGAGCCCCTGATGACGGACGGAGGCACGCTTCTCACGGTCACCTTCTACGGCTCGGAGCGGGTGGTCGAACATTACAACCTGATGGGCCCGGTGAAGGCCGCCCTCGAGAGCGCCACCCGATATCTCGCGGCCGAGCTGGGACCCAGGCAGATCCGGGTCCACGCAATCTCTCCCGGCCCGATAAGCACCCGAGCGGCGAGCGGAATCGACCGCTTCGACGAGCTCCTGGAGCGCACCGCCGAGTCGGCGCCCGAGCGGACGCTCGTCGACATCTCGGATGTCGGCGCGCTCGCCGCCTTCCTCGTTAGCGACGCCGCCCGGCGGATCACCGGGACGGTCATTCCCGTTGACGGCGGACAGCATCTGCTCGCCTAGAGCGGCGGCAGCGTCGCGTATATCGTCACCCCGGACTTGATCCGGGGTCCACCTTCTTTCCATCGGCGAAAGGAAGGTGGATGCCGGATCAAGTCCGGCATGACAAAGCTGGGTGAACTCAGGTCAAATCGGCCCTGGCAGCCGGGAGGAAAAAGCATGGCTCAGCAGCCCGAAGCAGTGGATGAGCAGGCGAGCGTCCGGGTCGCGGCGCTCGGACAGCTGCTGCTCGACGGCGGCCTGAGCACCCTCTCGGAGCGGGAACGCCGGGTCATCACGACGATCGCCCGCCGCCAGCATGTCACGCGCAACGTTAACCGGGCCGTCGAGGCGGGGCAGACCTTCGGCGATCGCGTGGCGGACCGGGTGGCGGGCTTCGGGGGATCGTGGGCGTTCATCCTGATCTTCATCGGACTGCTCGTCGCCTGGGTCGGCCTCAACACCCTCGCCGTCAGCCGTTACGGCGCCGCGTTCGACGGCTATCCCTTCATCTTCCTCAATTTGATCCTCTCGATGGTGGCGGCCCTGCAGGCGCCGATCATCCTCATGTCGCAGAACCGGCAGGCGTCGCGCGACCGGATCGCCGCGGCCTTGGATTACGAGGTCAATCTGAAAGCGGAGCTCGAGATCATGGCCCTTCACGACATGATCGACGCACTTCCCCACGGTGAGCCGGAGGCGCGCTAGGCCCCTGCCCGAGGCGCTCGCCGAGCGACGCCCCCCTCGAGCGCAGGATCAATAGCGATCGGTAAACCGCGCAGCCCTGCCAAATCCACAGATCAGTTGCGAGATGCCGTCGCACCTTAGTTCCGGCTAGAGGGTCCCGGCCAGCCGATTGAGAGATACGCGGCGACGTAGCGGCGCAAGCCGCCGTTCGGCGGGACGCCGGCCGGGCGGACGATACGGCCGTCCGCCTCGACCAGTCATTCCGTAAAGTCGTTAGGGCCGACCGTTGCCGGCCAGGCGCTCCGGGCCGGGCTCCGGCGCGCCCCACCCTCCTCCCAGTGCCCGGATGAGCGCGATCGTCGCGACGTAACGGGCGATGTTGACCTGGACGGCGGTCCGCCGGTGATCGAGGACGGTTCGGAGCCCCTCGACATAGTCGAGCTGGCTGATCAGGCCATTGGCGTATCGGGCCTTCAGCATCGTCGCCAGGACCTCGTCGTCGCCGGCGATCGAGTTCAGGGTCTGAGCCCGGTCGCCGAGGATCCGGACCGCGCTCAGCTGGTTGTCGACGTCGCGCAAGGCGGTCAGCAACTGGGTGCTGTACTCGGCCGAGGCGAGCGACAGGTCGGCTCGGGCCGAGCGCACCCTGGCCTTGTGGCGGCCGCCGTCGAGCCCGGGGATCGAGAACAGGAAGCCGAGCCCGAAATTCTGGGTCGCGGAGCTGAGTAGGCTTCCAAGGGACGGCGAGGCGAAACCCTGGGCGCCGGTCAGGCTGAGGCTGGGAAGCCACGACACTTTGGCGGCTCCTACCCGGGCTCGGGCGGCCTCGACGCTTCGCAGTCCCGCCGAGATGTCCGGGCGGCGGGCGATGACCGCGCTCGGGATATCGGACGGGATGATCGGCGGGGAGCCGAGCTTGCCGGGAACCGCGATATCGGAGGGCGCTTCGCCCATCAGCAGGGCAAGCCCGCCGACCAGCTCGGCCCGCCGGCGATCGAGGTCGTCGATGTCGGAGCGAACGGTCGCGACCTCGGCGCGCGCGCGATTCACCGCAAGCCTGGTCGCAAGCCCGTTGCGCTCGCGAACCTCGAGGATCTTCAAGGTGGCGCCCTGGTCGCCCGCAGCCCTGGCCAGGATCGAGCGCTCTTCGTCCAGCGCGCAGATCTCGAAATAGGTCTGGACCGTATCGGCCTCGACGAGCAGCCGGGCATGGCGGAGCAGGTCCGCGCTTGCCGCGGCATCCAGTCGAGCGGCCCTTTTCGCTTTCGACAGCCTGCCGAGCAGGTCGATCTCGTAGCTGAGGGATGCGGACGGGTAGAACAGGCGGCCGCCCTGTCCGGCCTCGTTGATCAGAGGGCCCGTGCGCTGCGACGCGCCGCCGCCGCCTCCGAGCTGAGGGTTTCGCGCTGCGGAGGCGCCGCGAAGCAGGGCTCTCGACTTTTCGAGCCGTGCGGCCGCCTCATAGAGGGTGCCGTTGCTCTTGCGGGCCTTCTCGACGAAGCCGTCAAGCACGGGATCATTGAAGATCTTCCACCAGGCCTCGTCGGCGAGGCTGACCGCCGGCACGGTCGCGGCCGGGTAGCGGTCGGCGGAGTTGAAGCGTTCGGGGATGGCGGGCTGGAGCAGTTCGGGAGCACGGGGCTTGGCGGCCTGCAGCGGGCCCAGCCCGCCGATGAGCAGAGCCAGCCAGAGTCCGGAATATCTTGCCCTGAAGCTCGAAACCGTCATGCCATGCCGTCCTTCACGCAGTTGGGCGGGCCTGAAAAAGTATAGCCACCCAGCCGAAGCTGGATGGCTACGCTTTGCCGATGGCGTGTGGGGTTGCGAAAGCAGCCTGACGCCATCCGACCTGACCCGATTACGAGAGGTCGTAGGTCGTCGAACCGGAGCAGCGGGTGGTCGCGCCGCAACGGACGGTGGCGCCGCAACGCGGGCTGGTGCTCGCGCCGGCGCGGACGTTGGTCCTGATTTTCATTTTGGCTTCCTCTCATGTTTGCGCTTGATCGCGCGGTACCGGGTCGGCCAGCGGCCGACCCGATGTCCTGCCTTATGCCAGCAGGTAGTCCTGGCTTCCGCTGCAGCGGCTGCTTCCGCCGCAACGAACGGTGGCGCCGCAGCGCGGGGCTCCGGCAGTGGCGCCGGCGCGAACGTTGGTCCTGATTTTCATGTTACTTCCTTCCACGTTTTTTTGCGCTTGATGCGCGGTATCGGGCCGGCCAACGGCCGACCCGATGTCCTGCCTTATGCCAGCAGGTAGTCCTGGCTTCCGCTGCAACGGCTGCTGCCGCCGCAACGAACGGTGGCGCCGCAGCGCGGGGCTCCGGCAGAGGCGCCGGCGCGAACGTTGGTCCTGATTTTCATGTTGGCTTCCTTCCACGTTTTGCGCGTTGTGCGCATATCTGGCCGACACATGCCGACCGGATTCTTTGACCTATGCTTAGAGCGCGTAGGTCGTGCTTCCGCCGCAGCGGGTTCCGCCGCCGCAACGGACGGTGGCGCCGCAACGGGGGGCATCGGTCCGGGTGCTGCCGGCGCGGACGTTGGTCCTGATCTTCATGTCACATTCCTTCCACGTTTGTGCACGTTGTGTTGGAGACATCCGGCCGACCGCCGGCCGACCGGATGCTTTGACCTATGCTTAGAGCGCGTAGGTCGTGCTTCCGCCGCAGCGGGTGCCGCCGCCGCAGCGGACGGTGGCGCCGCAGCGCGGGTAGCCGGTGCCGGCGGCGGCGCCGGCGCGAACGTTGGTCCTGATCTTCATGTTACATTCCTTCCACGTTGT
>DASVSP010000104.1:0-18797 GCA_036388065.1 Allosphingosinicella sp.
GCCGGTCTCATCGCGCCACTCGCGAATGGGTCAGGCGACCTTGGCGGTCTCCATCTCCTCGGGATCGCGAAGCACGTAGCCTCGGCCCCAGACGGTCTCGATATAATTGTCGCCGCCGCAGGCCAGCGAGAGCTTCTTGCGCAGCTTGCAGATGAAGACGTCGATGATCTTGAGCTCGGGCTCGTCCATCCCGCCGTAGAGGTGGTTGAGGAACATCTCTTTCGTCAGAGTCGTGCCCTTGCGGAGCGAGAGCAGCTCGAGCATCGCATATTCCTTGCCGGTGAGGTGCACCCGGGCGCTGTCGACCTCGACCGTCTTGGCGTCGAGGTTGACCGCCAGCTTGCCGGTGCGGATGACCGACTGGCTGTGGCCCTTGGAGCGGCGAACGACGGCGTGGATGCGGGCGACCAGCTCGTCCCTGTGGAACGGCTTCGTCACGTAGTCGTCGGCGCCGAAGCCCAGGGCGCGGACCTTGGAGTCCATCTCGCTGATTCCGGAGAGGATGAGGACGGGCGTTCCGACCTTGGCCAGCCGGAGCTTCTTCAGCACGTCGTAGCCGTGCATGTCGGGCAGGTTGAGGTCGAGCAGGATGATGTCGTAATCGTAGAGCTTTCCGAGGTCCAAGCCCTCCTCGCCGAGGTCGGTGGTGTAGACGTTGAAGCCTTCGCCCGAGAGCATGAGCTCAATGCTCTTGGCGGTGGTCGGCTCGTCTTCGATCAGCAGAACGCGCATGGTGGTCGGCCCCTCTCACTCAGCGGCGTCGGAGCCTCCATGCCCCGAACTCCACCGATCAAGTTCATTAACCATGGGATAAGTGAACGCAAAAGGTTAATTTCGAATTAAACGAGGATTCACAATCACGTCCGCCAAAACGTTGCGCCGCCGCAACAGGCCGCGGGGGCACCGCCGGCTCTCGATGTACGGAAACGGGCCCGCCGGACGAAAAGCCCTAATTCATCGACTTGAAGCGCGATTCATCGACCTTCCCCGACCCGCGCCCGGCGCCGCGGCGGCGTTCCGATCAGAAGCACTGATCTCTCGGCACGTCGATGTAGAGCGTCGCGCTCGAGCTTCCGCCCTGCCCGTCGCCGATCGTGTAGACCGCGGAATATGACCGGACCTGGCCGCCGTTGGAGTAGCGGATCGTCGTCGCCGACAGGATCGAGAAGCCGGGATCGCCGGTCACCGACGTCACCGTCAGCGGGTCGCCGTTCGGGTCGCTGTCGTTGGCGACGACGTTGAAGTCCCGGCTCTGGCAGCGCCGGCCCTCGCCATAATCGTCGACCGCCGTCGGGGGACCCGACGGAGGCGGTGGAGGCGGGGGTGGCGGCGGCGGCGGTGGCGGTGGTGGTGGCGGCGGGGGCGGTGGCGGTGGCGGTGGCGGCGGCGGCGGGGGCGGCGGTGGCGGCGGTGGCGGAGGCGCAGCGACCCCGGCGACCGTCACGTTGGAACGATTGCCGAGAGCGTCGTAGGTGTAGGACGAGGAAATGCCGGCGCTTGGGCCCGTCCCATTCTCGACTTTGACCAGCCTGCCGAGCGCGTCATAGGTGTAGGTGACACTCCCGGCGGCATGAGTGACCGCCGCTATGGCCAGGGCCGACGTCGCCAGAAGCAACCTTGCGCCCAATCTGATGTCCATCTGCGTCCTCTCGAAATCAACTCTCGTTCAGCAAGCTTCACTTCATTCCGGGGCGCCCGGCACGGGCCCGAAAAGCAAAGGCGCCATCAATTCGAACAATCCGGGATTTTCTGCCTTGGCTTTAAGCAAAATGGTTTTCCGATAGTCCAGAAGCGTGTCGTTCGGAATCCGGGCAAGCACTTCGTTCGCCTGACCGGTATCAATGATCGAGGTGGTCGCGCCTTCGGGAACGAAGTCGACCACCGGCTCCAAATTCATCGACAGCGTCGTGGCCTGGCCCGTCGAGCAGCAGCGCCAGATGCAATTGGCCAGTTCGATAATGGTAATCGGTACGGCAGCGGAGTCGGATTCGTAGACCTCTTCTGTCCCGATCGTTAGTCTGACTGGACCGAAGGCCTTCCATAAAAAGGGGTTAGCTTCCAGCGAGCCGGGCTCAGCCGGCTGGCTTGCCGATGTCTGCGGAAGTGAGGCGTAGAGCTCAATCATGGCATGCCGGGATATTGGGTGTGCGGTACATAGATTGTTCGACCATCTGAATTCTTTCCGGCGGGCCAGACCGCGGCGCTGACGTTGTAGGTCAGCCTGCCGGTGTTGCGCTCCCATCCCACTGGCAAGGGAAAGGTCGCGCTCAGGGTATAGGTGCCTGGGATGAGGAGCGACGGTTGCGGCACGGCATGGGCGATAAGGAATTGGTACAATTGTTCCTGTCCCTTAAGGCTGCGCCACTCGGGCCGGAACAGGCTCTTACCCTTCCTGGGGATGAAGTGATATTTCGCGATATGCCCGATGATCGGGTCGATGGGCATATACCAGGCGTAGGGATTCTGAAGATACGGCTGATAAGCCGCACGCCGGAAGCCCGTAACGGTGATGTCGCCGCTCTGCCCGGAGGCACCGCCGCCATAGCCTCCCGAGAAACCGCCCTGATCCTGGTTCGAGAACAAGTCGGGGAAGAAAAGGATCGCCGTCCTCGAAATCTCCCTGTCCTGCAGGTCGTATTTAACGTGGTCGAGGTAGGTCCCGCTCAACCCGTTCGGATTGGTGGCGCGATCCCCTTTCTCGCGAGGCTCCTTGTTCGTGGTGAACGTAGCCATGCCCGTACCGAAACATGACGGGCAGTGGATATCGGCGGTTATGTTCGTGCCCGTCTGCAATCCCGTGGGATCGGTGTTGTTGATCGGATCCCCGTGGCCATAATTGTACCAGCCGATGCCGTCGCCATAGCCGATCGGATCGGTCTGCATGAAGCGGCCGAGCGTGGGCGAATAGGTCCGCGCCTTGAAATGGTACATGCCGAGCTCGGGCAACCAGGCCTGCCCGGTATATTGGAACATCCCGAGATTGGCGGCGCCCGGAATGCCGGATTCATCATAGGTATTGATTGCTATCGCGGCTCCCGAATTGTCGGTTACGGCAATGATCGAGCCTCGCTCGTCGGCGACGAGGTAGCGCTTGTTGCCCGTTCCCGAGCCGTCGTACCAGACCAGCGGCTCGTCCGAGGCCGGGCCCCAGACATAGCGACCCACCACCGAGTTGCTCGCTGCCGGATTGACTTCGGTGATGATATGCGGACCGTCATATTGGAACGCCCTCAGCGGAGTCCCCGTGCTGCTCAGGATCGTATCGAGCCGCTCGGTGGGATCGAAGTAGAATTGTTTCCCGGTATCGCTCGCCTGAACGAGCTGATTCTTGCTGTTGTAGGTATAGGTGGTCGGTCCGGCCGAGGTTAGATTACCCCTGGCATCGTAGCTGGGCGTCAGGGACCCGGCCGTGGAATATTGATTCAGCGCATTGGACGTATAGTTTCGGCTTACGTTATAATGCCCGTTCCAGTCATACTGGTTGTTCGTAAACGTCCGCTGCGTGACTGGGCCGCGGGACTATTAGTATAGGCGAACGTCTGGTCGTTGATCGTCCCCGGCATGTCCAGAGCAAGGCTGTTGAGCTGCGAGCCTATGTTATAACCATAAGTGCTCACGATCCCGTTGCCCCTGGTCAGCTTCGTGCGCCGCCCCAGATCGTCATATTCGAACGTCGCCAGGACCGTGGAGCCGTTCTCCTTGATGGCAATCATCGCTCCCGTGGCATCATATTCATAGGTGACGTAGAATCCATCCGCCCATGTCAGGCGGCTCCGCCTCCCGCCCGAATCATATTGCAGCACCCGGGTCGAGATGGCGTCGCCCTCGCTCGTGACGTTTCCGAGCGCGTCGAAGCCCACCGTCGCGGCATGGCCGTTCGAATCGGTCGCGCTGAGCAATTGGTCGAGGAGGTCGTAGCTGTAGGTTACGTCGCTGTCCGTCGTCGCGAGGCCCGGATAGTCGACCCCGACCCCCCGCCCGGAAAGATCGTAGCTGAAGGCAATCGCTCCTGCGGAAGAATTGCCGCGAAGCTTCCGGCTAATCAGCTTGCCCGTCGCTGCGCCGCTCGTACCGTAGCCGAGCTCGACATAGTCGCCCGGCGAGCCCGCCGTGCAGGTCGCGATCGTGCTGTCGTAGCAGGTCCGCACAGGCCGATCGTAGCCGTCATAGCTGTAGGCGGTGACGTTCCCCTTCGCGTCGATAACGCTGCTGATCTGGCCGTTGACGGTGTAAGTGTAAACAGCTTCGTTCTGCTCCAGCAGGGTGCCGACGCCTTGCTTGAGAGTGTCGGTGTGTCCGACGTTGTTGTAGAGGGTCTTGCCGATTCGGTCCGGGCCGTCCGCGCCTGGAGCCGAGACTTGAGCGCAGGCGCCGGGAAGCGATCCGTAAGTCGACGGAGTCATCCTGACGGCCACGCACTCGACCCTGCCCAGGGCGTCGTATCCCATCTGGGTCAGCGACGAGGCCGCAGTGGCCGCGCCGTTGCTCGCGTCGTTCAGCCGGCTCGTTATCTTCCGGCCGTAGACGTCGTAACCGATGTGGACGGCCCGAACCCCTGTGAACCCGCTCCCGTCGGAATTGGCCGTACCCTCGGTGACGAGGTCGGGCTGTCCGTCCGCCTGATAGCGCGTAGTCACCGCGCGCGGACGACGGGGGCCGGCACCGTCGGGATCCGGGGACCATCTTGCGATTTCCTGGCGGGCCTCGTTGAAGCGGAGCTGGTTCGTGTGGCTGAGCGCGTCGGTGACGCTCGTCGTATTGCCTACATTGTCGTGGCCGTACGAGACGGTGGCGCTCGGCGTGCCGGTTCCCGACCCGGTCGTCGACGAGATGACGCGCAGGTTGCTTCCCGCCGCCGACGAGCCGCTCTGATAGGTCATGGTGGTCTTCACCGCGTCCGAGCTGGTGTCTGCGCAAGCCGACGTGGTCTTGCAGGCCCAGCTTTTCACGGGAAGGGTGACCGGGTTCGAGGAAGGGGCGAACGCGCCGGAGCTCGTCTTGGTCCAGGCGGCAAAGCTGCCGTAGCCGTACCGGGTCCGCGGCCGGGCTGCGCCCGGCGCCGAGGCCGGAGCCTCGACATAGTCGAGCGACCCGTCGGCATTGTAATAATAATTGGTGACGTTGCCCGCTTCGTCGGTCGTGGTGACGAGCTTGTTGCAGATGAGCGCGCTCGCGCAGCCGGCCGGATAGGTCGCGTAGGCGGCGATCGCGGCCAGGCCGGAGCCGGCCTTGGGGGTTGCGACCGTCGATGTGCGGTTGCCCCGAGAGTCGTAGCCGTAGGTGACGTAATTGCCCTCGGGGGTGGTGACCTTCTGGATTTGCCCTCCCACGCCGTATTCGAAGGCCGTCGTGTGGCCGTTCTCGTTGGTGTCGGTGGTCAGCTGGCCGGTCACCGTGTTGGAGACCGCGGTCCGGGTGCGCGACAGCGGGTCCGTGGCGGTCACGGTTCGGGTCTGAAGTTCCACCCGCTCAGAACGTTGGCGTAGGTCCAGGTCTGGCCGCCGCGCTGGATCGAGCTGACGAAGGAATCGGTCGCGTAATTCTGGATGACCACGTCGGGGGTCGAGGCTCCGGGACGGGTGATCGTGTTCAGCCGGTCGACCTCGTAGCCATATTGCCAGGTCCGGTTCGCGGGGTCCGTGACCGATGTCAGGTTCACGTCGCTGTAGCCGGCCGAATATACATAATCCGAGTGCGGCCAGGGATTGGCGAGGCTGCAGGAGTCGGCCGCGGGATCACAATGCTCGACCGCGTTGTTGATGGCCGTCACCCGGGTCGGATATTTCCAGGCCGCCTCGTTCCCCTGGCTGAGGGTGTTGGACCCGTAGGTGAACTTCAGCTGGTAGCCGTGATTGTTCGTGACCGACTGCAGGCGGGCGTAGAAGACGGTGGACGTGCCTCCCCCCGGCATATTCACGACATAGCTGCCGTTCTTGTAGGTGAAGGTCATGATCGTGCCGTCGGGCGACTTGATCCACCGGGCCCGCCCGAGATCGGACTCGTAGCCGCCGAACACCGCTCCGCCGGCGGGCATGAACCGAACGACCGTGCCGTCGCGGCCGGTATAGACCTAGTCGCCCGAAGGTTCGCGGAACAGCGAGGAGCCGTTGGCGAGGTCGGCCGTGTAGGTGCTGCCCGCGCTGGTCACGCCGACCCGGGTGAAGGTCTCCGAAGCGCCGGCGATGCTGACGGTCGGAGTGAGGCCGCTTCCGCTCATGGTGACGACCAGCGAGTGGCGCCAGCCGTGGCCGGACCAGTATCGAGTGAAGGCCAGGCCGTGGAGGCCGGCCGGACCGATCGTGATATCGGTCGGGTTCGAATTATAGGTTCCCCGGACCACGTCGACGCCGTTCGAATCGACGGTCTGGCGCACGGGCGGGGCGGGGACGTCGGCAAGCGCCGGCGTCGCCAGCAGAAGCGGCAGCAGCGCCCCGATCGATCCCCATTTGCTGACCCGCATTCACCCCTCCAAGGCACAGAAACAACGACCACCGGATCCGCTATTGCGGAGTATCCCCGGACGGCGATCGGGATTGGGGCTGGGGCCCGCCACGACCCGGCGAGACGTAGTGACCGGGGGTCAGCCGGCCTTCGGCGCCGGGCCGCCCGAGCGCGGGCGCAGCGATGCTTCCCTCCGCCGCGAACCGCCCGAGATCGACCTCGACCCCGCGGAGCCCGGCGTCGAAGGGCCGCCCGGACGCCTTCGCGAGGTCGCGCGACATATCCTGCATCTGAAGCGTCCCGTCAGCTTCCTGCTGGGCCACCAGGACGCGCGTTCGCCCGCTCTCCTGGATCACCACCGCAAGGCTGCGAGTCCCGGGATTGTAGCTGGACCGATAGGATTCGACCCTGCCGATTCGAACGGCCGTCCCGCCGCAGCCGACGTAGAGGATCGCGCCTCCCGCAGGTCCTCGACCTTGATCCGCCGGCTCGGATTCGAACGCTTGGCAGGCCGGCCCGGGGGGGCCGCGCGGGGGCGACTCCTGGCCGCCGGGCACGGCGGCGGACTGCAACAGGAGAAGCAAGCTGGTTATCAACGGACCGTCCCCGAATGGCTGGGTACCAGTCGGCACCGGCGGCAGTCCGGGTGGCGGCACTCGGTCGTCGCGATCGAGCCGGCCCGTTACCAGGCAAAGCGAAATCGGCAACATTCTTAGTGGCCCCCGATCCGGAATAAAGGATCGTTTGGTCCGTTCCGGCTTCAAACCCGGCGCCGATGCCTCCACCGAACTCCGCGATTCAGGTTTTGCGCGGCGTAGGCAGGCGTGGCAGGGCTCGGCGATGAAGGAAAAAGCCCGTGTGGGATAAATATGTCCTGTTCATCGACGGCGAGGCGATCGTCATCGACAAGCCGGCGGGGCTTGCCGTCCATCCCGGCTCGCGAACGCCCGAAAGCCTCGAAGATTATCTGAAGCATTTCCGCTTCGGCTTCAAACGCGCCCCGCTCCCGGTCCACCGGCTCGACCGCGACACTTCGGGCTGCCTGCTGCTGGCGCGCAATCCCAAGGCCCACAAGCGATTCCAGCGCGCCTTCGAGAACAAGCAGGTGAGCAAGACCTATCTCGCCGTGCTGGACGGAGTGCCGGAGGCCGACGAAGGTGCGATCGACATGCCGCTCTCCAAGACTTCGAGCGAGGCCGAAGGCTGGCGGATGGTGAACGACCCGGAGGGGAGGCCCTCGCTGACCCGCTGGCGAAAGGTCGCGGTGCGCGACGGTCGGGCGATTATCCTCTTCTCTCCCGAGACCGGCCGCACCCACCAGATCAGGGTCCACGCCTCCGACGGGCTCGGGATCCCGATCTCGGGCGATCCGGTCTATGGCGGCTCGAACGGCCCGATGCTCCTGCACGCTCTGTCGATCCGGGTCGACCGCGACGGCAAGCCGCCGGTCGAAGCGACCGCGCCCCTGCCCCCGACCTTCCTCAACGCGGGTCTCGGCGACGTCCTCGACGGCGAGCCGTCCCTCGCCGCGGCGGCCGCGCTTCACCCGCCGCTGGCCGATGCGGGGCCGAGCGAGGATCCGGGCGATGGCGCCGGCGACTGAGCCCTACGCCCTGCCGGAGGAGGCGCTGGAGGAGAAGTTCCTCGCCTCGACCGGTCCGGGGGGCCAGAACGTCAACAAGGTCGCCACCGCCTGCCAGCTGCGCTGCGACGTGTTCAAGCTCGGCCTCGCCCCCGCCGTCTACGCCCGGCTCAGGAGCCTGGCCGGAAGCCGGATGACCAATGAAGGCGAGATCGTCGTCACCGCCCGGACCCACCGGACCCAGGAAGCCAAGCGCGAGGAAGCCCGGGCAAGGCTGGCCGAGCTCATCGCCAAGGCCCACGTCGCTCCGCGGCGGCGGGTGAAGACCAAGCCGAGCCGGGCCGCCAAGGCCAGGCGGGTGGACGAGAAGAAAGGGCGCGGAGCGGTGAAGCAGGGCCGCGGGAAGGTGAAGCTCGACTGACCGCCCGTTTCGTCGTTCCGGCCCTTCGACGCCGCCTGCGGCGGCGCTCAGGATAAACTTCGGCGGAGCCGAAGGCCGAAATCCATGAACACGGCCGGAGGAACCCTCATTCGGCGGTGTTCATGGATCCCGGGTCGAGCCTGGGACGACGGGAAGCGGCAAGCAGGGAATGACGGCTAGCCCAGATAGCCCTGCTGCAGCGCCTTGAGCGCCGCCCGGGTCCTGTCCCGAGCGTCGAGTTTGAGAAGGAGGTTGGACACGTGGTTCTTCACGGTCCCCTCGGCGAGGGCCAGCAGGTCGGCGATCTCCCGGTTGCTGTAGCCGCCGCAGATGAGGTGAAGCACCTCGCGTTCCCGGGCGGTCAGCGATTCCGCGACGTAGGTGTCGGACGAGACCGAGGGGCTTCGCCGGACCGCCGCCATCAGGCTTTCCGTCATTGCCGGCTGGAAGGCCGTCCTGTCGTCGGCCAGGGCGCGAATGGCCCGGGCGAGATCTTCGAGCGAGACGTCCTTGAGCATCAGGCCCTTGGCGCCCGCCTTGATCGCCGCGATCGCGGCGTCGCCGTCGTCGAAGGTGGTCAGGACCAGCGTCGGCGGAAGCGCATTCGCTTCGCGCAGGGCCTCGAGGACGGCGATTCCGCTCATCCTGGGCATCCGGATGTCGAGGAGGAGAACGTCGGGCTTGAGCTCGGGGACCTTCTCGAGCGCCTCCTCGCCGTCGCTCGCCTCTCCGACCACCTCTATGTCGGGCACAAGCTCGAGCAGGCCGCGCACGCCCTGCCGGACCAAGGTCTGATCGTCGACGAGGACTACCCGGATCATCTCGGCGGGATCATTCCGGCCGAATCAACCCGCTTGCGGGGCGCGGGACGGCAACCAGGCGTCGACCGTGAAGCCGAAACCGGCTCCGGTCCGGACCGCAAGCCTTCCGCCCAGGGTCTCGACCCGCTCCCGCATCCCGAGGAGGCCCGAGCCCGGAGAGGCGGCGGGCTGGACGCTTCCGTCGTTGCGAGCGACCAGTCGAACGCCTTCGCCGTCCGTCGTCACCTGAAGCCACAGGTTCGAGGCCTGCGAGTGCCTGACGGCGTTGGTGACGGCTTCCTGGGCGCAACGCATCAAGGCGTGGGCCTGCTCGGGCCCGACCCGCACTCCGGGCGAGAATTCCACATGGATGGCCGGGGCCGGGATGCTTTGCGCCAGCGCCTGCAGGGATTCCTCGAGGTCGCAGCGTTCGGCCTCGCGCAAAGTGGAGACGACGTCGCGCACCTTGGCGAGAAGATCGCGGGACAGGCCCTTGGCCTGGATCACGCTGTCGAGGGCCCGGCCCGGCTCGGTGACGTGGCTCGCGATCTCGAGCTGCAGCCCGAGCGCGGTCAGCTCGTGCCCCCAGGCGTCGTGAAGCTCCCTCGAGATCCGAAGCCGCTCCGCGTCGCGGGCGGTGCTCGCGATGACGGCCTGCGCTTCGGCCAGCGCCCGGGACGTCTCCGCCTCCCTCCGAAGCGCGTTGGCGGTGAACAGGACGACCAGCTGAAGCCCGAAAGCCATCCAGTGGACCCAGCACAGATCGGGATTGGGAACGAGCGCGAGGGTGACGACGAGCAGCAGAGACTGGAGCAGGACGAAGCTCAGCGCCCTGAAAGGCGACGCCGCCATCGCCGCCTGCCAGGCGGTGATGATCAGGAACATCGACATCATCGCCCAATTGACCGCCATCGCCATCGCCACGACCGCGCCGAGCTGCACTGCGAGCAGCGCCCATTGCGGGCCGGGCCGAAGCTTGAGGACCATGGCGGCGACCGCGGCCGCCCCGAACGAGGCGAAGGGGACGAGCCAGAGCCCCGGTACCGGGGCGTCGCGGATCTCGGCGCCGGCGGAGAATGCGTGGAGGACCGGCCAGGCGACGGCGGACCAGACGGCCAGGGCCGCGATCGCGAAGATCCAGGTATTGGGGGCTTTGAGGCGGCCGAGCATGGTGGAATGCTGCCACAGGGCAGGCCGCCTTACCATAGGCCGAAAGTCACGCTATCCAGGCGGCATCCGGAACCCCGCCCGTCATCCCGGCGGAAGCCGGGACCTCGGGGAGAGCCGCCGCGACTTCCCGACCCGAGGTCCCGGCTTTCGCCGGGATGACGGTTGACGGCCGAATCCGCGCCTCGCCGCTCAGCCGTACTTCACCGAGCACCCATAGGCCCGGCTCACCGGAACCGACACCGGCTTGCCCGCCTTGATCTCGGCGAGGGCGGCGAGGACGTGGTTGCGGGCGCCCGGGATGTCCGCTTTGTCCTGGGTCGGCTTGTCGTCGATTCCGCCGTTATAGACGAGGGTGCCGGCCGCGTTGACGATGTACATATGGGGAGTGGCCTTGGCGCCGTAGGCCCTCCCCACCATGCCCTTCGGGTCCAGGAGATAGGCGGTGCGGCGGCTCGGCTGGCCGGCGACGAAGGCCTTGGCCGAAGCGGGGGTCATGTAGCCCTGATTGCCTTGTGCGCTGCTGTTGACCGTCAGCCAGACCACGCCCTGAGCCGCAGCGGCGGCCTGGGTCTTCTGCATGTTGCCGCTTTCGTAATGCTTCCTGACGGTCGGGCATTCCGGGTTGTTCCACTCGAGCACGACCGTCTTGCCCCGGAAATCGGAGAGGCTGACGGCGCGGCCCTCGGAATCGCCGGCTCGGAAGTTCGGCGCCGCCTTTCCGACCTGGAGATCGGCGAGGGCCGAAGCGGCGTCGGCGGGGCCCTCGGCCAGGAAGGCCCAGGACAGTGCAGAAGCGCCGGCCAGTCCGGCGGCCGCGAGGGCGATCGACCATTTTCTCATCTCAATTCTCCTTCTGGGTCAGCGAAACGACTCGGGACAAGGTGAGCATCTGGGGCAGGGTCTGCGGCGGTTTGCCGGGCGCGTAATAAAGGTAGAGCGGGACGCCCGAGCGGCCCTGCGATTCGAGGAACCGGCCGATCGCGGAGTCTCCGCCGGTCCAGTCGCCGACCAGCACGGCGACCTTGGCGTTCGCAAAGGCCCGGGAGACCTGCTCGCGCTGGAGCACGGTCTTCTCGTTGACCTTGCAGGTGATGCACCAGTCGGCGGTGAAGTAAGCGAAGACCGGGCGGCCCTCCGCCCGAAGCGCGGCGAGGCGCGCTTCGCTGAACCTCTCGCCCGCGATCGGCGAGGCTTCGGCCTGCCCTTCGCCGGCGGAGGGAAGGAACAGCAGGGCCGCCGCCGCCGAAACCGCCGCCGGAGCGAGCCGGAGCCAGAAGCGGCCGTCCCCCTGCCGCCGGCCCACCCACCACAAGGTCAGGCCGAGGAGCAGCGCCGCCCAAAGGCCGATCGCCATCCCGTCCACGCCTGACTGGCGTCCCAATATCCAGGCGAGGCCGAGCGCGGTGAGGAACATCGGCACCGACAGGGCCGGGCGGAGCCGGGCCATCCAGGGTCCTGGCCTGGGCAGGCGCCGCCGGGCGGCGGGCACGAAGCCGAGGACGAGGAACGGCAAGGCGAGGCCGAGGCCGAGGCCGGCGAACACCGCGAGCGCCGCGGGCACCGGAAGGACCAGGGCGGCGCCCAGGGCAGCGGCCATGAAGGGGCCGGTACACGGAGTAGCGACGAAGGCGGCAAGAGCGCCCGTCCAGAAGGCGCCCGCCGCGCCCCCGGCGGAGGCGAGGCGGCCGCCCAGCCCGACCGAAGGCAGGTCGAACGCTCCGGCGAGGTTGAGTGCAATCGCCGTCATGAGCAGTAGGAGCAGGAGGATCACCCGCGGATCCTGAAGCTGGAAGGCCCAGCCCGCCAAGCTTCCGCCCGCTCGAAGCGCAAGCACCGCCGCGCCCAGCGCGAGGCAGACGGAGACGGCGCCCGCCGTATAAGCGAGCGCCTCCCGGCGCGCCCCGGCTTCGTCCCCGCCTGCCTTCGCCAGGCTGAGCGCCTTGAGGCTCAGGATCGGAAAGACACAGGGCATGACGTTGAGCAGGAGCCCGCCGAGCAGCGCGCCCAGCAGTGCGGCCAGCACCGCGGCGGCGCCTTGCCCCGGCTGCTTCCCCTCGAATCCGAGCGGAGCCCCGGCCGCGGGCACCGCGCCCGGCGCCGCCTTGAGCGAGAGTCCGTTGCCGTCGCTCAGCTTCAGAACGCCCTCGAGAGCGTCGAGGCTTCCGCCGTTGGCACCGGAGCCGGTCTCGACGATCAGGACGTCGCCGGCACGGGAGAAGCTCTGCTCGGCCGAATAGGCAAGGGCGCCGTCGGTGAGGGGATAGAAATAGGGCTCGCGAAGCTCGAGCCCGGCGGGAATCGGGATCGCCAGTCGGAGACGGTTTGCGGACCGCTCGAACCGCGCCTCGCTTCCGAGCGGTCTCGGCAGCGCCCGGCGGAAGCCGTCGAACGCGGCTTGGTTCGGCCCTGCGCCGGGCGGCGATCCGGTCACCAGATCGGCGGCGACGTTCGCCGTTTCGGGCACGCAGACCTCGTCGGTGCAGGCGAGGTAATCGACCCGGGCGCGGATCGGAAGCCGGGTGCCGGCAGCAAGCCCGGCGGGCACCTTCAAGTCGACGAGATGGGCGTAATCCTTGCCGTAGACATAGTTTACGAGCCCGGAGACGATCAGCCGCTCCGGCACGGGATATTGGATCGGTCCGGCGGCGAGGCCCGCCGGAAGGTCCCACGCGACCCGAGTCTCGGTCCCGCTGTCGCCGGGATTCTTCCAATAGCCGTGCCAGCCCTTCGAGGGCCGCATCGTCAAAGCGAGGGTGACCGTCCCGCCGGGGGCGACGATCGTCGATTCGGCGACGAGGCCGGCCGCGATGGCGTTTTTTGCCGGCTTCGCCGGCTCGGCCTGCGCCGCCGTTCCGAGGGCTATGGCGGCGAGCCACAAAATCCAGCGATGTGCGAAACGGCGTTCCATGTGCCGAAGGCTGCCACGGCGGGAGCCGCCTGCCATGTGCCGAAGGTCACGGGTCGCGACCGTCGGTCGGGGACACCGTCATCCCGGGCTTGATCCGGGGATCCACGAACACGGACGCGCGACGCTTTCGACGCCCGTGTTCATGGATTCCGGCCTTCGCCGGAATGACGGAAGAGTGCGGCTCGATTCGAAGGTATTGAGCTGACCCACCGACCGCTGAGCTCAGACTAGGAGCAGGTCCGCCCGTCGCCGGCCTGTGTCGCGGTCAGAGCGGCTGTCCGGGCTCGCCCGCCCTGCGGCCGAACTCGGGCGCCGGCGCGGCCTCCGTGGTGGTGACGACGCTGCTGATATCGTCGTCCTCGCGGGCGACGATGATCGTCTCCCGGCCGTCGGCGCCCTGAAGGCGAAGAATCCGGCGGTTCTGGACGCTGCGCCATCCGATCGCGACGATGATCGCGAAGACTCCGAGCCCCAGGAGGATTGCGAGCAAGCTTGATGTCGAGTCGGTCATTGGACTTGTCCCGTGAATTTATAAGCGGTCCCATTAGCGGCCGAAAAGTTAAGAAGCCTGCAGGCCGAGGCCGGCCGGAGTCCGAAATCCGGATTGCTTCGTCGCCTCGCTCGCCGCAATGACGGCCGCATGTACGACTTCAGGATCGACTCCGCCGACAAGCCCGAAGCCTGGCGTCAGATCGTGGCCGCCGCCCGATCGCTGACCGAAGGGGAGCCCGACTCCATCGCCAACATGGCGAACGTCGCGGCTTTGCTCTGGGAGTCGCTTCCCGAGATCAACTGGTCGGGCTTCTACCGCAATGTCGGGGGCGAGCTGGTGCTAGGGCCGTTCCAGGGGCGGGCGGCCTGCATCCGGATCCCCTTCGGCAAGGGGGTGTGCGGAGCGGCGGCAGCCTCGCTCGAGCCGCAGCTGGTCGAGGATGTCGACTCCTTTCCAGGCCATATCGCCTGCGACAGCGCCTCGCGCTCGGAGCTCGTGGTGCCCGTGGTGAACGAGGGCGAGCTGATCGGAGTGATCGATCTCGACAGTCCCAGGGTGGGCCGATTCGACCGCGACGACCTCGCGGGCTGTCTCGAATTGGCACGGCTGCTCGGGCCGCGCCTGAGCGCCGGTAGCAAAGCCGAACGGCAAGCGTTAAAAAAGTCCTAACGAGCCCCGACTCCTGCCGGGGCTTCGATGCAGGCACTCGCGCACACAGGGGACGAACATGAGCAAGCTCTGGCTAATCGGCTTGGCGGCGTCGGCCGCCTGGACTCCCGCGGCGGTCGCCCAGGGCGCCCCGCCGCCGCCCCCTCCGCCGCCAATGGCCCACGGCGCGCATGCGCCCGCGCCCATGGGCCACGGAGCCATGCGCGGCGGCGGCCATATGAAGGGCGGCGGCCACATGGGGGGCGTGAGCGGCGGCCATCACAAGGGTGGAATGAAGGGCATGCCCGGCGGCCATCACAAGGGCGGAATGAAGGGCATGCCCGGCGGCCACCACTTGGGCGGAATGAAGGGCATTCCGGGCGGCGGCCATATGAAGGGCTGGCAGCGTTTCGGCCGGGGCCATGTCCTCCCGCCCCATTTCCGCAACCGCCAATTCTTCGTGCACAATTGGCAGAGCTTCGGCTGGCCGGCGCCGATGCCCGGCGGCCAGTGGATCCGCTATCATGACGACGCCCTGCTCATCGACCGCGACGGCCGGGTGATCGATGGCCGCTACGGCTGGGACTGGGGCCGCGGCGGCGGTCGAATGGCCTATGACGACGGCGGCTACGGCGAGGATCACGGTCGCTACGAGGACGGGCGCTACGGGGATGATCGCTACGGGGACGATTACGCCGGCGGCGACGATTACGGCTATGGGGAGGAAGTGGGCGATTGCCGCAGCGGCTGCGGCCCCGCGGGTCACCTTCCGCCGCCCCCGCCGCATCCCGGCTACGGTTCGGGCTACGGTTACGGTTCGGGCTACGGTTACGGTTACGGGGCGGGCTGCGCCTGCGGCCCGGTCGTCGTCACCGAGACGATCACGACGACGGCTCCGGTGATGGAAACCCACACCTATTACGAGACCGTCACCGAGCACCGCGCGGCGCCGCGGCGCCACTACCGCAAGCCGGTGGTGCGGCATTACAGCAAGCCGGTCGTCCGCCGCTCGGTGAAGCCCGCCTACCGGGCGCCCAGGCCCGGCGAGCGGGGGTAATTTAAATCCTCCCCGAGACTTCTCGGGGAGGGGGACCATGCGCAGCATGGTGGAGGGGCGACTGGCAGAAGCCTCGCCGATACCCCTCCGCCAGGCTTCGCCTGGTCCCCCTCCCCATGCTCCGCATGGGGAGGATTATCAGCTCAGCCGGTCGAGATCCTCGTCGCCGAGCCGGCCCGGGACGACGACCAGCGGGCAGGGCAGGCTTCCGGCCACCGCTCCCGAAAAATGGCTGACCAGGGGGCCGGGCCCGCCTTCTGCGGCGGCCCCGAGGACCAGGGCGGCGACGTCGTCGCGCTCGGCCAGAAGGTCCGCGATCGCCTTTTCGGGCTCTCCGAACCGGACCAGGATGGTCGGCTCGATCCCCGCTTCCTCGACGATCGCGCCCGACGCCTGGAGCACCATCGCCTCCGCTCGGAGCTTCGATTCCTCCTCCATCGCCGCCTGGACCCCGCCCCACTGGACGAACTCGGCCGGCGGGACGATGGCGAGAAGGATGACCCCTCCCCCGGTTCCGGAAGCCCGGCGGGCGGCGTAGCGCAAGGCGGCGCGCGCCTCGCTCGTCTCGTCGATCACCACAAGATACGAGCGCATTTTCCGACTCCGTCCGAGCCCGACGCTGCGCCAGATCGGCGAAAGGCGCAAGCGCGGCCTCGAAAAGGCCCGCCGCTCAGGACGGGCTTGACCCGGCCCCTCCTGTTGCTGTTTGGCAGCCGAAGCACTGCCGTCAGGAGCTTTCGCGCGCCATGCCGATTGAATTGAAGATGCCGGCCCTCAGCCCGACGATGGAAGAAGGGACGCTCGCCAAGTGGCTGGTGAAGGAGGGCGACACCGTGGCCGCGGGCGACCTGCTCGCCGAAATCGAGACCGACAAGGCGACGATGGAGTTCGAGGCGGTCGACGAAGGCACGATCGCCAAGATCCTGGTCGCGGAGGGCACGGACGAGGTGAAGGTCGGGACGGTCATCGCTCTGATCGCGGGCGAGGGCGAGGAGGCCGGAGCCGCGGCCGCCTCCGCGACGGCGGCCAAGGAGCCGGTCGCCAAGGACGGCGGCGAGACGGGGGCGGGCCAGCCCGCCACCGCCCAGCCCGCCACCGCCCAGCCCGCCACTCCCACTCCGACCCCCGAGGTCAAAGGCTATGGCGCCAATCCGGCCGAGGATTCGAGCCTCGCGGCTTCCGGCAACGCGGCGGCTCAGCCGAAGGCCGACCCGGGCGACCGGGTGAAGGCGAGTCCGCTCGCCCGCCGACTCGCCGAGCAGCGCGGGATCGACCTTTCGAGCCTCGCCGGATCAGGCCCGGGCGGGCGGATCGTCAAGGCGGACGTCGACGGAGCGGCGGGCAAGCCAGCGGCGGCGGCTGCCCCGGCGGCCCCGGCCCAGGCCCCCACGCAGGCGCCCGCCCCCGCCCATCCAGCGCCGAGCTACGGCGTTCCGGAGATCCCTCACGAGGTCTCCAAGCTCTCCAACATGCGCAAGACGATCGCGCGGCGGCTCACCGAATCCAAGCAGAACGTCCCGCACATCTACCTCACCGTCGACATCCGGCTCGACTCGCTCCTCAAGCTTCGCGGCGAGCTCAACGCGAGCCTCGAGCCGCGCGGAGTCAAGCTCTCGGTCAACGACCTCATGATCAAGGCGCTCGCCGCGGCGCTGATGGAGGTCCCCGAGTGCAACGTCCAATATACCGGCACCGAGCTCATCACCTTCAAGCGCGCCGACATCTCGGTGGCCGTGTCGATCCCGAACGGCCTCATCACCCCGGTGATCGTCGGAGCGGACTCCAAGTCGCTGTCGGGAATCGCCACCGAGATGAAGGATCTCGCGGGCCGAGCTCGCGAAGGCAAATTGAAGCCCGAGGAATATCAGGGGGGGACGGCCAGCCTCTCCAACATGGGAATGTATGGAATTTCGGTCTTCTCAGCGGTCATCAATCCGCCCCAGGGGATGATCATGGCGATCGGCGCGGGCGAGAAGAGGCCCCATGTCGTCGACGACAGCCTTCAGATCGCGACTGTGATGAGCGCGACCGGAAGCTTCGACCATCGCGCCATCGACGGCGCCGACGGCGCCCGGCTGATGCAGGCGTTCAAGCGGCTCATAGAGGCGCCGCTCGGAATGCTGGCTTGAAGGCGGGCCGCCGCCTCATCCTCCCAGCGCTCGTCGGGGCGCCCGCCGCGATGTGGAGCTTCGGACTTTTCCTCATCGGCTGGCCCGGCTTCACCCGCTTCACCTTTCAACCGCAGGCTTTTCTCATCTGGACGGGTCTGGTGGCGGCCGCCCTCCTGCTCTTCGGATGGCCGGTCGGAGCGCTCCTGGCCCGGCTCCCGACGCCGGCCCCGATCCGACTGATTCTGCTCCTCGCAGCCGGAGTCGCGGGCGGCGCCCTGTTCGGCGCGTTGCTCGGCGGCCCGGCGGGGATGACTCTTGGAATGCTTCCGGGCGCAGTCACAGCCGCGATCTGGGCCGCGTTCAACGCCGACCTGGTCGCAGTCCGCGCCGCCCGCGGAGCGGCCTGAAATGGCGCTGGGAAAAGCCGTCCTCGGCGGCCTCGTCGCTTCGATCGCGATCCCCTACGTCATGCGCGGCGACTCCGGCCAGCTCGGCGAATGGGCGCGCCGAGGCCTCATCCATTTCGACGTCGCCGGCCACCCGATCTACTGGTCGCTTCCCCTGTTCGCCGGAGTGACCCTCTTCGCCTGGCTGTTCCTGTCCTGGGCGGACAGATGAGTCGGAGACCGTCCGCGTGACTCGCGGCGGGCGAGGCGCCCGGCTCGCCGCCGTCGCCGCGGTCGCGGCACTGATCGCGGGCTGCATCACCGGAACGCTGCTGACCATCGAGGACGAGGCCTGGCCGGCGCGCGGCGGGATGAAGGCTGTGGTTCAGATATCGGCCTTGTTCAGCGCCTACGCCCTTCCCGTCACCCTCGCCGTCGGAGCCTTGCTCGCGATCACCTTGTCGCCCTTAATGGCGAGGCGAGGCCCCTTCGCCCACCTGCTCGCCGGACTGCCGATCGGCCTCGGGATCCATTTCCTCGTCGACGTGGCGATCGGCGAGCGGATCGACTCGCCGGAAGACTGGCTGGGCGGCACTGCCGCAGGCGCTGCGGCCGGCCCGTTATGGTGGCTCCTCGTCCAGCGTCGCTCCGCGAGCAGGGCCGATTTCCCTCTCCCGCTTTCCCCGGAAGAGGGAGGGCCCCGCGATGCTGGAGGGTGAGGGTCTGTACACCGAACTCGGCAAGAGCCTCTCCTCCCACGGCTTCGCCGCGGACCCCTCC
>DASVSP010000105.1:0-2423 GCA_036388065.1 Allosphingosinicella sp.
CCGTCGTCGGAGTCTTCAAGGACGCCCGGTTCCGCTCGGTCCGCGATCCCCTGCAGCCGATCATGTTCCTGTCCGCCCGCAACGGCTTCAACGCCCTGGTTGTCCGCTACGAGGACAAGGATCCGAAGCAGGTGATGGCGGACGTCGAGCGGGTCTGGAAAAGGCTGCTGCCGGACCTGCCCTACCGGGCCGAGCTCGCCGACGACCGGGTCGCCCGCCTCTACGAGCGCGACGAGGCGCGCGGCCAGCTGTTCGGCGCCTTCGCACTTCTTGCCGTCGTGATTGGCTGCCTGGGCCTGTTCGGGCTCGCCGCCTTCACCGCCGAGCGGCGCACGAAGGAGATCGGCATTCGCAAGGTGCTCGGAGCGCGCAGCCGCGACATCGTCAGGCTACTCGCCTGGCAATTCTCCAAGCCGGTGATCATCGCCAACCTCATCGCCTGGCCGGCGGCCTGGTGGGTCATGCGCGACTGGCTGAACGGCTTCGACAGCCGAATCGCGCTTGGGCCGACGCCGTTCGTCCTGGCCGGCGGACTCGCTCTGTCGATCGCGCTGGGGACGATCGCAAGCCACGCCATCCGGGTGGCGCGGGCCAATCCGATCCAGGCGCTGAGGTACGAGTAGGTCGTCATCCCGGCGAAGGCCGGGATCCATGAACACCGCGGTGGGAAGCCCCGACTGTCCGTGTTCATGGATTCCGGCCTTCGCCGGAATGACGGAGTGGAACGCAGGTCTCGGACTCGCCGTTACGGCTCCGTCATGCGCATCCTCCTCATCGGTGCTACCGGCCTTATCGGCTCCGCCACAGCCGCCCGACTGAAACGCGACGGGCATGAGATCGTCGCCGTCGGGCGCGGCGGCGGAGCGGCGGCCCGGCGGGTGCCCGTCGACCGCCGGGTGACCCTGGACCTGCGCGACGCGACCGCTCCCGAAGCCTGGCTGCCCCACCTCGCCGGGATCGACGCCGTCGTGAACTGCGCCGGAGTGCTCCAGGACAGCCCGCGCGACTCTGCCGGCAAGATCCATGTCGACATGCCGCTCGCGCTGTGGAGCGCCTGCGAGTCGGCGGGCGTTGGCAAGGTCATCCACTTGTCCGCTTTGGGCGTCGATCGCGGGGGAATCACCGATTTTTCGCGGACGAAGAACGAAGGGGACGAGGCGCTGGCGGCGAGCCGGCTCGACTGGGTCATACTTCGGCCCTCGGTCGTGGTCGGCCGCCCGGCTTATGGCGGAAGCGCCTTGTTCCGCGGCCTCGCATCGCTTCCGGTCTTCCCCGCCCCGGCGCAAAGCGGCCCGGTCGACGTCGTCCAGCTCGACGACGTCGCCGAGACCGTGGCTCGGCTGCTCGCCCCCGGCGCACCGTCGCGCATGGCGCTCGAGCTGACCGGGCCGGACCGGCTCGACTTCGCCGACATAGTCTCGGCTTACCGGGCCTGGCTGGGCTGGAGCCCGGCCAGACGCCTCACCGCCCCCGACTGGCTGATGGGCCTGGCCTATCGTGCCGGCGACGCCCTCGCTTGGCTCGGGTGGCGGCCGCCGATCCGATCGACCCCCGGAAAGGAGATCCGCCGAGGGGCGATCGGCGACAATGAAGCCTGGCGGCGAGCGACCGGAATCGAGCCTCGATCGCTCTTCGCCGCGCTTGCCGCCGAGCCGGCCTCCGTGCAGGAGCGCTGGTTCGCGCGCCTCTATCTGCTCAAGCCGCTAGCAATCGGAACCTTCGCCCTTTTCTGGCTCCTCACCGGACTGATCTCGCTGGGCCCCGGCTACGACCGGGCGACCCGTTACATGCTCGCCGGCGGAGGCGGAGCGCTGAGCGAGCCGAGCGTGATCGCCGGAGCGATCGCCGACATCGCGGTGGCCTGCGCCATCGCCTGGCGGCCGACGGCCAGGCTCGCTTTGTGGGCGGCGATCGGCCTTTCCGGCTTCTACATCGTCGCCGGCACGATCCTGCTCCCCGGCCTTTGGGCCGACCCGCTGGGGCCGATGATGAAGATCTGGCCGATCCTGGCTCTGAACCTGCTCTGCCTGGCGATCCTGGACGAGAGATGACCGCTTACTTCCTCCTCAAATGGCTTCACGTGCTCGGAGCGACGGTGCTGCTCGGCACCGGGGCGGGAATCGCCTTCTTCATGCTCATGGCCCACCGAAGCGGCGACGTGAGGGTGATCGCGGGCGTGGCCCGGATCGTCGTCGTCGCCGACTACGTCTTCACGGCCGCCGCGGTCCTGGCGCAGCCGGTGACCAGGGTGCTCCTCGCCCGCTCGGTCGGCTACGATCTGACCGAGGGCTGGATCGTCGCTTCCATCGCCCTTTACCTCGTCACCGGAGCCTTCTGGCTTCCGGTGGTGTGGATGCAGAGCCGGATGCGCGATCTCGCTGCGACGGCCGCAGCCTCGGGCGAGCCGCTCCCGGACGAATATC
>DASVSP010000106.1:0-18920 GCA_036388065.1 Allosphingosinicella sp.
CGACGACGTTGGCGACGCGATAGTGGACACCTGGGCCGGTTATGCCGATACCGACATCGTCTACCTTACGGTTTCTTATTTCGACGCCGGCTCCGCTTATCTCGAGCAGATCCATTATTCAGGTATGTTGTCCGGAACCATCCTGGGCAGCGACAGCAACAATTACATCGGCTCGAGCAGCGGCGACGACTGGCTCGAGGGCAAGGGCGGCAACGACTTCCTCTTCGCCGGATCGGGCAACGACCATCTCGAAGGCGGCGCCGGCAACGACGAGCTCGAGGGCTGGCAGGGCAACGACGTGATGATCGGAGGCACCGGCGACGACGTCTACAACGTCGACACATCGAGCGACGTCGTCACGGAATATGCGAACGAGGGCACGGACACGGTCAAGGTCCGAAAGTCGAGCTACACGCTTCCCGCCAACGTCGAGAATGCCGACCTGCGGTTTCATTCGGGGTCGATCTCGGTCACGGGCAATTCGGCCGACAACGTCTTCATCATGGGCGTCGGCGCCCAGTCGGCGCTGGGCGGAAGCGGCAGCGACACGCTTTCCTATGCCTATGCTTCTGCGGCGGTGGGGGTCGACCTGTTGACCTGGACCCTCAGCGGCGAAGCCGAGGACGATTATTTCAACAGCATCGAGAACCTCGTGGGGAGCGCCTATGACGACGAGCTTCGCGCCCTGGGCACCCAAAGCATCATCGACGGCGGTCCCGGCGCCGACACGATGGCGGGCCGCAACGGAAGCGACATCTATTATGTCGACAATGCCGGAGACACCGTCGTCGAGGTTGCCGGCGGAGGCACGGACGAGGTCCGGATCCGAAGCCTCGCCGCCTATACCCTCCCGGCCTATGTCGAGAAGCTTACCAACGCGACCGGCCACATGTTCACCGGCACCGGCAACGCCCTCGACAACGTGATCAACGGCGGCGCGGCCGTCGATTACCTCCACGGCGGCGACGGCCACGACATTCTGAACGGCGGCGACGGCGACGACGAGTTGCACGGCGACGGCGATCACGACATCCTCGACGGCGGCGCCGGTTCCGATTCCATGTTCGGAGGGTTCGGCAACGACATCTTCTATGTCGAATATGAAGGCGATACCGTCACGGAGCTGATCGCCGAGGGTACCGACACCGTCTACACCACGCTCACCAACTACATGCTCAGCGACTATGTCGAGAATCTGAGCTTCTGGGGCGCCGGCGACCCCGAGCTCAACTTCACCGGAAGCAACGTCGCAAACCTGATCACCGGCCGCGGCGGCAACGACATCATGGATGGCCAAAGCGGACCGGACGAGCTGTACGGCGAAGGCGGCACCGACGTCGTCCACGGCGGCTCGGGCGACGACCTTGTGGTCGGCGGTTCCGGAGCGGACGTGCTCTGCGGCGGGACCGGCAGCGACCTGTTCCGGTTCGGACCGGGCGATACCGGCACCGGAGCCTCGGCCGACGTGATCACGGATTTCGAGAACTACTTCGACAAGGTCGATCTGCGCGATCTGGACGCCAATAGCGGGGCCGCCGGAGACCAGGCCTTCACCTTCATCGGCACAGCCGCTTTTTCCGGCGCGGCGGGCGAGCTTCGCTACATGTTCGACGGTACCGACACCTGGGTGCAGGGCGACTTCACCGGCGACGGAGTCGCGGACTTCGAGATCGTCTTCACCGGCGAGATCACGTTTTGGGGGACGGACTTCTACATGTAGCGAAGTCTCCTCTCCCGCCTTTCGCGGGAGAGGAGGGGCCCAAGCCGAAGGCTTGGGAGGTGAGGGTCTTTTCTGAGTCCGGTGTACAGACCCTCACCCTCCCGCTTCGCGGGCGCCTCCCTCTCCCGTAAGGGCGGGAGAGGGCTTCCCTGCACCGCCGCTGCTTGCCTTCCGTAAATTCCCTCCATTTCGGTGCGGCTTTCGCCTGCGCTTTCAACCGCCTATATAAGTGAAATGAGCATCCGCCCGTGGCGCGACATCGCGCGCCGTCAGTCCCGCCAGATCATGGTCGGCTCCGTGCCGGTGGGCGGAGGCGCGCCGGTGACGGTGCAGACCATGACCAACACCGTCACTGCGGACGTTCGAGGCACGGTCGGCCAGATCCGCCGCTGCGAGGAGGCCGGGGCGGACATCGTCCGGGTTTCCTGCCCCGACGAGGATTCGACCCGGGCGCTTCGGCAGATCGTCCGAGCCGCGAGGGTGCCGATCGTCGCCGACATCCATTTCCACTACAAGCGCGCCCTCGAGGCGGCGGACGCGGGCGCCGCCTGCCTTCGGATCAATCCCGGCAACATCGGCTCGGCCGACCGGGTGCGCGAGGTGGTGAACGCCGCCAAGGCCAACGGCTGCGCGATCCGGATCGGGGTCAATGCCGGAAGCCTGGAGCGGCACCTGCTCGAAAAATATGGCGAGCCCTGCCCGGAGGCGCTGGTCGAGAGCGCTCTCGATCATATCCGGCTGCTCGAGGACCATGATTTCCGCGAGTATAAGGTCGCCGTCAAATCGTCCGACGTGTTCCTCGCGGTCGCCGCCTACCAGCAGCTCGCCGAGGCGGTCGACTGCCCGCTGCACCTTGGAATCACCGAGGCCGGCGGGCTGATCGGAGGAACCGTCAAGTCCTCCATCGGGATCGGGGCCCTGCTCTGGTTCGGGATCGGCGACACCATCCGGGTCTCGCTGTCGGCCGAGCCGGAAGAGGAGGTCAAGGTCGGCTTCGAGATCCTGAAGAGCCTGGGGATCCGCAACCGCGGAGTCCGGGTCGTCTCCTGCCCGAGCTGCGCTCGCCAGGGCTTCGACGTGATCCGGACCGTTCAGGCCCTGGAAGGGCGGCTGTCGCATATACGCACGCCCATGTCGCTTTCCGTGCTCGGCTGCGTCGTTAACGGCCCGGGCGAGGCGCGCGAGACCGACATCGGGATCACCGGCGGCGGCAACGGCAAGCACATGGTCTATCTCTCCGGGGTCACCGACCACCATGTCCGCGACGAGGAGATGGTCGACCACATCGTCCGGCTGGTCGAGGCCAAGGCCGCCGAGATCGAAGGCGCGATGATCGACACGCCGATCCCGGACGCGGCGGAATAGGTTGGGAAGCGGGATGAGCGGTGACAGGCTGGCCCTCATTTTAGCCAGGCAGAAGCAGGCCCACGACCAGCGGACTGCGGCCTTGGAAGAGAAGCGTCGTCAAGAGCTGGCGAAGGCGAGGCGGGTGCAGGATCTCCTGGCGACGTGGACGGCGACCCAGGAATCCTTGAAGGCGGTCGTCGCCGAACTGAACGGCGCGATGCGCGACAACGGCGTCGCTCTGCGGTATCGGGAAGAAACCACGCTTGCCGGAACCCGCCATTCTGCCGAAATCACTTACGCCCAGCCCCAGGAATATATATCGACGGGATTGTCCCTGCGCATGTTCCTGAACGCTCGCGGCATCCTGACGGTGACCATCGTTGGGATGGGGCGGCCCATCAAGAATGCGCAGATAAAGCTCGGCGAGTTCGCCGAGGACGTGCAGCGTGAATGGCTCCTGGATTTCCTGGAAGCCACGGCCGAGGCGGAGGCGGGATCCAGGTGAGCGCCCATTGCTGCCACGAAAAGGGCCACGAGCTCGAGCGGATCGCTCTGCACAAGGACATTCGGCGGGTCCTCGTCGTCGTGATGATGCTCAACCTGATGATGTTCGTGCTCGAGTTCGGAGCCGGGATCATCGCCGATTCCGCCGCCCTGATGGCCGATTCGGTGGACATGCTGGGCGACGGCCTCGTCTACGGGATCAGCCTCTACGCCCTCAACCGAAGCCTCAAGTGGAGGGCGGGGATGGCGCTCGCCAAGGCCGGCTTCATCCTCGCCCTCGGACTGGGCGTCGTCGTCCAGATCGTGATCAAGATGGTATGGGGACAGCCGCCGGAATCCGGGATCATGCTGATGTTCGGAGGAATGGCGCTGGTCGTGAACCTGAGCTGCGTAGGCCTGCTCTGGCCCTACCGCCGGCACGACGTGAACCTGTCGAGCACGTTCGAATGCTCCCGCAACGACGTCTTCGCCAATATCGGAGTCCTGTCGGCGGCGGTGCTGGTTTCCTTCACCCACTCGCCCTGGCCCGACATCGCGATCGCCGCGGTCATCGCCTTCCTCTTCTTTCGCTCCTCGCTGAAGGTCACCCGCGAGGCCTGGCCGCAATACCGCCACCCCCACGTCCACCCAGCGGAATGACCGCCGGACGGCCGGGTCGGACGGCCCCTCCGTCATTGCGAGCGAAGCGAAGCAATCCAGCGCTCCGCCTCACCGCTGGATTGCCGCGTCGCTTCGCTCCTCGCAATGACGGCCCCTTAGTCCTTCGTTCACCACCCCCGGCTATCGTCGCTCCGTGCAGAAGATCTTCTTTCTCGTCGTCGCCGCGGGCGCGGGTATCGGGCTGATGTGGCCGACCGCACAGGCTCCGTCCTTCCCCGCCGTCGCGGCATCGGGGGGCGAGTCGGGAGAGACCCTGCTCAAGCGCCGAAGGGACGGCCATTTCTACGCCGACGCCGAAGTGAACGGCGAGCTCGTCAACTTCGTGATCGACACCGGCGCCTTCGGAGTCGTTCTTCCGGTCGAGACCGCCCGGCGCCTCAACATCCCCTTCGACGAGAGCGACTTCGAGGTCATCGGCTCCGGCGCCTCCGGGCCCGTCCGCGGCAAGACGATCACGCTGGACCGGGTGTCGGTCGACGGCAAGGAGGTCCGCCGGGTCGAAGGTGCGATCGCCGAAGGGCTGGATCAGCCTCTGCTCGGCCAGACCTATCTCTCCCGTTTGTCCTCAGTGGAGATGAGCGGGGAGTATATGCGCCTCCAGTAGCGCGGCCGACCGGCGCCCGCTATCGGACGGGCCATGAGCGCTCCCGAATTGCACCCCCGGCCCGCGATTCCCTTCGCGGTTGCGACGGCCGGGATCGCGCTCTTCTCGACGATGGACGCCCTGATGAAGGGCCTCTCGCTCGCCATCGGCACCTACAATGCCTTGCTCTGGCGGACCCTGGCCGGGGCGGCCATCGGCGGCGCCGTCTTCTTCCTTCGTCGGTCGCCGAGGCCCGGCCGGGCTGCTTTGCGGGTTCACCTCGTCCGAGGGATCATGGGAAGCGTCATGGCGATGACCTTCTTCTGGGGGCTCGCCCGAGTGCCGATGGCGCAGGCGATCGCGCTCGCCTTCGTCGCCCCGTTGATCGCCCTCTATCTCGCCGCCGTTCTGCTCAAGGAGCGGATCGAGCGGGCGGCGATCCTCGCCTCGCTGCTCGGATTTGCCGGAGTCGTCGTCATCCTCGCCGGCCAGGCGCAGGCCGACCTCGGACGGGAGGCGCTGCTCGGCTCGATCTCGATCCTCGTCTCGGCGGCGCTCTACGGCTGGAACATCATCCTGATGCGACAGCAGGCGCAGCTTGCAGGGCCGGTGGAGATCGCCTTCTTCACCGCACTGATCATGACCTTGTGCTTCGTCGCCGCAGCGCCCTTCCTGGCGGTCCCGCCGCCGCTGGCCCAGCTGCCCGCGATCCTCGCCGCCGCCGCGCTCGCCTTCGGGTCACTCATGCTCCTGTCCTGGGCCTATGCCCGGGCGGAGGCGCAGCGGCTCGCGCCGGTCGAATATACCGGCTTCCTTTGGGCCGCGATCTTCGGCTGGCTGGTCTTCGCCGAACCGATCCAGCCGCTGACCCTCGTGGGGGCGGCGATGATCGTCGTCGCCTGCTGGGTCGCCACCCGGCCGAGCCGGGCGCCGATGCCGGCGGTGGAGGCGGGAGCCTGATGGCCTGGCTTCTACTCGTCGTCGGCGGACTTTTCGAAGTCGGCTTCACCACCTGCCTTCGATTCGTCGACGGCTTCCGGAACCTGCCCTGGACCTTGGGCTTCCTCGCCTCGGTGACCTTGTCCATGGGCCTTCTCGAGCGCGCCGCCCGCGACATCCCGATGGGAACCGCCTATGCGATCTGGGGCGGGATCGGCGCGGCGGGGACGGTGCTGGTCGGGATCCTCTGGTTCGGGGAGCCGGTCAATTCGATCCGGATCCTCCTCCTGCTCGCGCTGATCGCCTGCATCGTCGGGCTTCGGCTGACCGCGGCATGAGCTTCGACGAGGGCCTCGTCGCCTGGGTGCAGGAGTCCCTCGAACCGATGGGCGCCGTGACGATGCGCAGGATGATGGGCGGAGCGACCCTGTATCTGGACGGCACGATATTCGCGATCCTGGACGAGGGCGAGATCTGGCTCAAGGCCGATGCCGAGAGCGATGCCCTTTGGGATGCCGAGGGGTGCGAAATGTTCAGCATGACTTTCAAGGACGGCAAGGTGGGCGTGATGAACTATCGCCGCGCGCCTCAGGACGTCTATGACGATCCGGACGCTATGCGGCGCTGGGCCGCGCTGGCGGTGGAGGCGGGTGCTCGGGGATCGGCGAAGAAGCGGCCGCGCCCCTCGTCATCCCGGCGAAAGCCGGGACCCCCGCGCGAATAGGGCATTGCGGGTCTCCCCGAGGTCCCGGCTTTCGGGTTCCCATCAAAGTACTACTTTGATGGGGTCCCTCCCGGGAAGACGGGATCAAATGTCCGGCAGGGACTGGTCGCTGACGCCCCAGCCGCGCAGCTTGCGCGCCCGCGTCTTCGCCTCGGCGATGTCCACCAAGGTCATCGCGACCGGGCTTCGGGCCGCCTCGAACTCGGCCCAGCTCACCGGAGTCGCTACGGGCGCGCCTTCGCGCGCTCGAAGCGACCAGGGCATGATCGCCGTCGCGGTTCGCTGGTTGCGCAGATAGTCGAGGAAGATCCGGCCGCTCCGCTCCTTCTTGGGCAAGGCGACGGTGAAGCGGTCCGGAAGAAGCCCGGCGAGCGCGGCGCAAAAGCGGCTGGCGAAGGCGCGTACCTGGTCCCAGTCCGCCTCGGGCCGGATCGGGACGACGACATGGGCGCCCTTGCCGCCGGTGAGCAGCGGCCAGCTTTCGAGACCGATCGCCGCCAGCGACTGACGCACCTGCAGAGCCCCGTCGCGCACCTCGGCGAAGCCCACCCCTTCGCCCGGATCGAGGTCGATGGCGATCCGGTCGGGCCGCTCGATATCGCCGACCCGGCACCCCCAGGCATGGAACTCGACCGCCTTGGCCTCGACGCAGGCGAGGATGCCCTCCACGTCGTCGACATGGAGATAGGCCTCGATCCGCCCGTTCTTCTGTTCGATCGGCAATTGCCGGATCGGCGCGCGGAAGAAGCCTTCGCCGGTCGGCGGATGGTCGCGGTTGCGCTGGAAGAAGCAGCGCTCTCCCGAGCATCGGTAGAGGTTGAGCGGGCGCCGCTCCAGGTAGGGGAGCATGAGCGGCCCGACCGCTCGATAATAATCGATCAGGGCTTCCCGGGGCGGGAGTTCGGGCCGCGGATAGACGGGCTCGGTGAACCGGCTCATGCGGACTTATCGCCCGGCCGCCCCGGCGGTTCCCGTCATCCCGGCGAAAGCCGGGACCTCGGCGACCCGCCGAGACTTCTCGACCTGAGGTCCCGGCTTCCGCCGGGATGACGCTAGCGGCGGAGCGGCCGCATCAGCGGAGCGATCTCCGGGCTTTCCTCGATCGAGGGGAGGAAGCGCGGCTCGACCCGCTTCCTCGACGCCTGCTCATAGGCATAGCCGAGCGACAGGATCATCGAGTCCGACCATTTCGGGCCGATGAAGCTCAGGCCCACCGGAAGCCCCTTCACTTGGCCCATCGGGACGGTGAGATGCGGATAGCCCGCGATCGCCGCGAAGCCGCCCGCGCCTCCGCCCGGATAGGAGTCGCCGTGGACGGAGTCGATCAGCCAGGCGGGCGCAACCGTCGGCCCGACGAGCGCGACCACCTCGTTGTCCCTGAGCATCTTGTCGATGCCCTCCGTCCCGGCCAGCCTCAGGCTGGTCTCCCGCGCCTTCTTATATTCGGGGTCGTCGAGGCCCTTGGTCTTCTCCGCCTCCTCGAACGTGTCCTGCCCGAACAAGGCCAGCTCGCGCGGCGATCCCTTGTTGAAGGCGATGACCTCGGCCAGGGTGCGGGTCCCGACGCTGGGCGGAGTCGTCGCGAGATAGGCGTTGAGATCGGCCTTGAGCTCGGTGAGGAGCACCTTGAACTCGCCCGCGCCCATTTCCGGCTTGCGCTCGAACTTGGCGATCTCGACCAGCACCGCGCCCTGCGCCCTCAGCGTCTGGAGCGCCGCCTCGAACGGAGCGTCGGTCCCGAAGCCGCTCGCGAAACGCATCACTCCGATTCTCTTGCCGCGAAGCGAATCGGCCGCGAGTCCGGCAGCGTAATCGGTGCGGCGCGAGTCGGCTTCCCGGGTCTGAGCATCGGCCGGGTCGCTTCCCGCGATCGCGGAAAGGACGAGCGCGGCGTCGCGAACCGTTCGGGTCATCGGCCCGGGCGTGTCCTGGCTGTGGCTGATGGGAATTACGTGGGTCCGGCTGACCAGCCCGACCGTGGGCTTGAAGCCGACGATGCCGTTGATCGCGGCGGGGCAGGTGATCGATCCGTCCGTCTCGGTCCCGATCGCCGCCGGCACCATTCCGGCCGCGACCGCGGCGCCGCTTCCGGTGCTCGAGCCGCAGCTGTTTCGGTTGAGCGCGTGCGGGTTGCGGGTCTGGCCGCCGACCGCGCTCCAGCCCGAGATGGAATCGTTGTCGCGGATGTTCGCCCATTCCGACAGATTGGTCTTGCCGACGATCACCGCCCCGGCCTGGCGAAGCCGGGCGACGAGGGGCGCGTCGCGGTGGGTGACGTTCCGCGCCAGGGCAAGGCTTCCCGCCGTCGTCGGAAGCGGGCCCAGGGTCTCGATATTGTCCTTGATGAGGACCGGCATCCCGAACAGCGGCCCGCGGGCGCGGCGAATCCGGTCGAGGCTGCGCGCCTGATCGAGAGCGGTCGGATCGACGGCGATGACGGCGTTGATCCGCGGATTGAGCGCCTTGATCCGCTTCAATGCCGCCTTGGTGTTGGCGGTGGCGGATTCGGAGGAGCTGAATTCCGGCGCCCGCTGGGCGGCGGCGGCGGTGGCGAGCAGGGCGACGGCGAGAAGGGGGGCAGTGCGGCGCATGTTCGCGACTCTCCTGGATTTTCCGTTGCGATGCCGCCTCTTGCGCGCCGCGTCCAGCCGTCCTTGGATCCTCCCCGCCATTTCGCGGGGAGGGGGACCGCGCGAAGCGCGGTGGAGGGGCCTTTCTGACTCCGAAGAACCCCTCCACCATGCTTCGCATGGTCCCCCTCCCCGGCGAATGCCGGGGAGGATTTAGGGCGCGTCCCTTCCCCCCACGCCCAAAAATGCTAAGGCCCCGCCGATGAGCAAAGGGCCGCAGAGAGTAAGAGGCACCCAGGACATCTGGGGCGAGGACGCCGACCGCTTCCAGGCGGTGGTCGAGGCGTTCGAGCGCGTGCGCCGGCTCTACGGCTTCGGCCGTGTCGAAATGCCCGTCTTCGAGAGCACCGCGGTCTTCGCACGCTCGATCGGCGAGACCACCGACATCGTCTCCAAGGAGATGTACAGCTTCGAGGACCGCGGCGGAGACAGCCTCACCCTCAGGCCCGAATTCACCGCCGGGATCTGCCGGGCCTACCTCTCCGAAGGCTGGCAGCAGCACGCTCCGGTGAAGATCGCCACCCATGGCCCGGTCTTCCGCTACGAGCGGCCGCAAAAGGGGCGTTACCGCCAGTTCCACCAGCTGGACGCCGAGATCATCGGGACGGACAGCCCGGCGGCCGACGTCGAGCTTCTCACGTTTGCCGACCAGTTGCTGCGCGACCTCGGGATAGCGGAAGGGGTCACCCTGCAGCTCAACACCCTCGGGGACGAAGAGACTCGCGCTTCCTGGCGATCGGCACTGGTCGACCATTTTCAGGCGAATCGGGCGGATCTCAGCGAGGACAGCCTTGCCAGGCTCGACAAGAACCCGCTGCGCATTCTCGACAGCAAGGATCCTCGAGACCGTCCGATCGCCGACGGCGCTCCCGATATCGACGCGTTCCTCACGGCGCAGGCCGCCGGCTTCTTCAGCGAAGTGACCGGCGGGCTAGATGCGGCCGGCGTGTCATGGACCCGCAATTCCCGCCTGGTGCGCGGCCTCGATTATTACCGCCACACGGCGTTCGAGTTCGTCACCGACCGGCTGGGCGCGCAGGGGGCGGTGATCGCTGGAGGCCGGTACGACGGTTTGATGGAGAGCCTCGGCGGTCCCCACACGCCCGCCGTAGGCTGGGCGGCCGGGATCGAGCGGCTGGGAATGCTTACCGAAACCGTTTCCTCGGAAAGGCCGGACGTAGCCGTCATCGTTGAGGAAACCGGCGCGGAGAAACAAGGCCAAGCTCTGAGTGCATTCCTGAGGCGGCGCGGCGAGGTGGTCACCTCGGCTTTCCGCGGATCGCCAAAGAAGCTGTTCGACAAGGCCAAGAGCCGGGGCATTCCCCTGGTGGTCCAGGTGTGGGCCGATCAGGAGAACGACCCGTGGACCATGAACCTTCGAATCCGGAAACTGGCGCCGCACGATCACGCCGCGGTTGAGATCGAGGAAAGGATCAGATCTTTGTTCGGCGCGGTCGAAGACGATCCGGATCTTGGCGAAGGTAGACCTCGCGTCGACATGCGCTTGAGGCTGCCGCGCCCATGACCTCAATCTCCGCCGAGAAGATCGCCGCAATCGAGGCTCGGCGCGAGGAGCTTCAGAACGCGATGTCGGCGGGCGGGGTGGCGCCCGACGAGTTCGTGCGGCTTTCCAAGGATTATGCCGAGATCGAGCCGGTAGCGGTCGCCGCGCGCGAGGTCAGGCGGATCCGCGCCGAGATCGAGTTGCTGGCCGAGATGCTTGCCGATCCGAGCCCGGACATCCGCGACATGGCGGGCGAGGAGCTTGCCGCCCTTCAGGCGCAGCTTCCCGAGGCCGAGCGGGCGCTGGCGCTCAAGCTGCTGCCCAGCGATACCGCGGACCAGCGCCCGGCGATGCTCGAGATCCGGGCCGGCACCGGCGGCGACGAGGCGGCCCTCTTCGCCGGCGACCTCTTCCGAATGTACCAGCGCTATGCCGAGAACCAGGGCTGGAAGGTGGAGCTCATCTCGGCGAGCTCCGCGGAAGTGGGCGGCTACAAGGAGGTGGTGGCGTCGGTCCGGGGACAGGGGGTGTTCGCCCGGCTGAAATATGAAAGCGGAGTTCACCGGGTCCAGCGCGTTCCGGTCACCGAGAGCGGCGGTCGGATCCATACCTCCGCGGCGACGGTTGCGGTTCTTCCCGAGGCCGAGGATGTCGACGTCCAGATCGACGAGGCGAGGGACCTGCGAATCGACGTCTATCGTTCCTCGGGGCCGGGCGGCCAGTCGGTCAACACCACCGACAGCGCGGTCCGGATCACCCACCTCCCCACCGGTCTGGTCGTCATCCAGCAGGACGAGAAGTCGCAGCACAAGAACAAGGCCAAGGCCCTCAAGGTGCTCCGCACCCGGCTCTACGAGCAGGAGCGCGAGCGGCTCGCCTCCGAGCGGGCGGGAGCGCGCAAGTCGATGGTCGGCTCGGGCGACCGGTCGGAGCGTATCCGGACCTACAATTTCCCGCAGGGACGGGTCACCGACCACCGGATCAATCTCACCCTGCACCGCCTTCCCGAGATACTGGAAGGCCAGCTCGACGAGCTGATCGGCGCGCTCATTTCCGAGGACGAGGCCGAGCGCCTGGCGAGCTTGGATGAGACGTGACCCAAAATCCTCCCCGAGATTTCTCGGGGAGGGGGACCGCGCGAAGGGCGGTGGAGGGGTTCTTCCGCAACTCCCCTCCACCGCGCTTCGCATGGTCCCCCTCCCCTGCAAATGCAGGGGAGGATTTGAGCAGCCCGGCGCGATCGAATGTCGATGAAGCTGCAAACCGCGCTCGCCGCCGCGACCAGGCGCCTGGCGCCGCACAGCGATACTCCTCGCCTGGATGCCGAGCTGCTGATGGCGCATGCTCTGAGGGTTGAGCGCGAAGCGTTGCTGATGGGCGACAAGGACCGAGAGGCGCCGGAGCAGTTCGAAGCCCTCCTCGCCCGCCGCGAAGCCGGCGAGCCTGTCGCCTACATCATCGGGCGCCGCGGCTTCTGGACCATCGAGCTCGAGGTCGGGCCGGGAGTGCTCGTCCCGCGGCCGGACAGCGAGACTCTGATCGAAGCGGCCCTGTCCCATTTCGGCGAGGCGGGTCCGAAGCGCATTCTCGACCTCGGCACCGGGCCGGGGACGCTGCTGCTCGCGTCTCTCGATCAGTGGCCCGAGGCGACGGGGCTCGGCGTCGACGCGTCGCAGGCCGCGCTCGCTTACGCCCGCCGCAACGCCGAGCGGCTCGGCCTCGCCGGGCGGAGTTCCTTCCGGCAGGGCGATTGGGGAGCGGGAATCGAGGGGACGTTCGACCTCATCCTGTGCAACCCGCCTTATGTCGGAACCGGCGCGGATCTTCCACGCGACGTGGCCGATTGGGAGCCGGCCGAAGCGCTGTTCGCCGCCGCCGACGGTCTCTCCGAATATCGCCGGCTGGCTCCCGAGATTCCGCGGCTGCTCGCCCCGTTCGGCCTGGCGTGCATCGAACTGGGCGCCGGCCAGCGCGACGCCGTGGCCGCCTTGTTCGATCCCACCGCATTCAGGATCAAGTCACTCCGGGACCTTAACGAAATCGAGCGCTGCCTGCTGCTAAGTCGTTAATCCACGTCATCATCTTTCCGCTTGGATTTATGTGCGGTCATAGCTACATAGGGGTCAGGGACGGGGCTCTTCACAGCGAAGCTTGCGTGAGGCCATCCGTCGCCGACCCCCGATTGCTTAGGCGTCCCAGGACGTTCGCAGCGTGAGGTGGCGGAGGCCGCGTGCGCGGCCCTGCCCGGGTGTCGTGCTAAATAAGCGGCCGGGAGGGGCCCGGTTGTCACGGTGGCGTGAATAGGACCACGAGGACGAGGACCTTCATTTGATAAACAATCGTCAGAACGGCCGCCGTCGCGGCCGCGGCGGCAGCGGACCCCGTTCGCCGAACCAGTCGTCCAATGTGGGCAACCGGCAGGACAACCGCTCCCGCGGCAATGCCGCCCAGCTGCTCGAGAAATACAAATCGCTCGCGCGCGACGCTCAGCTTCAGGGCGACCGCGTGCAGTCCGAATATTGGCTGCAGTTCGCCGAGCATTATTATCGCGTCTTGAACGAGAGCCGCGCCCGGTTCGAGGAGCAGCGCCCCCGCCGCGACGATTACGGATCCGACGAGGACGAGGATCAGGACGAGTCGATGGCCGCCGACGGCGACGACGGCGACGAGGACGATATCCGAGACGACCGAGGCAATCGCGACGACCGCGGCTACCGGACCGAGCGAGCCGAACGGAACGATCGTCCGGAACGCAGCGACCGGCCCGAGCGCAACGACCGGCCCGAGCGCAATGACCGGTTCGAGCGCAACGATCGGCCCGAGCGCAACGATCGTCCGGAACGCAATGACCGCCCGGAGCGGGCCGAACGCGCCGAGCAGCCGGAGCGTGCCGAGCGCCCCCGCCGCGAGTTCCAGCCGCGCGAGGAGCGCAACGGCGAGCGCAGGCCCGAAGGCCTTCGTCCCCGTCGCGAACGCCCCGAGCCCCGAGTCGAAGCGCATAACGATTCCGAGGAGCGGACGATTTCGCTCGACGTGCTTCCGCCGGCCATCTCTCCGGCCATATCGGTCGTCGAAGGCGACGCGCCCGCCAAGGCGCCGCGCCGCCGCACCCGGCGCCCGCGCGCCGAGGAAGGCGACGCGGAGATCGCTCCCGCGGCCTGACGTTTCCGCAATCGCCAAGTCGAAAGGCGGCGGTCCCAAGGGGCCGCCGCCTTTTTTCTGGGTGCGTGATTGCGAGCAGCCCTTCGACGCCGCCCGCGGCGGCGCTCAGAACAAACTGCCTACGCGGCAGCCACGAAGCGATCGAGCGACTTCTCCGGGACGCAGCCGGATTGCCTCGCTTCGCTCGCAACGACGGAAGAAGTTTCCTCACCCCCGATGTTGACGGGGAGGTTACACTGTATCATGTTGCCCGCCGACTGAGCCAGGGAGCATCCATGCGTAGCCTACTCCTCCTCTCCGCGGGCCTCGCGCTTTCCGCGCCCGCAGTCGGCCAGCCTCAACCGGCCAGCCCCCAGCCGGCCAGCCCCCAGCCGGGCAACCTCGCAGTCACCATCTACAACCAGAATCTGGCGCTGGTTCAGGACACCAGGCAGCTCGACCTGCCCGCCGGCCGCTCCCGCCAGGAATTCCCCAACGTCTCCGGCCAGATCAGCCCGGAAACGGTCACGCTGAGCGGGCAGGGCATAGGGATCGTCGAGCAGAATTTCGATTTCGACCTGCTTTCCCCCTCCAAGCTCATGGAGAAGGCGGTGGGCGAGGAGATCACCCTGCTTCGGACCAACCCGGCGACCGGCGCCGAGACCCGGGAGCGGGCGAAGGTGCTGGCGGTCAATGGCGGCGTGGTTCTCCAGATCGGCAACCGGATCGAGGTGCTGCGCGACGACGGTCTCCCGGTCCGCGCCATCTTCGATCGAGTGCCCGAGAATCTGCGCGCGCGGCCGACCTTGTCGGTCACCCTGGAAAGCGCCCGAGCCGGCGCGCGTCCGGTGACCTTGAGCTATCTCACCCCGGGCATGAGCTGGAAGGCGGATTATGTCACCCTGTTCGACGAAGCCGCGGGCAGGATCGACGTCCAGGGCTGGGTGACCCTCACCAACACGACCGGAACCACCTTCGACAATGCCGACACGCTGCTCGTCGCCGGCGAGATCGGCGGCAGGAATGGCTACAATCCTCACGATGGCGGCTACCGGCTTCCGCCGCCGCCCGGCAACCGCCCGGGCACCGAGACTCCGGGGCGCGAGACTCTCGGCGATTTCTATCTCTACCCGCTTCGCGAGCGCACCACGATCGCCAACCAGCAGACCAAGCAGGTCAGCTTCCTCGACGTCGCCGGGGCCGCCGGCCGTCGCGCCTACGTCTTCCGCAATTCCTGGCTCGGGACTCTCGACCAGGCGTCGAGCGCGGACACGGTTCTTCAATTCTCGAGCTCGCGCGACCAGGGGCTGGGCGACGCGCTCCCGGCCGGGACGGTCCGAGTCTACATGAAGGATAAGCGGGGCAACGCCCAGTTCATCGGCGAGAACCAGATCGGCCACACCCCGATGGGCTCCGACATCGCGATCACGACGGGCCAGGCCTTCGACGTCAAGGTCCGGCCGGTGGTCGAGAAGCGCGAGCGGATGTCGAGCAGCCGCTGGCGCACGACGATGCGCTACACCTTGACCAACGCCAGATCGCAGCCGGCGACCGTCGACCTCATCCAGTCGGGCCTTTGGGGCGACGTCCGGATCGTCGAGGAGAGCCGGAAGAGCGAGCGGCGCAACGCCGACGAGACGATGTGGCGGGTGACCGTCCCGGCGAACGGCGAGGCGACGGTCACCGCCACCTTCGACACGCTTTACTGACGGCCGCGGGCGTGATTCGCGCCATCCTGGTGTTGCTGCTGTCGGGCGCCGCCGCGACGGCCGGCGCCGCTCCGCCGGTCGCGACGTCGCCGGGACCCGTGTCGGTCGCCGTCACCGTCTACCGGGCGCCCGGCCGGGGAGCGGACGAGGCGATGAACCTTCGTTGGCTGAACGGCTTCGCGCTCGTCACCGAGACTCGGCGAATCTCGATTCCGGCCGGCGAATCGGACGTCCGCTTCGAAGGAGTCGCGGGCGGGATACTGCCCGAGAGCGCAATCGTCAGCGGATTCCCCAAGGGGGTCGTCGAGAAGAATCAGGACGCCTGGCTGCTCTCCCCGGCGAGCCTGCTCGACGCCGCGCTGGGACGTCGGGTGAATCTGCGCCGGACCTCGCTTTCGACGGGCGCGGTGCGCCGCACGGAAGCGGTGGTCCGCTCCGGCGCCGGCGGGGCGGTCGTGCTCGAGACCCCCGACGGGATCGAATCCCTGCGCTGCGACGGCCTTCCCTCGACCCTCGTCTACGACCGGGTGCCGGCGGGACTGTCCGCAAAGCCGACCCTGTCGGTCCGGGTCCGAAGCCCCCGCGCCGTCCGAGCCGCCGTCACGCTCTCCTACATCGCCAGCGGCTTCGACTGGCAGGCCGATTACGTCGCCAGGCTCTCCCCCGACGGCGCGAGCATGGACCTGTTCGCCTGGCTGACCCTCGCCAACGGCGACGAGACCGGCTTCCGCCAGGCCGACACCCAGGCCGTCGCCGGCCGGATCAACCGAAGCGCCTACAGCCCGCAAAGGCCGCAGGCTCCGCCACTGGTGCTCAGATGCTGGCCTTCGGGAACCACCACCAGCGACCTTGTCGAGCAGGAGTTCGAGAAGGAGGAGATCGTCGTCACCGGCTCCCGGATGATGATGGACCTGGCTATGGCGCCCCTGCCCGAGCCGGCTCCCCCGCCCCCGCCGGCGCCGGCGATGATGGCGCAGCAGGAGGATCTGGGCGACCTCAAGCTCTACCGGATCCCGGAGCGGGTGACGGTCTCGGCCCGAAGCCAGAAGCAGGTGGCGCTTCTCTCCCGGCAGGGGGTCAAGGTCGACACGGTCTATCGACTCGACGCCTACTCTCCCAATCCCCAGGGTCTGCGGGTGATTCGGGTGCTCAGTACGCGCAACGACTCCGCCGCCGGGCTCGGCCTGCCGTTGCCCGCGGGGCGGTTGGTCCTGTTCGGCACCGGCAGCTCCCGCCCCCTCTTGCTGGGCCGAGGCTCGGTCGACGACAAGGCGGTGGGCGAGGATCTCGAAATCTTGGTCGGAGCCGCGAATTCGGTGGTGGCCGAGGCGGTCAGGCTCGTCCCGGGCGCGGGAGAAGGCGGCGAGTGGGAGCTCACCGTCAGCAATGCCCAGCCGGCGCCGGTCCGATTCGAGGCGCTCCTGGCCGAAGGCGCGATGAAGCTGGTGTCGGAGACCGCGCTCGGCCGCCGCCACGGACGTCCGTTATGGGCGGTGACGATCCCGGCCAACGGGCGCGCCACCCTGCGCTACCGCTTCGCCGGGTTCTAGAGCTGGTCCTGTTGAGCTGGAATCGTCACCGGCATGACGAGGTGGGCAGCTTCAGTCAAAACAGGGCGGCGGCGGCTGGTACGTCGGCGCCTGTGCGACGGGCTGAGCGCTCCTTCAGAGGCTCGGCAGGGGCCTCGGGCGGTTGCCCGAATCGAGGGCGACGAAGGTGAAGACTCCTTCGGTGACCTTGACCTGCCGGCTGCCGCGCTCCCGATCGGCGATCACCTCGATCCTGATCGCCATGGACGATCGGCCCGTGCGCTCGATCCGCGCGTAGACCGAGATGATGTCCTGGAGCAGGATCGGGGCGATGAACTCCATCGCCTCGATGGCGACGGTTGCCACCGGGCCGTCCGCCCGGCGCGACGCGACGATGCCCGCGGCGATGTCCATCTGGCTGAGCACCCACCCGCCGAAGATGTGGCCGTTGGCGTTGATGTCCCCCGGCCGCGGCACCACCCGCAGTATCGGCTCGCTCTTGGCCTCGCTCACCGGCCGCCTTCCTTGCCTGACGCCGCCTCGTCATGGCCGGTCCGGTCGGAGAGGAAGACGAGCCCCATCAGAGCGGTGCCAAGAAGCACGGAGAGCCCGACCCCGGCGACGGTCGCGAGCACCATCTGCCACGGCATCGCGTCGCTCGTCGCCTTGAGATAGGCGACGGCGAGCGCCGCGGCGATCGCCGAGGCCAGGGCCATCCACTTCATCATATATCTGTAGCGGGACCAGGCGAGGGCTGGCGCCTCGGGCTTGGGCGGGATCGGATCGTGGCGGGGCATGCTTTGCATTTGGGCCTCTCCCATGGGATGATTCAACCCGAGTCGGGCGAAAAAGAGGAGTGAAGGCCCATGACCATCGCCGCCATACTCGAAGGAAAGCCCCGCGAAATCGTCAGCGTCGGGGCCGAAACGCGGGTTCGCGACGCAGTAGCTCTGCTTGCCGGCAGGCGAATCGGCGCATTGCCGGTGCTGGACGGCGAGCGGGTGGTCGGGATCATCTCGGAGCGCGACGTCATATATTGTCTCTCGAGCGACGGCTCCGCGATGCTCGACTGGCCGGTGAGCCGGGTGATGACGGCGCCGGCGATCACCATCGAATCGAAGGTGTCCGCACTCGCCGCTTTGTCTCAGATGACGAAGCGCCGGATCCGCCATCTCCCGGTGGTGGAGGGCGAAAGGCTGATCGGATTCGTCTCGATCGGCGATCTCGTCGCCTGGCGGATCAGCCGCATCGAGCAGGAAGCGGAGGCGATGCGCGCTTATATCCAGAGCGCCTGAGAGCGTAGCTGAGGCCTGTTCCTTCTAAAATCCTCCCCGAGATTTCTCGGGGAGGGGACCGCGCGGAGCGCGGTGGAGGGGTCTTTCGGAGTCATTAGAGCCCCTCCACCATGCTTCGCATGGTCCCCCTCCCCTGCAAATGCAGGGGAGGATTTAAAAGCCCGAGCGAGCTGAAGGCGGGCAATGACACTTTTTTGAATTTTTCGATATTGCCGCGATTCGGGGGGTTGTCACCCGGCAGAACCTTACCTAGATCAGCGTCTCGTCGGCGGCGGTCGGCACCTTCGGGTTCTAAGCCGCTGACATCTTTGAAAAAAGTTTTACGAGGACCTTGAAGGCGGGATCAGCCCCGACTAAATAGGTTTGAAGAAGGCGCGGATCGGAAACGAGAAGCGGTTTTTCGGAAACCCTCCAGCTTCGCATCGGCGCCCGGCTTAACGCCGCGGAGGCGATGCGGCGGCGACCCCGGATCCCGGTCCGGACAGCCGAAACGAAGTTGGGAAGTTTCCGAAAAAAGCCATTGACGGGGGCAAACAGCCTCCATATATGGCCCTTCACCGGCGGGGCGGTTTTGCCCGACCCGTCTGCGTCTTCTCAATCGGTAACCCGGTTGCCCCGGTAAAAGGGGAGAGGAA